>MEYH01000041.1 GCA_001773955.1 Candidatus Sediminicultor quintus | reverse complement strand
TTTACTACTTATTCAATCATATAAGTAGAATAACACAAAAAGCTTTTCCGATACTATTTGTAATGCCTAAATATGAATTAGAGTAGTTGTTATGATTATTTTTTAGTAAAAGGAGAAAAGATGAGAAAGGCAAAGAACATTAAATTAATTGGTGTATCAGTAATTATCATATTAATCATGTGGGGTGTTTCAGGTTGCAGTGGCAATAGCAGCGAGAAGAGCGAGAGGTATGGTGTTAATATTACAGAAAAAGGAGTTACTAGCGCAAAAGACATTCTTGCTAATCCAGATAAATATCTTGGTCAAACAGTCAGATTGGAGGGGAAGATTGTCCGAGAATGCCCCTCAGGATGTTGGTTCTTTTTAGAAGACGAGACAGGTACAATTTATGTAGACATTAATCCCTCAGGTCTTAGTATTCCTCCAAAAGTTGGGAAAAAAGTAGTTGTTGAAGGTGTGCCGGAGAATAAAAATGGGAGAATAAGTATTATTGGGAAAGGAGTTGAATTTTAATGAAATTCTTTGTTCTTGCTTATAAGAATTTAAAACGGAGAAAGTCTCGCTCTTTTTTAACCATCGGTGGAGTAGCAGTAGCAGTAGCAGTTTTAGTCTGTCTTTTAGGTTTTAATGCCGGGTATCAAGAGGCATTAACCTCAGATGTCGATAAGATGGGATATCAAGTTCTTGTAACTGCCAAAGGCTGCCCTTACGAGGCAGCAACCAGGGTACTTAAGGGAGAAGCAGGTCTTAAGTTTATAGATGAGGATATATATAAACAAATAATCAGCGATCCTGATATTGATAAGATTACACCATTACTCGTACAGTTAGTTTATGACCCAGAAAAAAGCGATGGTAAAGGGGGTTTTGATAGTTATTCAGGAATTGAAAGAAGTTATATGGAACTTAAGCCTAATGTAAAGTTAAAATCTGGAGAGTGGTTCTCAAGTGATGATGCCGATGAAGTTATTTTGGGATATGATAAAGCAGAATCAATACAAAAAAAATTACAAAAAACAGTCGGTGATAAAATATCAATTCCTGGGGAAGATACAAATTTAGTCATTGTGGGGATTTTTGAGAAGACTGCTTCCCTAGAAGATGGAGATTTCTTTTTGCCTTTAAAAACTGCTCAACGAATATTTGAAATAGAAGGTAAGCTAACTAGTATAGGTATTAAACTAAAACAAATAGATAGACTTCAAGCATTCGAAGAAAGGCTTTATCCTATCGCTAGTATTCAAGTAATCAGTATGAGTCAAGTTAAAGGGACAATCCTAAATCTGGTAAATTCAGCTAAAATTTTAATTATGTCTGTGGCCTTTATCGCCATATTTGTAGCTATTATTGGGGTTATTAATACCATATTAATGAGCGTCTTTGAACGGACACAAGAAATAGGCATTATGAAGGCAATAGGTGCTTCAAAATTGGATATATTTAAATTAATCTGGATAGAAACACTCATTATTTGTACTTTAGGCGGCATCTTTGGTTCAATTATTGCGATTTTTGGTGGAAATTTTACTGAACTTTTGGTAAGAAAAGTAATGCCTTATGCCCCAGGTGGTAGATTACTCTTAATTACTCCGGAACTTTTACTATTTTCTTTCTTTGGAGTAATAATTATTGGAATAATTTCCGGATTGTATCCGGCATTTAGGGCTGCTTCAATGAGACCTATTGAAGTAATAAGGAGTGGAGAATAATGAAAGATTTCGCCATAAGAGCTAATAAATTAAAAAAGATATATTCCTCTGAATTCGAAAAAATAGTTGCTTTAAAAGAGATAGATGTAGAGATTAAAAAAGGCGAATTTGTTACCATAATGGGACCATCGGGGGCAGGAAAGACTACCTTCCTAAATTTAGTTGGATGTTTAGATAGACCCACTTCGGGTAAATTAGATATTTTAGGATGCGATCCTGCAAAATCTAATGAGGAAAAACTTTGCCGTATTCGAATTGAAAAAATTGGATTTGTGTTTGAGGATTTTTTCTTAATTTCATCTTTAAATTCATTGGAAAATGTTCAATTACCTCTGATTTTTGCCAGAAATTTTAAAAATAATACTAACCCAGAAACACTCTTAAAAAGAGTAGGATTAGATCATAGGTTAACTCATTTTCCTAATGAATTAAGCGGAGGAGAATTACAGCGGGTGGCTGTGGCTAGGGCTCTAGTTAATAATCCTCAGATTCTCCTTGCTGATGAGCCTACCGGGAATCTGGATACTAAGAATGCCCAAGGACTTTTTGATCTTTTCCGAGAGCTCAATAGAGAAGAAGGTTTGACTATTGTAGTTGCTACTCATAACATTAGATTGGGTCATTCAACTGACCGGATTATTCACTTAAATGATGGGAAAATAGAGCAGGATGAAAGGTTGGTAAAATAAAATGCAGGATAAGATAGTTTTAGAAGCAGCGAATTTAAAAAAATATTATCATCGAGGGTCAGAAATTGTTAAAGCTCTTGACGGAGTAGAATTAAAAATTAAAGAGAGTGAAATTGTTTCCATTATTGGCCCCTCTGGTTCAGGGAAAACCACTTTAATGAACCTGATTGGTTGTCTTGATAAGGCTTCAGCAGGAAGCCTAAAAATAGGTGATACTGAGGTTGCTTCTCTTGAGGAGAATGATTTAATAAAGATCAGAAGGGAAAATATTGGTTTTGTCTTCCAAAGGTTTTACTTAATTCCAACCTTAACGGTTAGAGAAAATATAGAACTACCTTTAATTTTTGCCAAGAAGAGTATCAATGAGAAAAAATTATTAGTGTTGCTGGAAGAAGTAGGACTTAAAGGAAAAGAGAGAATTCAGGTAAAATACTTATCCGGGGGGGACAAACAACGGACCGGTATCGCTCGAGCTTTGGTTAACGATCCCAAGATACTTATTACTGATGAACCTACTGGTAAATTAGAGACAGAAGTTAAAGGGCAAATTTTAGAGCTTTTTAAGAGTTTAAGCGAAAAAGGTCTGTCCATATGTATTGCTACCCATGATTTGGAATTAGCTCAGGCTACTCAAAGGATAATCCATCTTCAGGATGGGAAGATTGTTCCAAGGGAGAAATCCGATCTATATTATTGATAAAAATTTATCTCAAAAAAGATAAATAAAAAGGAGAAAATCATGTCCGTTAAAAATATAATAATTTTTTTTCTGGTAGGAGTTATAGTGATATTGGGAGGTATTTTGGTATTTAGCAATATTCAAAATAAGCCTTCTAGTGCTACCCAAAATAATACTGGACCTCAACCAAGGATTCTAGTTTCAGAAGAAGAATGGGATTTTGGGAAAGTGACCCAAGGCGAAAAGCTCACCCATATTTTTATTGTAAAAAATGGGGGAGAAGGAGATTTAATTATTGATAGTTTAAAAGAATCTTGTGCCTGTATAGAGGCTTCAATTTCAACTACCCTCTTTCAACCGGGAGAGTCAGCTGAACTTAAAGTGTCCTATGATACTACTGATTATGTGGGAAAAGATGAAAAACATATCCATATTTATTCAAATGATCCTCAAGTACCAGATAAGAGAATTAACTTATATGTAGAAACAGAAAAACCTAAAGGACCTTATTTAGAGGAGTAAATCAAATAGTATTGCAGTGGCAGGGGATTTTTACCCGTGACCAAAAGAATCGTTTCTGGAATAATCGTAGCAATTTTATCAGACAGCGGAGATTAATGTTTGAGCACAATCCTATTTAGGTCAACACGCAGAAAATGTTCTTCATTAATAAAGATAGTATTTACAATAATGAATGTATTAATCGAATTTCTTGTAGTATTTAAAGGATATCTTGTTGAAGTATTGCCTTTTCTATTTATGGGGTTTCTATTAAGCGGTTTAATTCACGAATTTATCCCTACCCGATTAGTAGAAAAGCACCTTGGTGGTAAAGGTATAAAACCTATTATTTGTTCTACCCTAAATAAATAGGAACAGGTCCCATTTGCTTAAATTAGGAAGAAGTGTAGAGTTTTAGAAAAATTAAGGGGAGAGGGGAAGAGAGAATGACCGAAAAGGAATAAGGAAATTGTTACTATTGTGGAATTTGGAAGTATGAGATTACTTTCCCTGCTTTTGCAGAGCCTGTCCTCATGAAAATGGGAGGGCAGGCTTACTTCGTTCCTCGCAATGACACAAGAACCTTATTTATAAGGGTTTTAGACTCCCTTCAGGAATGCCCTTTAAACGTACGTAGAGTGCCTTTTTTTGCATTTCAATTTTCGAAAAATTGGCAATTACGACCTCTGTTTTTAGCCTATTTTTGCTTCCCCAAAATTACGAGACCCTTATAAATAGCTACTTTCGAATTTTGGATGGATGAAAATTTAGCTAAAATCATAAACTTTATTCATAGCAGTAGGGGTGAGAATATCCATAATTTAAAAATTGTATAGTATGTCCTGGACAACGCATAAATAAGTGTTGGCATTGTTAGCTAACAGTGATAACATACCGCTATGCAGATTGGTGAGAACGAATCAAGGAAATTTTGGCGAAAATTGTTTGGTAACAAATTTTCTTCTTAAAGAAAATAAGTAAATTTCTTATCAGGAGGTGTTTTTATGGAAACTGTCATTAAAATACTAGACGTTATCGGATATGGGACGACATTTATTGTTGTTATTGCTTTTTTAGTTGGTATTTATAAATGGGTTACAGGTATTTCACCGGCTTTGTGGAGACTTGGTAAGGGGTTAGCTAGTCGAAAAATAGCTGTAGTTGCAGAGAACGATAGCTTCACCTCTTTAAAAAATCTATTAATAGATTCAAATCTGTTTAAAGGAAAAAATATTATCCAGATAAAGGGACGAGAATTGAAGAAAGCGGCAAACTACACTTTACTTTTGGCACACTGGAAAAGCATCTCATCTCGTTTAGAAACTATTTTATCAGACAAAAGAGATGAAACGGCCTTATTGATTTATGCTCCTCAGGAAGAAGGATTAATTCCAAGAGAAGATTTAGGCAAGATTAATCAACATCGTAATGTAATTATCGTGAACTTTAGAGGACGCTTGTTAAATGATATTGTTACCTCTCTTATTACAACTAGTTACGGAAAATGACTAATTTTAAAATAGAATATGGGGTCTATAATACCATAATATTTTTTCGTTGAATTACAATATCCCCAGGTAATCTGCCAGAAAAAGGTAACTTCCTTACCAATAAAAATATAGCTCCTAAAATGATCAACACTACTCCAAAAAATAGTAGCGTTTTACCTAACATATTAAATTCAGGCATTTTTTATATTTCTTTTTAATGGAATAATTATTATTTGGTTTAGAATTGTATTTGACAAACTTTTATAGTATGCTAAAAATTAAAAGCGAAAAACCAAAACTCAAAACTAAAACCGAAGAAAAAGTTTTGAATTTTAACTTATAGTTTTTCGCTTTAAGTTTTTAGTTTGCAATACTATCCGTTATAATACGAGATACGAATTTATTCTGACTTCTGACTACTGATTTCTGACTTCTATTTTAATTTACTTTTTAACCTTTTTCTTCTCGTTAATTTTAAGCCCTTTTTGATGCACCTTAAATATTTTGTTCCAATCTATTAATAAGGGACTACTAATAAAAATAGAAGAATAGGTTCCGGCAATCATTCCTAAAAGCAAAGCTAAAGCAAAATCAGAAAGTATAATCCCACCAAAAAAATATAAAGTTAAAATTGGAAAAATAGTGGTTAAGGTTGTAAATATTGTTCTAGTTAAAGTTTGATTAATACTAAGATTTATTAAATTTTCAAAAGTTTCTCTGGTTTTAAACTTTATATTTTCTCTAAGCCGATCTAAAATTATAATGGTATCATTTACAGAATATCCTATTATAGTGAGAATTGCTGCAACTACCTGGATAGTAATTTCCTTCTTCAACAAAGAAAAGATACCTAATACAATTAAGCAATCATGAAAAAGTGCTAATATGGAAACAACGGAAAACTTAAATTCAAATCTTAAAGTAACATAAAGAATGATTCCTATAAAGGCAAAAATTAAGGCATAAAGAGATAATCTTTTTAAATCTTCTCCAATAATTGGTCCTACTGTTTCCATACGTAATACTTTCGGATTAGCCAATTTTTCTTTTAAAACTGATAAAATTTCTTTTCTTCTCTCTGTATCAATATTCTCTGTTCGTATTACAAATTCATTCTCAGATAATTTTTGAATAGTACTTTGACTCAAATTAAATTCACCAAAAACCTTTCGAATCTCCGCAGTGGAAACTGACTTATCAAATTTTAATTGAAGCAAAGTTCCTCCACTAAAATCAATCCCAAAATTAAACCCATGAAAAATAATCGAAATTAAGCCAACCAGTATGATAACTGCGGAAATAGTATAGGCTATTTTTCTATTCTTTATAAAATTAAAATTCTTGTCCCTAAATATATCCATTAAATATATCCTCCTTTACTACATCTATAATAAAGCTTTAGAACTAAATTTATTAGTAATTAATTCCAAAATAATTTTGGTTACTACGATTGCGGTGAACATACTAGCTAAAATACCTATACTTAAAGTAACTGCAAATCCTTTAATTGGTCCTGAGCCAAAACATAATAAGGCAAAAGCGGCAACTAAAGTAGTAACATTAGCGTCAAATATGGAGTTAAAGGCTTTACTAAAACCAGCATCGATTGAAGCTCGAAAAGTTTTCTCCAATCTTAACTCCTCTTTTATTCTTTCAAAGATCAGTATATTTGCATCTACTGCCATACCAATAGTAAGGATTATTCCAGCTATTCCAGGAAGAGTTAAAGTGGCTTTTAATCCAGCTAAGGCTCCAATAATCAATATCATACATACAACTAAAGCGAAATCTGCTACTAAACCAAAACCCTTATAATAAATTATCATAAAGATGAAAGTTAATATCAATCCCGCTATTCCTGCTTTTATTCCTTTAGCAATAGAATCTCTACCTAAAGTTGGTTCCACTGATCTGTTTTCTAATATTTCCACTTTGACAGGTAGCGAACCAGACCTTAAAAGTAAAGCTAACTGTTTTGCACTATCTACTGTAAAACTACCAGTAATTTCAGCATTACCATTAAGTATCGGCTCATCTACTCGAGGGTGAGTTATTTCTTTTCCGTCTAAAGTAATAGATAAAATTTTACCCACATTATTTTTAGTAGCTTCCCCAAATTCTTTAGCTCCAATTTTATCAAATTCAATCAAAACAATAGATCGACTAAATTGGTCAAAGGATGCTTTAGCATTTATTAAATGCGCCCCCGTTAATTGAGTCTCTCCATCTTCATTTTTAAACTCTAAAAGAGCAGTTTTACCAATTATTTCTGTCGCAGTTTCAGGGTCTTCTACGCCAGGTAACTGAACTAAAATACGTCGCAATCCCTGCCTCTGAATTACCGGTTCTAAAACTCCTAATTGGTCAATACGATTTCTTATAATCTCTAATGCTCTATTTACCGCATCATCATCCACTGGTGCATTGGGAGTATCTACACATTCTAAAATAATCTGAGAACCTCCTTTTAAATCTAATCCCAAATTTATTTTCTCATTTAGAGGAAGCGATAATAAAAGGGCAACAAAAATTACTATAAAAACACTGGCTACCCTCAAGGTTTTAGTCCAATTCATATAAAAAACCTCTCTTTCTAATTTTTTCTGTCTTTTTATCTTTTAAACTATTTATTGGTCTTCCCCCGATAATCCGGACACTCAGTTAAGACACTTTCATTAACATTAGCTTTTCATATTCCTCCGGACTGCAGTAGCCCAGAGAGGAATGTAATCTTTCTCTGTTGTAAAAGATTTCGATGTATTCAAAAATATCTCTTTGAGCTTCTCTTCTGGTCTGATAAGTTTTTTGATAAATCAATTCCACTTTTAAGGTACGATAAAAACTCTCCATCACAGCATTATCGAAAGCAATTCCCTTTGCCGCTCATAGAACACAGTATACCATGTTTTAGCAAAAGCAGCTGATAAAGTTCACTGGCATACTGGCTGCCCCGATCGGAATGCAGAAGTAAGTCAGAAGAAAGATTTCGCTGTTTTAAGGCCATATCCAGTGCGGCAATGACTAATTCCTTGGTTAATCTGTCTCTTTAGTGACCAGCCGATGATCTTACGGGAATAGAGATCCATGTTCATCTTCCTTTGACTGACTGGATGTTTCAGCCAATCATAATAGCCTGATCGGGAAACTTTAAGGATCTGGCACATCTTCGTAACACGGAATAGTTTCGTGTGTTCCCGGATAAACCGGTAGTCATCTACGGTTTTTTGGTGAAGATAGCCAACGCTTTTTTTAGGATATCACGCTCTATTTGGATGTCATTTAGTTCTTTCTGTAATTTCCGAACTTTCTCCTCCTGGGGAGTCAGATTCTCCTTGCCATGGCCGGGGAAGGCTAGTTCTCCATCTTTGCGGTATTCTTTGCGCCAACGAGTTAGATTATGATGGGATATCCCCAAATCCCGGGCAACTTCTTCTACTGTTTTCCCTGAGGATACACTGTACTCCACTGCCTCTTTCTTGAACTCCTGAGTAAATTGTTTTTTCTTGTTATCCATATTACTTGAACCTCCGATAAATTTATTATAGTCTTATCTTGGTGTCCGGTAAAGCGGGGGAGGTTCAATTAAAACAGGTAGCAAGGATAGAGGCTTCAGCACTCACTCCTTTTAGACCTCTTAGGAGGAATGAGTCAACTTTTAGATTGCGTTTGATATGTCCGAAGGGAAGCTCAGCTTTCTGTTTTCTAAGTTTATAGATCTCTTGAGACTGGGGTTCTTCATATTGAGCCTCCAGTCTCTGCCTTGCTTCTTCCTTTAGAAGTCGGGTGACCATTCTTCCGGTTTTGGATGTAGTACAAGTACCGTAATGGGGACAGGCAAGACAAATTCTCTTATCGGAAATCATATATGCTTTATTTTTTTCCTGTTTATTAATACGATAAAAAATTAGCTTATGTCCTTCGGGACAGATATGACAATCATTCTTAGATTCACAAGGTAATAGGGGGTCTTGCAATATAACAAAGGATATGCTATATCGGCAGCATGACCAGATTATTACGGATAGTAATTTGCGGGAGTAGTTTATCACATCGCCTCCAGAGGAAACGCCCAGCAGGCGATCTTCCTTGATTAAGGATTTACAATGTTTACTATTAAAGATTTACCATCCTCGGAAGATTCTTTTTCTTCATGTTATGACTTATAATAAAAAGAATACCCACAACAACGAATGGAATAGTAATCATCAGGATTATGCCGAGGCTCACCCAAATGGAGTGGTTCATTTTATAATTTATCATAAATACAAACGGGCTCAGGCCAAGACCTATTACCGTAAAAATGATACCACCAATAAATTCCCATTTCCAGGCAACGATAAGGAGGGATAGTAAAATAAAAGATGGAATGAGATGGATGAAGAATGCACCAAGTTGTTGCCAGGTGGTGAGCCCGGGTGCAAAAGCATCAGCTGCGAATAAACTAATAAAAAGAATAGCCAGAATACAGAAAATCCGTGGTAACCAATGAAATAATCTGACAGATGTTTTCATTTTGTCTCCTTTGACATAACTTTTTTCGGGGATTGGAATTAATATAACAGGGGAAGATTTTTTATAAAAAAGAAAGATTTTTTAAAATTAAATAAATAGGGACAGAACCACTTCTGTAAAGACGTGGGAGTCTATTATTTTTTATTGAATTAATTAGTGCAAATTATTTTATCTCATAAAAAGACCTCCATTTACATCGATAGTTTCTCCCGTAATAAAGTCATTATTAATTAAAAATTCTATAGTCTTGGCAATATGAATAGCTTCTCCAATTTGTTTAAGAGGAGTTGATTCTTTGAAACTTTTCATCTTTTCAAGAGTAGTTATCTTTTTATGAAAAGGTGTATTTATCACTCCCGGTGATACTGCGTTAACACGGATAGCAGGAGCTAATTCATGGGCTAAACCTCGAGTAAAACAATCAATAGCTCCTTTACAAGCACCATAAATGGTGGCTCCTGGAGCTCCGTGACGCATGGCAATAGAACTAATATTGATAATACAGGGATTATTTCCTTTTTCTAACCAGGGAATAAACAGAGAGGAAAGCTTCATAATGGACAATAATTTCATTTTGAAAAGCTAAAAACCTGGCAGTTTCTGCACCTAAACCAGTGCTGGAACCGGTAATAAGTATTATTTTAGACATTTTTTCCTCCTCTTTTATGTAAATGTAAATTAATATTATTATATTAAAACTATATATTATAATAATGACCGATGTCAATTTGGAGACTTGGAAAAATATAATTTTTAAGTTATTATATATTTAAGTTTAATAGATAAAATATAAAATAATATATGGAAGGCTATGAATGATGGTAACTTTTGAAGATTTTGAGAAATTAGATATAAAAGTAGGGAAGATAATAGAGGTAGAGGATTTTAAAGAAGCACGTATGCCTTCTTATAAATTAAAAATTGACTTTGGGGAATTAGGAATAAAAAAATCATCTGCTCAGATTACTAAATTATATTCTAAAGAAGATTTACTTAACCGACAGATTGTCGCGGTAGTTAATTTTCCTCCCAAGAGGGTAGCTGG
>MEYH01000040.1:10342-10482 GCA_001773955.1 Candidatus Sediminicultor quintus | reverse complement strand
TACTATAGATTTTTCAAAGAACGAAAGGTGTCTTAAGAAGTGACAGACTCCATACTAACAAAGTTAGGGGAGGTTGTCAAGGGGTATCTTTTCTATTTTGAAAAGAAATTGAATATTTTTTTCCTACCTCTTCCGGCAAT
>MEYH01000040.1:0-10231 GCA_001773955.1 Candidatus Sediminicultor quintus | reverse complement strand
TCTTCTTTTCTTTTTCGTTCTTACTTCTGAATTCTGAATTCTATTTTCCTAGCCACTATAGGGGAGGTTTACTCACTACCCCTTTACTTTTTTCTCTCTTTATTTTCTTTACTATATACTCGATACTCGATACTCGATACTAATTATCCTATCCGCTATACGCTAATAATGATCGCTTAGAAAGTATTTATGTACTCTCAAATCCTCAGTCAATTCTGGATGAAAAGATGATACTAAAATATTTTTCTGTCGGGCCATCACAATCTTTCCCATAAATTCAGCTAAAACTTTTACTTGCTTCCCGGTCTTCTGGATATAAGGAGCTCTAATGAATACTGCTTTAAAAGGTTTTCCGGAAAAATCTTCTATTTTTAAATCAACTTCAAAACTATCTACCTGTCTTCCAAAAGCATTTCTTTCTACCACAATATCGATTAAATTAAATCTTATCTGCTCAATGCCCAGAACCTTATTTGCTAATAAAATCATACCTGCACAGGTTCCAAATATAGGCATCCCTTCTCTACCCTTTTTAATAATCTCTCGGTCTAAGCCATATATTTTAGCTAACTTACCAATAACGGTGCTTTCGCCTCCGGGAATTATTAATCTATCTGCTTTTTCTAAATCTTCAATCGTTTTTACCTTGATTCCCTCAAAACCACACCTTTTTATCATCTCTAAATGTTCTTCTACTGCTCCCTGAAGGGATAATACTCCGACTTTCAAGATTACACTCCTTAGCTCCTCTCTGGTTCATTTTTTAATCCAATTCTTAGCTTACCATCCTCTATCTTGCATCCGTTCAGCTGCGGCAATTTTCGAAATTTCTATCCCTTTCATCGCTTCGCCCAATCCTTCTGAAACTTGAGCTATAATTTTAGGATTATCGTAATGGGTAGTCGCCTCTACAATAGCTTTAGCCCTTATTTTAGGATCGTCTGATTTGAATATTCCTGAACCTACAAAAACTCCATCTGCTCCTAACTGCATCATTAAAGCTGCATCAGCAGGGGTAGCTATACCTCCGGCAGCAAAATTAACTACTGGTAATTTTCCTTTTTGAGCTACCTCTTGTAAAAGTTCAAAAGGAGCGCCTAATTCTTTGGCTTTAGTCATCAACTCCTCTTTAGGTATATTTTTTAATCTTCTTATTTCATCCATAACCTCGCGCATATGCCTCACCGCTTCCACTATATTTCCTGTTCCCGGTTCTCCCTTAGTTCTAATCATGGCTGCACCTTCTCCTATCCTGCGTAAAGCCTCACCTAAATTTCTTGCTCCGCAAACAAAAGGAACTTTAAAATTCAATTTATTTATATGGTAATTTTCATCAGCGGGAGTTAACACTTCACTTTCGTCAATATAATCTACTCCTAAAGCTTCTAAAACCTGGGCTTCCACAAAATGCCCAATCCTCGCCTTAGCCATTACCGGAATAGTTACAGCTTTCATTATCTCTTTTATTATTTTTGGGTCAGCCATCCTGGCTACACCACCGGCAGATCGAATATCAGCAGGAACTCTTTCTAAAGCCATAACTGCTACCGCACCCGCTTCTTCGGCAATTTTTGCTTGTTCTGCATTCACCACATCCATTATTACTCCGCCTTTTAACATCTCGGCTAAACCTTTTTTAAGCCTATAGGTACCTTTTTCTACCATTTATTTACCCTCCTTTCCTATGTGTTCTATTAGTCTATTTATATTATAATAGAAAAAAAAATAAAAACAACTAGTATTTTGTAATATAGTATCAAGTATCAAGTATCGAGTATCGAGTTAAGAAAAAGAAATGAAAGATAAAAGAAGTAGGAGCAGATCTTGTGTCTGCCCGTCAGAAATCATGGGCAAAAAGGATACCGCAAAGCTAAAAAAGTTTGCGGTATCCTTTTTTTTAATCTTTACTGTCTTAATTATTAAAAGATTATCTATTATAATTTATTTATTATTTTTTTACAAAGGGTGAGGCTAAGTGTTCATAAAGCTTCCAACGTTTTAAAACCCCTTCTTGAGCTTCTTTTAACAATTTTTTAGCTTCCTCTGGCATAGTTCGGGTAAGAATTTTGTATCTATTTTCATTATATATATATTCTTCTAAAGGAATGCTCGGAGCTTTAGAATCCAATTGAAGAGGGTTTTTTCCCTCTTTATCAAGATCTGGATTGAATCTTATTAAAGGCCAATATCCCGATTGAACTGCTAACTTTTGTTGTTCTAAACCATGAATCAAATTATATCCATGGCTAATACAAGAACTATAGGCTATAACAAGGGAAGGACCATTAAATGCCTCTGCTTCCTGGAAAGCTTTAATCACTTGCGCATCATTAGCTCCCATTGCCACTCGAGCCACATATACATCTCTGTAAGACATTGCCATCATTGCCAAATCTTTCTTGAAAGTCCTTTTACCTCCAGCAGCAAACTTGGCAATTGCCCCAAGAGGAGTCGCTTTAGACATCTGGCCACCAGTATTAGAATAAGTTTCTGAATCTAATACTAAGATATTGACATTACGCCTCTGGGCAATAACATGATCCAATCCTCCATAACCAATATCATAAGCCCATCCATCTCCTCCCAAAATCCATACACTCTTTTTAGTAAGAACATCTATCAAGCTAAGCAAATTTTTTGCTTCTTCCTTGTCTATATTTTTTAATTTCTTTTCTAATGTTTTTACTCTTTCTCTCTGTTTGTATAGTCCCTCCTCGGTAGACTGATCGGCTGTTTTAATTTCACTAACTAAATCCTTCCCTATATCAGAAGAAAGCCTGCCCAATAATTCTAAGGCATATTCAAGCTGTTTATCTATAGCCAGCCTCATACCTAATCCAAATTCAGCATTATCTTCGAAAAGAGAATTAGACCAAGCTGGACCTCTGCCTTCTTTATTAAAGGTCCACGGGGTAGTAGGTAAATTGCCTCCATAAATAGAAGAACATCCGGTAGCATTGGCTATAACCGCTCTATCTCCAAACAATTGACTTAAAAGTTTTACATATGGGGTTTCACCACAGCCAGCACAAGCACCAGAGAACTCGAAAAGTGGCTGTAAGAATTGAACATTTCTTACTGCGCTAAGTTTTAACTCTTTTCGGTCTGCTTCAGGAATTCCCAAGAAAAATTCCCAGTTTTTAACTTCCTGTTCTCTAACAGGAGGTTGAGAAACCATATTTACAGCTTTTAAGCTGGGGTTGGTTTTATTTTTTGCTGGGCAATCCTCTACACAAAGGGCACAACCGGTACAATCTTCAGGAGAAATTTGAAGAGTAAATTTCATTCCCTTAAATTGGGTATTTTTTGGATCAACAGATTTAAAACTCTTCGGAGCAGAAGAAAGCAATTTTGGATCATAAACCTTAGCTCTAATAACTGCATGGGGGCATACCATCACACATTTTCCGCACTGGATACAGGTATCTGGATCCCAGGCGGGAATTTCTTGAGCGATGTTTCTCTTTTCCCATTGAGTAGTACCACTGGGGAAAGTTCCATCTGGAGAAAAGACACTAACTGGCAAATCATCTCCTTCACCAGCGATTATTTTTGCAGTTACTTTCTTTACAAATTCAGGTGCTTCTACTGGAACAGAAAGATATTTCGCTAATTTACTATCAGGTTTACCTGGAATCTTTACTTCATGAAGATTTGCAAGAGCATTGTCTACGCCAGCAAAATTAGTATTTACTATTTTCTCACCCTTTTGACCATAAGTCTCTTCTATGGAATATTTTATAGCCTTTATAGCCTTTTCGAGCGGGATAACCTTACTAAGGGAGAAAAAACAAACTTGCATTATAGTATTAATCCTAACTCCCAAACCTACTTCTTTGGCAATTTTAAAAGCATCAATTACATATAAACGTAGTTTCTTCTCGATAATAGTCTGTTGAACTGAATAAGGTAGATGGTCCCACACCTCGAGAGCAGAATAATGACTATTAAGAAGAAATACCGCACCTGGCTGGGCAGTTTTTAATACATCATAACGTTCCAGGAAAGAGAATTGATGGCAGGCTACGAAATTTGCCCGGTTGACTAAATAAGTAGAATGAATTGGAGTTGGACCAAACCTTAGATGAGAAATAGTAAGTGCGCCAGCTTTTCGAGAATCATAAACAAAATAACCCTGAGCATAATTATCGGTCTCTTCACCAATAATCTTTATAGAATTTTTATTAGCACCCACAGTTCCATCTGAACCAAGACCATAAAAGACTGCCCGAGTTCTATCAGCAGGTTCTATGGAAAAATCAGGATCATAAGAAATACTGGTATGTGTTACATCATCATTTATCCCTATAGTGAAATGATTCTTAGGAATTTCTTTTTTCATCTCCTCGAATATTCCCTTTACCATGGCGGGAGTAAATTCTTTAGAAGAAAGTCCATATCTCCCTCCAATTATTTTAGGAGTCTTTTTGAAAGGGGCTATCCCTTCAGATATTCCTTCCTGTATTGCAGTTACTATATCAGTATAAAGTGGTTCTCCGATGCTTCCCGGTTCTTTAGTGCGGTCCAAAGCAGCTATAACCTTTACGGTCTTAGGGATAGAATTGATAAAATGCTTAATAGAAAATGGACGGTAAAGACGAACTTTTACCAAACCTACCTTTTCTCCTTTTTTCATTAAATATTCCACTGTTTCTTGCACCGCCTCAGCCCCTGAACCCATTAATATAATAATCCTTTCAGCATCCGGAGCGCCAAAATATTGGAACAGTTCGTATTTTCTTCCCACAACTTTCTCAAATCTTTCCATAACTTTTTGCACCATATCCGGACAATTAAGATAATAAAGATTGACTGTTTCTCTTGCCTGGAAGAATACATCCGGATTTTGGGCTGTTCCTCTAATAACAGGGTTATCAGGAGAAAGTGCCCTTTTTCTATGAGCCCTTACTAAATCATCATTAATTAAAGATCTCATATCTTCTATGGTTAAAAGTTCGACTTTAGATTCTTCATGCGAAGTACGGAAACCATCAAAAAAATGAAGAAAAGGTACTCGGGATTCCAGGGTTGCTGCCTGAGCAATTAAAGGAAAATCCATGGCTTCCTGCACTGAGTTTGAGGCAAGTAAGGCAAAACCGGTTCCTCTGGTGGCCATGACATCACTATGATCACCAAATATGGAAAGAGCTTGACAGGCCACCGAACGAGCAGCAATATTAAATACAGTAGAGGTTAATTCGCCGGCAATTTTAAACATGTTAGGAATCATTAATAATAGCCCTTGAGATGCCGTAAAAGTTGTCGTAAGAGCCCCTCTTTGTAAGGACCCATGAGTAGCTCCCGAGGCACCTCCTTCACTTTGCATTTCTGTTATCTGAGGAACCGTCCCCCAGATATTTGGCTTTCCCTCAGCAGCCCAAAGGTCAGCAAGTTCACCCATCGCTGAAGAAGGAGTAATGGGATATATAGTTGCCACTTCACTTAAGTGATACGCTGTATGAGCAGCTGCGGTATTCCCATCAATGGTAGTTTTTTTTCTGTTCATTATATTGAACCTCCATTTTTAAAAATTATTTTTTACTATCTTTCAAATCTTCTTTATTTTACCAAATAAATTAAAAAACTAAAAAGTAATTTTTTCGTATCGAGTATCGCGTGAAGAAAAATAAAGGTAATAGAGAAAAAAAGAGGATAGGAAAAATACAAGCAATTACCATTCTTTTCTTCATCTAACTACCACACTAAAATTTATACTAACATCTTAAACGATATTTTTAAGGATACTTAATTACTTAATTTCTTGTCTGCCCATCAAGGCTTGAGTTAAAGTAACTTCATCGGCAAATTCCAAGCTTCCCCCTATAGGCACACCATAAGCAATGCGAGTTACTTTAATTTTTAAAGGTTCAATCAATTTGGTAATATAAGAGGCGGTAACTTCTCCCTCAATATTGGGATTAGTGGCTAATATTATCTCTTGTATCTTTTCAGTCTTTAATCTTTTTAATAAACTATCAATCTTTAAATTTTCCGGTTCTACTCCGTCTAAAGGGGAGATTACTCCTTCCAAAACATGATATAAACCCTTATATTCCCCCGTATTTTCTATGGCAATCAAATCCCTTACCCTTTCTATGACACATATAATAGACTTATCTCTATTAGTGTTTCGGCAAATTTCACATAACTCTTGATCGGTTATATTACCACAAATTGAACAATGTTTAACTTTTTCTTTGGCCTCTAATATTGCCTTGGCTAAACTTGCAACACTTTCCGAGGAATTCTTTAAAATATAAAAAGCTAATCTCTGGGCTGTCTTGGGGCCTATACCCGGCATTTTTGAAAATTCATCAATTAATCTCGCAAAAGGTTTAGTGTATCTAAAGGACACCTTTGCCTCCTCTTAAAATAATCCAGGAACATTCATTCCCCCGGTTAATTTACTCATTTCCTGAGCAGCCAACTCTTTTGACTGACGTATTGATTCATTGACTGCGGCCAAAATTAAATCTTCTAACATCTCTTTTTCATTTGCATCTATTACATCTGGTTCTATTTTTATTTCTTTGATTTCTTGTTGACCATTTATTACAATCTCAATTATCCCTCCACCAGAAGAAACTCTAACCTCTTTCTGAGCCAACTCTTCTTTCATCTCTTCCATCTTTTTCTGCATAACTTGCGCTTGTTTCATAAGAAATTTCATATCCATTGCTTTTCTCGCTTCCTCCTTTCTTTAAAATACTCTATTTCTCCTCAGTAATCGTTCCTTCAAATAAATTTAAGGACTCTTTAATCAATATATTATCTTTTGAAATCTCATTACTTCTTTTTTTTATATTACCTTTCTCTTCTCCTGTTCTTTCTGCTCTCTCTTTGCTCTCTTCATTTCTTGTTTTTACAGCTTTTTTCTTATTTTCCTGTTCAACCTCTAAAAAAGAATCTTCCTTGCTATGGTCATTAATAATACATTCTATAGCTAAAAATCTGCCGGTCTTTTCTTTAATTAATTCTTGTAATAACATTTTATTATTTTGCTTTTCTAAACTCTCTTTGTGAAAGGTATATTCCTTATTAAACCCGATTATCAATTTATCATTTTCAATAGTGATTGAATTATTAGCAATGATAAAAGAATAGACAGCCATTTTAGTTTTTTTTATCCTATCTAAAATCATGGGCCATGCCTGCGTCAATTCTAAATTAATAGGTGGCTCTTTCGCCTTATTAGAAGAACCTTCATTACTTTTAATTTTATCCTGGATACTCTTCTTCGGCGGCATTTCCTCTCTTATTCCCGCGTTTTTCTTACCTGGTATTGATACATCTTCCTTGGTAGAGAAGTCTAAGAAATACTCATCTTTTTCTTCTTTAACCTCTTTCAAAGAATAATTCTCAGCCGCAGTAAATTTGATCACTAACATCTCCAATAAAATCCAGGGGTGGCGAATATATCTCATCTTTCTTTCTGCTTCAGCCAAATAATCAACCATATTAAATAATTTTTCCAATTTAATTATTTTAGATTGTCTTAATAAACGTTCCCTGTCTTCGATAAATATACCCTGGAGATTCAGTATTTCTTTTTGGCAAACTTTGGCTAAAGATAAATTATGAACATACTCCATCAAGTTTTTTATAAATTGGGAGGGATCTCCCCCTAAATCAGATGTTCGGTTAATTATCTCTATTCCCTTAAGCGTATTATTCTTTATTATTGCCTCTATAAACTCAAAAAAAACCTCTTCTTCAATTATTCCTAAAACCTCACTGACACTTTGAGAAGTGATATCTTTGCCGCAATAAGCAATTATTTGATCTAAAGCACTTTCAGCATCACGCATAGAACCGGTCGAACTTCGGGCTATCATATTTAAAGTCTTATCATTTATATTTAATCCTTCATCTTTGGCAATCATTTTTAACTTAGCTATGATATCCGCTAAAGATATCCTTCTAAAATTAAACCACTGACATCGGGACAAAATAGTACTGGGAATTTTATGGGGGTCGGTGGTGGCAAATATAAAAATCACATGTGAAGGCGGTTCTTCCAGAGTTTTCAACAAAGCATTAAACGCGCCTTGAGATAACATGTGTACTTCATCAATAATATATATCTTATATTTTCCCTCAGCGGGTGCAAAGTTAACTTTACTTCTTAATTCTCTAATGCTATCAACTCCATTATTAGAGGCACCATCTATTTCTACTACATCCATAGAATAGCCATCGGTGATTCTAATACACCTCTCACATTTATTGCAGGGATAAGGAGTTGCCCCCTTTTCACAGTTTAATGATTTAGCTAAAATACGAGCGGTTGTTGTCTTCCCTACTCCTCTTGGACCGGAAAAAATATAAGCATGAGAAATTCTATTTAAGGAAATAGCATTAATTAAGGTTTGGGTAATGTGTTTCTGCCCAATTATATCCTCAAAGGTCTGTGGTCTCCATTTGCGATAAAGTGATCGGTATTCCATCAATACTCCCTATAATCTAATCTAAATTCAGATAAAAATTCCCTTTAAATTATCAATTTTTGTTTTATTAACAACTATAATTTCAATGATCGTGCACCTGCCTCCGATTCACCCTCCCAAGCGATACTAAGACAGTTTGCTCCAATCAGGTTTACCTGCGGCACCCAAAGAGATTTGCTTACCGCTGCTTCTTTCCAGATCTGACGGAGTTCACAATTCTTTGCTGCACAGGGCCCAATCTTCATCACTACTTATCTTAGCCGGCCTCAAAAGGATAAAACCTCGGGTAGGAATTCAACCCTGCTGTAGCGGATTGCAGGTTATAGGGCACCGCTATCTCCCCGTCTAGCACGATCACAAAACTGGCGGAGAGGGCGGGATTCGAACCCGCGTGACAGCTTATGGCCGCCTAATCGCTCTCCAAGCGATCCCGTTATGACCACTTCGGTACCTCTCCTTTATCTTTTTTATCTGCCTCATAAATAATAACCTTAATAACCGTTAGTGTCAAAAATATTTTTCAATTATTTTTCAATTAAGTCTTTTATTTATAGTCCCCATATTGCTCCATAAGACGAAATGTCCCCTGTCACATTCAAGCTGAAATGATATTTACCAATAATAAACAAAAAAAATTAATTTGATAATCAAATTATAAAAAAATTCATGCCACTTACCCATTCATTATTTTTTTGTTTCAAACAAATTTAATAATCTCTTCTGGTGATTTTTTTCCTATTGCAGGTATAACTGCATCTTTATCAGGATAGCCAACCACCATGATCAAGAAGGGTCTTTCATTAGAAGGACGGGATAAAATATGATTCAGGAAACCCATTTTACTGGGTGTGTAAGTCAAACAAGTAAGTCCGGCATAGTGTAGAGCAGATAGAAGTATACCGGTAGAAATGCCTACCGATTCATTGACATAATAATGGCTTCTTTTACTTCCATCCGGTAAAAGACCATAACGTTGAGCAAAAATAACGATTAGATAAGGAGCTATTTCTAAAAAAGGTTTATTTTCATCAGTCCTCAGGGGCTTCAAATCTTCTACCCACTTTAAGTTGGTTCTTTGGTTATAAAATTCCCGTTCTGTTTTTTCGGCTTCCTTACGAACCTGCCGCTTAACCTCCGGATCGCTGACAACTACAAAACTCCAGGGCTGCATATTGGCTCCACTGGGTGCTGTTCCTGCTGCGCGGATACAATTTTCTATAATCATACGGGGTACCGGGCGGTCTGAAAATTGGCGGACTGTTCGCCTTTTTTTCATTTCTAAATAAAACTCTTCTGAGCGTTTCTCCATCTCCCTTAAAGGATACTCATCATAATTTAAAAGAGAATAAAATTCCGTTTTTTCCATAAAAATCACCCTTTTCCCATTACAGTTTTATTTATAAGACTAGTACAGCGTTCTCTAAATATCTTTACATTTTGTTCTGTCACTGCGAGGAGCAAAGCGACGAAGCAATCCCTTTATTTATAAGGACTTGAGATTGCTTCGCTATCGCTCGCAATGACAAATCATTGTAACATTATTAAAGAAACGCTCTACTAGTAATATATTTTATTATTTTTTTATGCGTTCAACCTGGTATATTTTTCAAGTACTTTATTTCAATATAGTATAATTTTTCTATATTTATTATACTACAAATCTTTTATGAATTCTTTTTTAAATAAAAAAGCCCGTAAGATTTTAGGGGCAGGCTTCACAACTTCACCTGCTTTCCAAAGAAATATTCTTTTTATCTATTTTTATCCCCAAAATAAATAGATGT
>MEYH01000039.1 GCA_001773955.1 Candidatus Sediminicultor quintus | reverse complement strand
TATCACTATATTTTATTCTGGCTCCTGGATTCTGGCTCCTGGATTCTGGCTCCTGGATTCTGGCTCCTGGATTCTTTTTCTTAACGAGATACGAATTTGGTTTTACGTTTTGCGCTTTTCGTTTTTCGCTTTTATTAATATTACCCCTCTTCAATATCCTTGTCAATGTATTCGTACCATTCTGTCATTCTTCCCTGAGCCTTTGCTTTTTCTTTATTCAATACTCGATACACCATACTCAATACTTTTTTTCTTTTTCTCCCCTTTACTTCTTTATAAAATATACTACAGAAAAAAAGATTCTATAACTAATTTTTTTTGTGATATAATAAAAAATATATTAGAATAAAATAATAAATGACCAAATAGTTTATTGAAAAATTTATATTGTATTAATCAGGAGCAAAAATGAATAATAAAACTGATAACCCCACGGAAAAAAAATTAGTTAAAGAGATATTGTCCATGAAGAAAAAGAGAGGAGCGGTAATTTTAGCTCATGTTTATCAACCCGGCGAAATTCAAGATATTGCTGATTTTACAGGTGATTCGCTCTTCCTCAGCCAGCAAGCAGCTAAGACTCAAGCAAAAGTTATCGTATTTTGTGGAGTTCGGTTTATGGCCGAAACTGCATCTATTCTCTCTCCAGAAAAAATTGTTCTACTTCCTGAAATCAATGCCGGATGCCCTCTAGCTGATATGGCACCAAGCGAGAAAGTAAAAAGTAAGATAAAAGAACTACCCGAAGCAGTAGTAGTTTCATATGTAAATTCATCAGCAGTTGTAAAATCTTTAAGTGACTACTGTTGTACTTCTGCTAATGCTGTTCAAATTGCTCAGTCAATTCCTGCTGAAAAAGAAATTTTATTTCTTCCCGATATGAATTTAGCTGACTTTACTGCAAAGAAAGCAAAACGAAAAATCATCCCCTGGCCAGGTTTCTGCCCTACTCATCATCTCTTAACCAGAGAAGATGTAATTAAAGCTAAAAAACTTCATCCTCAAGCTTTACTTTTAGTACACCCTGAATGCCGCCCTGAAGTATGTGATTTGGCTGACTATATTGGCAGTACCAGAGGAATTATTGAGTTTGCCAGCAACAATCCAGCTAAAGAATATATCATCGGTACAGAACTGGGAATATTCCACCCTTTAAAAAAGAATAACCCAAATAAAAAATTTTTCCCAGCCTCTGAAAATATGATCTGCCGGAATATGAAACTTATCACTTTAGAAAAAGTTCTCTATTCTTTACAAAACTTAGAACCTCTAATTACAGTACCGGAGGAGATAAGCAAAAAATCTTTAAAAGCATTAAATCGAATGATAGAAATTACCTAGTACAGCGTTCTCTAAATATCTTTACATTTTGTTCTGTCATTGCGAGGAGCAAAGCGACGAAGCAATCCCTTTATTTATAAGGACTTGAGATTGCTTCGCTATCGCTCGCAATGACAAATCATTGTAACATTATTAAGGAAACGCTCTACTGGTTAACTAAATACTAACGGTTAATATAGAAGGATTAAAATAAATGTTCCCACGTTATTTAATTAATTTCGACCTATCCCAAATTAAAAAAATTTATACAGATTTTTTGATTGTGGGTTCCGGAATAGCTGGCCTATATACTTCACTTAAAATTTATGATAAGGGAAAAGTTGTTCTACTTACTAAAAGTAAATTAAAAGAAAGTAATACGGAATATGCTCAGGGAGGTATAGCGGTAGCTTTAGGAGATAAGGATTCACCCTTCTTACATATGGAAGATACCCTAAAAGCTGGAGCAAATTTTTGCGACCCCGAGGCTGTAGAAGTTTTGGTGACAGAGGGACCGAAATGTGTTGAAGAACTAATAGAACTGGGAACTAAATTTGATAAAATTGAAGGAAAATATAAAACTACTTTAGAAGCAGCTCATCAAAGACCCCGGATCTTGCGTGCTCAAGGGGATGCCACCGGGGCAGAGATAGAAAGATCTTTATCGGAAAAAGTTATTAATGGAAACAAAATAAAAATTAAAGAGAATATTTTAGTAATAGATATTTTAACCGAGCATACTACTTGTTACGGACTACTTGCTTTAGATAGTCATACTAATGAGATTATCGCCTATTTAGCAAGAGCAACTATTTTTGCCAGCGGCGGAGCGGGGCAACTTTTTTTCAATACCACTAATCCTGAGGTAGCTACGGGAGATGGAATTGCTCTGGCTTATAGGGGAGGAGCAAAAGTAACAGATTTAGAATTTATTCAATTCCATCCTACTGCTCTCTATCACCAGGGAAGTCCCAAATTTCTTATTTCTGAAGCGGTTCGCGGTGAAGGTGCTATTTTAAAAAATATTAAAGGCGAGCCGTTTATGCACTCTTATCATCCTCTAGCTGAATTAGCTCCCAGAGATATAGTTGCCCGGGCAATTACTGAGCAAATGAAAAAAACTAAAAGTGATTATGTCTATTTAGATGCTGTCAAGATAAAAGATAAATTTTCCCAACGCTTTCCTACTATTTATAAAAACTGCATTTCGCTGGGCATTAATCCTGAGAAAGAATATATCCCGGTAGCTCCAGCAGCCCATTATACTATGGGAGGCATAAAAACCGATACCTGGGGACAAACTAATTTAACTAATCTTTATGCCTGTGGTGAGTGTACTTCAACGGGAGTGCATGGAGCTAACCGCTTAGCCAGCAATTCGCTTTTAGAGGGATTAGTTTTTGGTAATAGAATCGCCCAGAAAATTAAAGAAAACAAATCGCTTTTTTCTCAAAAAATAGACGAAAAAATAAATATTTCTTATAATATTCCACGAAAAAAAATCCGAGAATTCGACCCGAAACAAATAAAAAAAGAACTACAAAAACTTATGTGGGATAAAGTAGGAATCAGTCGAAATTCCTCTGATTTAAAAAAGGCAAGACAAAAAATTAGCGAATGGAAATTTATATTCAAATCAGAACTTAACACTAATGAGGATTTTGAATTGGCTAATCTTATTATCTTGGCCGACCTGATTACTAATTCAGCCTTACAGCGTGAAGAAAGCCGAGGAGCACATTTCCGCAAAGATTTTCCCGATAGAGATGATATAAACTGGAAGAAGCATATTGTATATTAGTCAATTGGTGAATTAATCTGTAAAGAGGTGTTTCAAAGATGTACTTTTCAATAAAAGAAAATATCCTGATAGATAAAATAATAGAACAGGCTTTATTAGAGGATATTGGAACCGGAGATATTACTACCGAATCCATTATTCCTTCCAATTTAAAAGCCAAAGGGATAATTAAAACCTCTGAGGAAGGTGTAGTCGCCGGTTTAAATATTGCCTGCCTGGTATTTCAAAAATTAGATTCAGAGGTTTGCTTCCAATCTAAAATAAAAGATAGTGATAAAATTTTACCGGAGGAAATTTTAGCAGAAATTACCGGTCCTGCCCGAACTATTCTCAAGGGAGAAAGGGTTGCCTTAAATTTCCTTCAGAGAATGTCCGGTATAGCCACCATTACCTCTAAATTCTATCAGGAAGTAAAAGATTTCCCGGTTCGAATAGTTGATACACGTAAAACTACTCCTGGATTACGAATATTAGAAAAATATGCTGTCCGCATGGGAGGAGGATATAATCACCGCTTCGGATTATATGATGCTGTATTAATTAAGGATAATCATATAGCAGCAGCAGGAGGAATCAAATCAGCAGTAAATTCTGTCCGAAAACAAATCTCCCATACAGTAAAAATTGAAGTCGAAGTAGAAAACTTATCTCAACTTCAAGAAGCTTTAAAGGTGCAAGTTGATATAATTATGTTAGATAACATGGATTTAGAAACTATGAAAGAAGCTGTAAAAATGGTTAAAGGTAAAGCATTAATTGAGGCATCAGGAGGAATAACTTTGGAAAAAGTGCGGAAAATTGCTCAAACGGGAGTAGATTTAATTTCTATTGGCGCCCTCACCCATTCAGTAAAGTCGTTGAATATTAGTATGGAAATCATATAGTCGTTAGTCGTTAGTGAATAACTATTCACTAACGACCAGTTTACTTATTCATCTCATATACCATACGCAATCCCTGCAAGGTTAGAAAAGGATTGATTTTATCGATTAGCTTACTTTCTTTTCCTATCAATTCCGCCTGACCACCGGTAGCTACTACTACGGAATCTTCCCCTAACTCTCTCTTAAACCGTCTAATTAATTCATTAGTTAATCCCAAATAACCAAAGAAGATTCCTGATTGCATTGCGGTAATGGTATTGCTGCCTATAGAATGTTTGGGTTTTATTAATTCTATTTTGGGTAGCTTGGCCGTCTTTTCAAACAGAGCTTCTGCTGAAATTTCTATTCCGGGAGTAATCGCCCCGCCCAGATAAGCTCCCTCCTTATTTACTGCACAAAATGTAGTGGCTGTTCCAAAATCTACAATTATTACCGGCCCTCCGTATAATTTATAAGCAGCAATGGCATTGACAATTCTATCTGCTCCCACTTCCTTGGGATTATCTATCTTAATATAAATTTCAGTTTTTATTCCCGGTCCTACAATAATCGGAGATACTTTGAAATAATCCAAGGACATCTTTTTTAATATCCAGGTTACCGGAGGGATAACACAGGAAATAACTACCGATTTAATATCTGAAAAGGTTAAATTGGCATCGAAAAGTAAACTCTTAACTAACATTCCATACTCATCCTCTGTCTTATTCAGATCAGTAGAAATTCTCCAATGGCCTAATAATTTCTCTTCTTTGTATGCCCCTATTACCGAATGGGTATTACCTACATCAATTACTAAAATCATCATATTCCCTCCTCAGCTCCCCTACTCTATAACTTTCCTAATAACCAGCTCTTTTCAAAGCTTTAACTAATATAAATACCAATAATACTGCTACTGCAACTTCCGGAGTGCCATGAACTACTGCAATGCTGGCACTTACTTTTATCGGAAGATATCCCCTTAAGGTAGCTAATCCCAAAACTCCGATGGTGTTGGTAAGAGTTCCCAAAGCCGCCGCAACAGCACTGTTCTTCCAGAAATATTTGTAAGAATAATAAGCCGCTACTCCGATAAATATTCTGGGAAAAATAGCGATTAGAGGGTCGGCAAACATGGGGTTAGTGGCATTTAAAAAACTGTAAACTCCGAAGATTAATCCTACTAATGCACCTACTATTGGACCTTCGAGTATCCCGCCTAAAATAACGGGAATGTGCATAATGGTAGCATGACCGGCTGGAGTTGGAACAGGAATAAACCCCAACCTGGTTACTCCTAAGATGATAGCAATTGCCCCTAGCATGCCGGAGATAGCCAATTGCCGGGTAGTAAGTTTAAATCCTAATAAAGCAGAATCTCTATTCATTTTTTCACCTCCGTTCTAGTTCCGTCATAAGATACCAGACGAAATACTATTAATTTTTTTTACTCCTGGTCTTGTTCTCTTGCAAGATACAAGCTCTTGGGTAAAGGCATACTCTTTACTCCCATAGTGTAAGATACTTTGATAATTATGTCAAGTCAAAAAGTGTCCCAAAGGTGCCAGGCACCTTTGGGACACTTTTTGACTTACAAATTTATCTGGTATTCTTTGATTTTGTTCTGCAGGCTTCTGCGGCTTATACCTAAAAATTCAGCCGTATGAGTACGATTGCCCTTATTTTGGATTAAATATTTAATGATTAACTCTTTTTCTACATCTTTTAAAATCCCTTTTTTTTCAATGTATGTTTCTTTGTTCATAAAATTAAAATATTTTTCATCGATTATTTCGTCTTTTGCCATAATCATACTTCGCTCAATAATATTTTCTAACTCTCTTATATTACCGAGGTAATTATAATCCAGCAGTAATTCCATGGCTTTTGTAGAAACTTTTTTAACTTTTTTATTTAATATTTTATTATATTTAGCGATAAGATGCTCCACAATTAAAGGTACGTCCTCTTTCCTTTCCCTTAAAGGAGGAACATCCACACTAAAGACATTCAGTCGATAAAATAAATCATCCCTAAACCTTTTTTCTTCTACTTCTTTTTTTAAATCTTTATTGGTAGCAGATAATATTCTTACATCAACTTTAATACTCCTTGAACTTCCTACCCTTTCAAACTCCCTTTCCTGTAAAACCCTAAGTAATTTTATTTGGATAGCGAGGTCCATCTCCCCTATTTCATCTAAAAAAATAGTTCCTCCATTTGCCATTTCGAAACGACCTATCCTCTTGGCAATAGCTCCGGTAAAAGAACCTTTTTCATGCCCAAAGAGTTCGCTCTCTAAAAGGTTTAAAGAGAAAGCTGCGCAATTTACCACTACAAATGGGCCATTTTTACGCAGACTGTTTTTGTGTATTGCTCGGGCTATCAATTCTTTCCCGGTACCACTTTCGCCGGTAATGAGCACAGTAGCAGTAGTAGGAGATACGTTTTTCACCATTTCTAAAACTTTATTTATAGAATTACTCTTTCCTATAATTTCGTCAAAGTTGAATCTCTTCTCTTCTTCCTCTCGATAGTAGATGTTTTCCACTTCTAATTCATATTGCTTAATTGCTCTATTAATTATAATTTTTAGTTCTTCAATATCGAAAGGTTTTATTAAATAATCCAAAGCCCCTAATTTCATTGCTTCCACAGCTTCGGGAATACTCCCATAAGCAGACATCATAATAACCGGTAGATTTAAATCATTTTCTCTTATCTTCTTTAAGATTTCTATGCCATTTAAACCGGGCATTTTAAGATCTAATAATACCAAACTGTAATTTTCTTCCTGTAATCTCTTTAAGGCCTCTAAGCCATTATCAGCTTCTTTGACTACAAATCCCTCCGGAGATAATACCCGGGTTAACATTTTTCTTATATTTTGCTCATCATCGATTACTAATATTTTCCGCAAAATTACTTCCCTCCTTTTTGAGGTAGAAAAATAACAAACTTTGTTCCTTCCCCTTCTTTGGATTCAACTTTAATCTCTCCCTGATGAGCTTCTACCAGCTTATATACTATAGAAAGACCCAATCCGGAACCCTCATCTTTGGTGCTAAAGAAAGGGTCAAATATTTGAGTAAAATCTTTTTCAGGAATACCAATTCCGCCATCTTCAATAATTAATTTTATAGCTGGTTCTCCCTTTAAAAGAATTTTTTCAGTTTTAATTTTGATTTCCCCTTTCTTGGAGATAGCCTGAATAGCATTAATAATTACATTCATTAAAATCTGCCTTACCTGGTCTTCATCAGCTTGAATTTTAGAAATATCCGGAGAAAGTTCCGAACTAAAGTTAATCTGCTTATCTTTTGTCTCTAATTTAAACAATTCAGTAATCTTTACTATTAAATCATTTAAAGAAAAACGGGTTAAATTTGGTTTTTGCAATTTGGCGAAATCCAAAACCTGAACCACCAATTTATTTAATCTATCTACTTCCTGAATAATGGTATTTAAGTCTTCTTTTCTTTCATCAGTTTTAGAGAATGAATTATAAACAAACTGTGCCAACCCTCTGATTGAACTTAAAGGATTCCTGATTTCATGGGCAATCCCGGCAGATAATTTACCCAGAGCAGCTAATCTTTTATGACGCGCCACCTCTTCATTTAGGTCCTTGATCTCGGTTACGTCTCTTATCACCGCTACCACACCGGTTATTTCTCCGGATTCATCGGCTAAAAATGAGGTGTTCAGGTCTAATATTTTTTTCTTTAATCCCTTTTCTTCTAAAATGATTTCCTGAGAAATATTCTTCTTCTCTAAAAGACACTTTTTAAAGATAGATTCCCCTAAAATATTTAAATTCAAAACTTCCTGGCAATCTTTGTTTAATACTTCTTCCTTCTTTTTATCAAAAATTTCTTCACTCTTACGGTTAAAAGTTTTAATGTTGCCTTTATTATCTACCGAAATTACCGCATTATCCATAGTCTCTAATAATTTTGAAGTATATATTTTCATTTCGTTTAAGGTCTTTTTTACGATATAGTTCTCTTGTAATTTAAAAATTACATAAATCCCAAATAACACCAGAGTCATTATAATACTGTAATTTAAAATTATTCTTTTTCTAGTCTGGTTCAAGCGATTATAATATCCTTCTAAGTTTACCCCAATTACTAAATAACTATTTCTAATGGGCAATATTTTCCAAATATCTAACTGCTGATTGATATCAAGATTGAATGGTTTTACTACTTGAAGTATTCTATTACTTTTTTTATCTTCGGTATCTATAAAATTGATTTTGCCAGGTTTAGGGATTTTTATGACATTTTGCCATCTTTCTTCTTCAGTACTAATTAAAATTACCCCTTTATCGTTACAAATATCGATATAGCTTACCCCGTCTTTTTTTAAAAGCACTAAAATATCTTTTAAGGTATTTTCATTTAAGATAAACCGGGGGCCAAGAGTTTGAATAGAAAAGGCAATGTTTAATCCTTCCGAACGGGCTAATTCCCATAAATAATATCTTTCTCTTTGTACTTCTTTATAGGTCATAAAACCCAGCAATAGGGTAAGAAGCAAGATAATTATTAAAGCTAATATAATATTTTTTTCTCGAAAAGGGGTAGCTAATCTATGATTCTTATCTTTTTTCAATTTTATAGACCGTCTTACTCTTCAAATATTTCCAATATTTTACCATATTTTAAAATTAATTTTAAAAAAGCTGGAAAACAGTATTGAGTATCAAGTATATAGTATCGAGTTAAGAAAGAGAAAAAAGATAGAAAAAGTAGCTTTCTTTTTCCTATCTAACTACCTCACAAAAGTTTACACTAACGAACACATAAATATAAAGTTACGGGCAGACACAAGGTCTGCCCCTACGCTTGATTTTATTCTCTTTCTTTCCTAATTCTTTATTATTATGCTATTTCCTATTCCTAACTCGATACGCGATACTCGATACGGAATTCCTAATTTCTCAGTCAATCTTCTCCACTTTTATCGGTACATAATAAGTATGTTGATTACGAAAAATCAATAACAGTAGCGTATCTCCTGGTTCTAATTTATTGATTACTTTTTCCCATTCCCCGATAGAAGATGCTTCTGTTCGGTTTGCCTCTAATACTATGTCCTTTGGCTGTAAACCCTTGTCATCCGCCGAACTTCCCGGGACCACTTCAGTAATCACCAACCCTTTTACCCAGGGTAATCCCAATTCCTTCGCAATTTCCGTAGTAACTGACTCCACTTTTAATCCAGTTTGTACTGAAAATACCTTTTCTTTAGGAAATTCACTACCTTCTGCTTCCACAGTAGGCATCTCACCTATTTTTACTACAAAGGAAATTGTTTCACCATTTCGCGCAATTTCGATATTTGCTTCTTTCCCAATCTCTATATTTCCTATTTTATTTTGAAGTTCTTCAGGAGAATTTACCTCTTCATTATTCACTTTCATAATTATATCCCCTGTTTTTATCCCGGCTGCTTCTGCTGGACTATTTTTAATCACATCTCCCACCAATACACCTTTGGCTTCGGTTAAGTTAAATTGTTTGGCAATTTCCGGAGTAACCTCTTGAATATACACACCTAACCATGACCTTCTTACTTTTCCCAAATTAATAAGGTCATCTATATTTTTCTTAGCCATATTAATGGGAATAGCAAATCCGATACCCTGAGCATAGGGAATAATGGCGGTATTTATTCCCACAACTTCTCCTTTTATATTGAGCAATGGACCACCACTATTTCCAGGATTGATAGCTGTATCTGTTTGAATAAAATTTCTATACACTTGCCCTTCTGTTCCCGCAGGAATGGAACGACCTTTAGCGCTAACTACGCCCATAGTTACAGTCTGTTGGAGCCCATAGGGATTACCGATAGCTATCACAATTTCTCCAACTCTTAATTCATCTGAATTGCCTAAAGTAACGGTCGGCAGATGGTCCGCCTTTATTTTCACTATAGCCATATCCGAAGTTACATCTGAACCTATCACTTCTCCATCAAATTCTCTGCCATCAGAAAGAATAACTTTTATCTTATCTGCTTTACGCACTACATGCTCATTAGTAAGTACATATCCCTCTTGATTTATGATAAATCCGGAACCTGTACCTTTTTGGGGAATTGTCCTTCTGAATTCTTCAAACTCACGTCCAAAAAACCTCTCAAATATAGGATCTTCAAAAGAGGGCAATTGTGTTGCCACCATTCTCACCGTATCTATATTCACCACAGCTGGTCCAACTGTTTCAGCAATATCTGCAATACTATTACTAAAAGCTTCGAGAGCCAAATAAGAATCAGTTTGTTCGGTTTCTGCACTTACACTACCTACCCAGCTTAAACAAAGAAGAAAGACTAAGGCTGTAGCAAGAAGCATATTCCTATTTATTTTTATTAATTTTGTTTTTATCATTTTATATTTACACCTCGTTATAAAAATTAGTAGAGGGGAGAAAAATATTTATTCTCCTCCCCCTGTTCAAATTTACTCTTTATTGTTTTCTATTTACCAACAATAACTTTTCATCATTCTACTCCTGTCCATGCCCATCTTTCCGTGAGCAAATATTTGGGAAGGAACACCTAATGGTAATTTAGCTTGTTGTTCAGGAGTTAACAATCCTTTAATCTCTAAATACCTTTCAATTGTTTTAACCCTAATTTCAACCTGCAACTCAGCAATTTCTTCAAATTTTGCTTTAATTTTTGTCATCTCAGTAAGCGGTTCTAACAATAATGCTTTAACTTCTAATTCTCTAATCTGTATACTATTCCTAAGTTCAACAGTATCTTTTTGAAAATCTAACAAAGTTTTATTAATTTCAGTTACTTGTTCTTCTGATAGATTTAGAGATTTGATAAACTCTTCCATCATCATATCAGGGCTACCTTTTAGTCTTTTATCCATCGTTTCTCTAAATTCACCACTTTTATAGGGCAGCATTTTCTGTTTCATTAAGGGTTTATTTTCTTGAGCATAAATAGATTGAGTAAGACCCAAAAAAATCACGGTTATTACTATAATCAGGGTTAGGATAACCAGTTTCTTTTTCATCTATATTCACCTCCTTTTAAATTATTTCCTAACCTTTTATAGAAGCAATTACTGTGCCAATTAATAAAATTAATCCCCAGAATATTTATTTTTTAAAACATTTTCACTGAAAAATGCGATAAATAAAGACTTTCTGAATTCTTTTGTATAAAATATTTTATATTATTTTTTAATATTTTCTTGATAAACGTTAATCATTTTTATTAAAACGATTAATTTTTCTCATTTTCCCAGTAAAATACTGAGCAATTTTTTCGCAGTCATTTAGCTTATTGTCCATTTGAAAAAATGGTGGTCTAACTAGGCTTATCGGTCAAAGTAAATACTTTTACCAGTTACTGATAAAGGAATACCCATTACAAAATCCGCATCTATTAAACCTATTCTTTTGGCTACTGCTCCTGCGCGATACATTATCCGATTATCTACATTCATTATTCCGGCAGTTTTAACCGCTGATCCAATAGCAATTCCCATATCCAAAATTCTAAAAGCACACTGAGGCCCATCAAATTCACTACCCTTATGGGAATTTCGGTCAGCACACTGGTCGTACCCGCAGGCACCACAATTCAAGCCCAATGAGGCAGCATTTTTTAATCCTATCAATAAAACAGCCAGGGAATTTTTAACATTGGCACCATCACGGTCGAAATTTTTCTTACCCATCGCTTCACCATAACTGACCATTTCTTTGGCTAACTTGATTACATCTTCTCCGTAAATTGCTTTAACCACCACAAAGTCCTGACCTGCAGATTTTGGTGCTGTACGAGCAGCAACCCCCATTAAATTTGTTACATCCTTTATTGCTTCCAGGATATCAAATTC
>MEYH01000038.1 GCA_001773955.1 Candidatus Sediminicultor quintus | reverse complement strand
ACAAACTTTATGAAAAGTAAATTTGGTATTTCTAAAAATGTTTTTATTCTTGGACTGGTAAGTTTTTTTAATGATGTTGCTTCGGAAATGATTTATCCCATTGTACCTATTTTTTTGACCAGCGTCTTGGGTGCGCCAGTCGCTATTGTCGGTTTAATTGAAGGCATTGCGGAATCAACCGCCAGTATCTTAAAAGTTGTCTCTGGCTGGCTCTCTGATAAATTTCAAAGGAGAAAACCTTTTCTTGTTGCCGGTTACTCATTTTCCGCTATTTCTAAAATAATTTTAAGTCTTGCTTTTAGTTGGCCGTTTGTTTTAATGGCTCGATTTATTGACCGGTTTGGGAAAGGAGTGCGAACTTCAGCCAGAGATGCGTTGATTACCGAAAGCTCGGAAAACTCGCTTCGAGGAAGAGCATTCGGCTTTCATCGGGCACTGGATACCCTGGGAGCAGTAGTCGGGCCAATGATTGCTCTTTTGGCGATTCATTTTTTAGATAATAATTTTCGCTTGATCTTCTTTCTTGCCTTTATCCCTGCTTTTATGGGAATTCTCTTGCTGCTTTTTTTTGTAAAAGAAAAGAAGAAGGAAGCAAATTCTGTCTCTACCTTTCATTTTAATTGGTATAACCTTGATCCATCTTTTAAGATTTTTTTATTGATCAGTTTCATTTTTGCCCTGGGCAATAGTTCGGACACCTTTTTAATTTTACGAGCGCAAAATTTGGGTTTGTCCTTGAGTTTAGTGGTACTGGCCTACGTTCTTTTCAATTTTACCTATGCCATCTTTTCAATACCTGCCGGAATTATTTCTGATAAGATCGGACCCAGGAAAGTACTTTTAGCTGGCTTTTTACTTTTTTCCGCGGTGTATCTTTTTTTCGGCCTGATCCATTCTAGTCTTTTTATTTGGTTCCTTTTCCCGGTTTACGGATTGTATATGGCCCTCACCGAAGGGGTGGGAAAGGCTTATATTTCTAATTTAGTTCCCCAGGAAAAGAGCGGAACGGCCTTTGGTGTTTATCATACCATAATCGGCCTCACCACTTTTTTTGCTTCTCTTTTTGCCGGATTGCTTTGGACTTATATCGACGTTAGCGCGCCATTTATCTTTGGAAGTATCACGGCGGTGATTTCCGCCTTTTTGTTTGTTGTTTTGGAAAAAAGATTTAATTAAAAAATATTTTTGACACTAACGGTTATTAAGGTTATTATTTATTAGAGAGAAGACATAGGAAGACCCCAAGAACTAAGAATACCTTCAAGAATAAAGATTTGACCTCAAGAATACCACCATATTCCATAAGCATTGAAAGAGAAACGATGTAAGGAAAAGCATCTCGATAATATCCACTTTTAAAAGGGGGTGAGAGATGGGGAAAAAAAGATTTTAATTTTTTTGATTAGATTGAATATTTTGTGCTGAAAAGAAAGTTATCTATTAAAAGGAGGTTAAAGAAAAATGAAAAGAATTATGGTGTTATTGGTGTTAGTTCTTACATTATCTGTTTTCTTAATGGCCGCGTCAACTTCCATCTTTGCCGAAAAGGTTTCCATTTCATTTTCCTACAACTCAATAAAAGGCGGAAGGGGTTCTCAGTCAGCAGAATGGGTTGAAGATATCGTTATTCCCCAATTTGAAAAGGATATGAAAGATAAAGGCTTAGATGTTGAGGTAAAGGCTCTGCCAAGTGGAGTAGCGCCGGAAGATTGGAAGATGCAGTTTGTATTGGATGTTAAAGGTGGAATTGGTCCGGACGTAGCCTGGATAGATTTATTCTGGGTACCAGAATTTGCAGAAGCAAAATTAATACTGCCTTTAAATAAGTATGTTGAGGCATGGTCAATTTGGGATGAGTTCTATGATCCTGCAAAGAAAGCGGGGAGTCATAAAGACGATGTCTATGCTATTATGTACGGTTCAGATGTGAGGATGATCTACTACAATAAAGAGTTGTTCAAAAAAGCGGGTATAGCTATTCCATGGCAGCCTTATAGCTGGGATGGCTTACTGACAACAGCCCGAATCATTAAAGAGAAACTGCCCGGTGTTATCCCGCTACAGATAAACGCTGGCACGGACATGGGCGAGGCTACCACCATGCAAGGCTTATATATGGTGCTTCTGGGTGCAGGTGGACGCCTTTATGACTGGGGTACCAATAAGTGGATAATAGATAGTCCCATGTTAAGGGATACCGTTGACTTCTACAAGAAAGTTTACATCGATGAGAAGTTGGGAGATGCTGAAATGCAAGTAACCGCGAAATCTCGAGACAAAACCTTTGAAGCTTTTCAACAAGAAAAGATGGCTATGTTAGTTGAAGGTACGTGGTTTTATTCATCTGTAATAGCGCCTAACGGAAGTGTACCGATACCAGATCGTGATGAACGGATTGGTTGGGCAGCTATGCCAGGAAAAGGCACTTTGGGAACACCCACCTTTGCCTGTATATCTGGTGGGACAGGTTTTGCGGTTAGTCCAAACACTAAAAATGCTGACTTAGCTTTTGAGTTAATAAAGACTGCTTTAAGGCCGGATGTTTTGGTAAAGTTATTTAACATAAAACCATTTTCCCCGATTTACCAAGAATTTGTCGAACTTCCTGAAGTTAAAGCAAATAAGTTTATTGCTGATACCAGCAAAGCCCTAATGCCGTATACTACTATCAGACCTGCTAAGCCGGAATATCCAGAAATCTCCTATCAGGCACAATTACTAACAGAACAAATTGTCATGGGCGTATCACCCGAAAAGGCATTAGAAAATTATGGTCAAGGTGTAATCTCTATAGTAGGAGCAGAGAACGTTGAAAAATTAAAATAGAACTTGGTTTGCTTGTTAGTTCTAATTAAGTTTTTTTGTTACTAGAGGTAATCGGGTTTATTTTTAAACCCGATTACCATTTTTTTAACCAACTCTAAAGAGTCCTAAGGAGGTGTAGGATAGATATATGTTCGAAGGTGGGATAATTCTTTCTAAAAAAAGAGCGTTTTTATTTATGCTACCTGCATTAGCTTTTGTTGCCGTTTTTCTAATATTCCCAGCTATTTGGGCGATTTATATAGGACTAACCAATGAGGCATTGACTGGTATCTATGGCTTAAATCATCAATTTGTTTGGTTTGATAATTTCATAAAAGCCTTTAAAGATCCATGGTTTCATAGCTCACTTCAGATTAGCTTTAAATTTGTTTTTGGATCATTAGTAGGTCAAGCAGGTTTAGGATTATTGCTGGCTCTATTGCTGAACAATAAGAAAGGTATCCTAAAAGAACTGGTCAGCAATATTGTTATTATAGCTTGGATTGTGCCAGGGGTGGTGGTGGCTTATCTCTGGGTAGCTTTCTTAGACAAAGACTTCGGTTTACTTAATTCTATTTTAGGAATATTGGGCTTTGCCAGGGTGAATTGGTTCCGTACACTGCCGGTGGGAGTGATTATAATCTTCAATACCTGGCGTGGAACGGCTTTTTCCATGCTTTTGTTTATGGCTGCTCTACAATCGATTCCTCCTTCTTATCTTGAGACTGCAGATGTTATAGGAGCCTCAGGTTGGCGTAAATTTAGAGATATAATTATACCTTTAATTAAACCTCAAATATTGACCGATCTTATATTACTAACTTTGTGGACTTTTAATGTTTTTACTCCTTTTATCCTCACCAAAGGTGGACCTGCTCACATGACAGAGATTTTACCTATCTATACTTATAGAGTTGCTTTTATGGGCACTGGTAGGATTGGCCAGGGAGCAGCTATATCTACTATAATACTTTTGATTAACTTAACTTTGGCTCTTATATACCTAAAAATGTTAAAAAGGAAGTGAAGTAATGTGGTGTTTAGACAACGAACAAATTTGTGGAATAATTTTTGGATATATTTGATCTTATTTACCCTTGTATTATTCTTTATCCTCCCTATGATTTGGTTGGTGATTGCACCATTTAGTTCTAAAGCTAGTTTAGCAGTAAAGATAACATTACCAAGTTTAAATAATTTCAGAGAGCTCTTTAAAAATAAAGTTGCTATGTTAGCTTTTAAAAATAGCTTTATTATATCATTCTCATCCACGATAATCGTTACTATTACTTCTATGCTGGCTGCCTATGCCTTATCTCGGACAAATTTTAAATGGCGTAGTACTTTGTTATATGCTTTGTTGCTCTTCTCAACAGTGGTGACTGGGATAGCAGCTATGGTACCTTTATTTGTTTTAAATTTACGACTTGGACTAATTGACTCTTATTTAAGTGTTATATTTGTGTTTATTGGTGGATTTTTACCAGTAAGCATTTTTATCATAAAAGATTTTTTTGATGCCATACCCAAAGATTATGAAGAGGCGGCAATAGTAGCTGGAAGTACTCCTTCGCAGGGATTCTTTCGAATAATTCTTCCGCTTTCTCAACAAGGCATGGTGGTTATAGCCTTATATATTTTTATGAATACCTGGGGGGATTTTCTGATACCTTTTATCTTACTGAGAAGTGTTAATAAATATCCTGTATCAGTAGCAATATACACTTTTTTTACCCAGGAGGGCCTTCCCTTGTTGGGACTTCTTTCAGCTTATTCATTATTATATTCTCTTCCAGTAATTGTACTTTATATTATTATCAATAGAAAGTTTGGCTTTGGATTTCATGGTGGACTAAAAGGATAAAAAGGAGGCATTATAATGCACGATGTAGCATTTGAAAAAGTTACCAAAAAATTTGGAAAAGTTGTTGCTGTTAATAATATTAGCTTTCAAGTCAACAAAGGTGAATTATTTACCCTATTAGGTCCTTCGGGTTGCGGAAAGACTACAACCTTAAGACTAATAGCCGGATTAGAGATACCCCAATCAGGTAATATTTACATCAAAGGTAAAAATGTAGAGAAATTGTTTCCAAAAGACCGTAATATAGGTATGGTATTTCAAAATTATGCACTTTTTCCACATATGAACGTTTTTGACAATATAGCCTACCCTTTAAAAATTCGGAAACAGCCCCAAAAGGAAATAATACATAAGGTTACTGAAATAGCAAAAAATCTCCAAACAGAGGAGCTATTAAGCAGAAAACCCAACCAAATCAGTGGTGGGCAGCAACAAAGAGTGGCCCTGGGTAGAGCTATGGTGCAAGAACCAAATGTGTTTCTATTCGATGAACCACTGAGTAATTTAGATGCAAAACTACGTACAGAGGCGCGAAGTTTCCTAAAACATATACAAAAAGAGATGAAAACAACCGCAATCTATGTTACACATGATCAGAAAGAAGCCATGGCTATATCCGATAGAATTGCGATATTAGATAAAGGGGTTATAATGCAGGTAGGAACCCCAAAAGAGGTCTATAAGAATCCAGAAAATGTGTTTGTAGCTGGATTTATCGGGGACCCCCCAACGAACCTTCTCAATTGCTCTATAAAATATAACCAAAATAAAACAGTGTTAGATTTTTTACAGTTTAAACTAGACATTTCTCCCATAAGAGATTTAGTAAGAGAAAAAGTAAATAATGAAGAGGCTATAATATTTGGAATCAGACCGGAAGACATTACGGTTGAATATAAGAATGCATCGCCAAATAGTATAAAAGGTGAAGTATTTGTGGTAGAAAGATTAGGTCCCGAAACTATAATACACGTAAAAATAGGAAATTTAATAATCATAGTAAGAGATTTTAGCGAACCAGATATAACTATGGGAGATACGATTTGGCTCAAGATAGATTTCAATAGTGTTCATATCTACAAGAAAGAAGACGGAAAAATTATCATTTAGGATTGGAGAAGTCGAGAAATGCCCGTTTACACCAAGACATTTACACCGAGTGAAAATAAAACCTTAACCGAATTTATTGTACCGATAATTAAAGGGACTAAAGAGATATTGATAAAAGGTGACTATCACCCGAAGATAGTAAATGATATCCAGGTAACTAATAACTTAATAGGTCAGGCTGTAAACGAATACCTAAGGTTTGATGGGAAAGATTCTGTTTTCTTTGGACCTAATTGGGACTATTACCAGAATAATTATATAAAAAATGCTATTAAATGGTTTTCTCCGATTCGTAACCTCTTTAATTATACTTTGATTGATCCGAATGGCCTTGTCCGAGCCAGGGGGAACAACAATTTTTTTGAGACGATGCAAATTAATAAAGAAAAAGCCAGTATCGGATCGGTATCCGGTGCATTACCGGCAGGAGAATGGAGGTTGATAGTTGAGGCACACGCCGTCATCTCCGAATTGGTGAAATTAAGTATTGAGGTGAATTTGAACCAGAAATTTACTCCAGGAATCAAAGCTACCGAAAAGTACCGGGCAGAACTCCGAGATTTTCATAAAAAAGAACCTCTTTTTAAAGAAGAACGGGAAAGCCCTGGATGGTTCGGAGGAGATTTTCATATACACTCTCACCATAGTGATGGCGATCACTCAGTTTATGAATTAATGACCTATTTACACGGAAAAGGTCTGGACTTTTTCGTTCTGACCGATCATAATACCACTTTGGGGTGGAAAGAGAAATATTTTTCAAAAACCTTGGTTATCCCAGGTATAGAAATTTCTACTTTTTTTGGACATTTTGTGCTTATCAACTGGATCGGTGATATCAATTGGTTTTCACTTGAACGAAAAAGTACCTTTGAGGATATTGCCGTGGAGATAAAAAGAAAGGGAGCTCTTCTTTCTGTAGCACATCCGGAATGTATTAGTGACCCAATATGTACGGGATGCCGGTGGAATTACCCCAATTTTTGCTGGGGAACAGCAGATATAATGGAAGTTTGGGCCGGCTCCTGGTCTGAAAGAAGGGCTGAAAATATAAAAACTTTAAAGAGATGGGAAAATCTGCTTAACCAGGGGTTGAAAGTAATCGCCGTAAGTGGTTCAGACATTCATCAACTGGAACCCTATAAGAAAGACTATGGTCGGACTTATGTATGGGCCAAGTCAAAAACCAGAGAGGGGATTATGGAGGGATTAAAGAAGGGAAAGGTTTATATTACATGTGGTCCTAAAATAAATTTCCAACTGATGACGGATAAAGATGTTTTTGTTTCGTTAGGGGAAGAATTAGAAGTTGATTGCAATACGAGTATTGAGCTATTAATTAATATTGAGAACAAAAAAAACAAGAAAAAACTTCATATTGAATTAATTAAAAATGGATTGGTCTACAATTCTTATGACTCTTTTTTGGAACATATAGAACTTGATTGGTCAGACAAAGTAACTAAAAATTGCTGGTATTACTTGAGGCTGCTTGACGAGAAAAAGTGTATTGTAGGTTTGACAAATCCAATTTTTATCATTTGTCATTAAGGCATGGAGAAAATCAGGATTTTTTATTTTAACAGGAGGTCTGTATCTGTAAAGTTGTGGGTATTGTTGGATTTTTTATTCTTCAATACAATAACACTGTGATGATTGTAAGGTAATATATTTTATTGAAGATTTTATAAATATAGCTTATAAAAAGAAGAAAAAGGGGGAAATTGTGGTGGTAAATATTAATAAAAAGCCATATAAGGCATTCATTGTACCTCATACTCATTGGGATAGAGAATGGTATCAAACATTTCAACAATTTAGGATCAGATTAATTGACCTCATAAATAATTTAATGAATATTTTAGAAAAAGATAAGACATTTAGCGATTTTACTCTGGATGGTCAAACTATTGTTCTGGAGGATTATTTAGAAGTCTATCCCGAAAGAAGGGAAATTCTAAAAAAATATATCACCGAAGGCAAAATTCATGTTGGTCCCTGGTATATTCTCCCTGACGAGTTTCTGGTATCTGCAGAATCAATTATAAGAAATTTACTCTTAGGCCATAAAATTGCCTCTGAGTTTGGCAGAGTAATGAAGGTTGGTTATATACCAGATCCTTTTGGTCATATATCCCAGATGCCTCAGATCTTAAGAGGTTTTGGAATTGATAATATTATTTTTTGGCGAGGCATAGAATATGACCGGAGTCAAGGGAATGAATTTATCTGGCAAGGTCCTGATGGAACAGAACTTTTTGCCGTTCATCTACCTAAAGTGGGTTATTGTAATGCTCAGAGTTTATCTGAAGACGTAGATCAGGCTTATAAAGTAATAAAGGGAGCAATTGATGATTTATTAAGTAGAGAAACTTCAAAGTCATTGTTATTATTAAATGGAACTGATCATTTACAAGCTCAACCCCATATCCCTCATTTAGCAAAAGAGCTGAATAAATGTTTTAAGGATATTGAGATAAAACAAGGAAACTTAGAAGAGTATATAGATTGTGCTAAAAAGACTGTAAAGCCTGATCTTAATAAAGTTACAGGTGAATTTAGGTCGGCTAAAGGTGCTCCGATTTTACAGAGCGTATATTCGTCCCGTATGTATATCAAACAAGCTAATGAAAGATGCGGAACCCTTTTAGAAAATTGGGTTGAACCAACTTCCTCCCTGGCCTGGCAGTTGGGCAAGGATTATCCCCGGAGCTTAATCTGGATCAGCTGGAAATGGTTATTAAATAACCACCCTCATGATAGTATCTGTGGCTGTAGTATTGATCAGGTACATAAAGAGATGATGACCCGTTTTGATTGGTCCAGGCAGATTGCTAAAGAGGTGATTAATAAAAATTTAGATTATATTTCTGAAAAGATTAAGATTGATTATTTAAAGGAAGATGAACTGGCCTTAGTGGTTTTCAATCCTCTGCCTTATTCTATAGATGAGAATGTAGAGGCAAGGGTTAAATTTCCTAAAGAGATTAACTTAAACCGGGTGAAGATTTTAACGATAGAAGAAGAAGAGATTCCTTATCAATTGAAAGGCTATGGCTTAGATTATAAAATTATTTTTCATCCTTTTAGATCTCCACAGTCTCTGGAAGTAAATTATGCTGATATATCTTTTACTGCCAAAGATATTCCTGCCTGTGGTTATAAAACCTTTATTATTAAGGCAATTAACCATATAAACACCTCTAAAGGATATGAGACTGATATAAAATCCGGTAGAGATTACATTGAAAATAAATATTATAAAATAATTGCTGAAACTAATGGAACATTAACTATTATGGACAAATTAAATGATAAAATCTTTAAAAATTGCAATAGATTTGTAGATGGTGGGGATGCAGGAGATGAATATACTTATTCTCCTCCTTTGAATAACCAGATAGTAACTAGTCAATTAAATAATATCAGCACCAAAGATGTTGGTCCAGCCGAAGCTACTTTAACTATATCAGGAAAGATACTGTTGCCAACCAGATTAAAATCGGATAGGAAATCCCGAGCAGATAAGAAGGTAGAGTGTTCTATTGATTCTGAAATAAAATTATACAGTGAGATTCAGAGAATAGAATTTAAAACAAAATTTGATAATAAAGCCCGTGATCATCGTTTGCGGGTAGAATTTCCTACTACTATTAAAACAGATCAGGTTTACGCTGATGGAAATTTTGATGTAGTAAAGCGTTCCATTAATGTACCTGATAGTGAAGGCTGGCAAGAAAGAGCTTATAAAACTGCTCATAATTCGGGATTCATCGATATTAATGATGAAGAATATGGAATTGCTTTGCTAAATCAGGGACTGCCTGAATATGAGGTCATTCCTGAAAATAACACCATCGCTTTAACTTTACTCCGTTGTATAGGATGGTTATCGAGAGGTGATTTAGAATATAGGAAGGAAAATGCTGGTCCTTCCTTTCCAACACCAGAAGCTCAATGTTTAGGAGAGCATATTTTTTATTATGCCCTTATACCTCATCAGGGTAGTTGGGATGATGCCTGTATTTCTCGGAAGACAAGACAGTACAAGACGAAAATATTAACTAAACAATTAAAAAATCAACCGGGAAATCTCTCAGATAAATTTAGTTTTATAGAATTAAAAGGTGACTATTTAGAAATTAGCGCCCTTAAAAAGCATGAATTTGAAGATAAATTGGTAGTCCGAGTTTATAATCCTGCTGATAGAGAGACCACTGGAAAGATTAAATTAGGATTTGATATCCATAAGGTCTATCTGGGTAGGTTGGATGAAAGTTATGGAGAGAAATTACCATATGATGATGTTGATGAAGTTAAAATAGAGCTTAAACCGAGGGAAATAAAGACTATAATTTTAGATAGGGGGGTCTCCACAGGCTGACCGAGAATAACTCCCCACGCTTTCAGATACCCACCCGGGGAGCTAAATAATTCTAGCCCTTTGGCATTTTGCTGAAGGGCTTTTTTGTTTTTAAATTATTTTTTATAAAAAGAAGGATTTCGGGAAAATTTGTTGTAGATATATATAAGATGGTCTAGAAGAATAAGCAAAAGTCCATTGAACAATTTTGTATTAAGAGTGATTAACTATAGTAAGAAATATCCGTAAAACTGTGAATAATAGCTCTTTTGGTAGGATAACCGTGTAGCCAAAAAGTTAGCCTGATCAGGGAGTGCTTTACTTTTAGCTTAGAAAATGCTCGCGGTCCAGTCTGTGAATATCTGATTTCATCAATTATTTACAAAAAGAAATAGATAAGAAAGGGGGTGAATAATATGGAAGAATATCGGATATATGTTGTTTGCACATTTAAGATGAAACCGGGAAAGACAAAAGAAGCA
>MEYH01000037.1:2470-5878 GCA_001773955.1 Candidatus Sediminicultor quintus | reverse complement strand
AAAAAACAAGAAGAAGTAACCTTTAGATTCTACCAGGTTCCAAAAGCGTTATTTAAAAATCCAATATATAAAGGTCTGTCTATGGGGGCTAAATTAATGTATTCAATTTTAAGAGATAGATTAGATGTCTCTATAAAAAACGAATGGGAAGATGAAAAAGGATACATATATCTAGTTTTTAGTTTAAAAGAACTTTTAAATCTTTTAGAAATAGATGAAAAAACTGTCATAAAATACAAAAAAGCATTGGTTAAATATAACCTCATATTTGATAAAAGAGTCGGACAGGGCAATCCTAATAGAATTTATGTTTTAAAACCCGAGATAGGAAATTTTCAGAACTGGAGAATTTCCAGTTCTAGAACTGGAAAGAAGTCACTTCTTGAACTGGAAAAAAGTCCCCCTAATGATACTAATGTTAATGATCCTAATATAAATAACGTTAATAGGACCAGTAGGGAAGAGGTTGTGGAAAACTCTAGAGGAGAGATAAAGGAAAGGATAGTAGAAAATGGAGATGATATTAACGATATCAGGAGAAAAATAAAGGAATCCTTAAAAGATAAGAGAAAAGGTAGCTTTATAGAACCCATAGATTCTGGAAAGGAAAAAAACATTTATGAAAAAAGTAAATATTCCAATAGCAGTGTAATAGAGGAATATCATAGACCAAAAAGATATAGATCCAGAGAAAAGGAGTTGCTGGCTAAAGAAATAGCAGAAGAACTTAATGATAATCACAGCCTTGGAGCATTTCGGGCTGTAGCTTATAAAATACCGGAGCAGAAGATAAGGATATTTTTAAGTATAATAAAAGATGCATGTCTTACCGGGAAAATTAAAAAAAGCAGAGGCGCAATGTTTATATCGATTGCTAAAGCCTACGCTGGAAAGAATAATATAAACCTTAATTTCAGGTAATCCTGCCACAGAATATAAAATTTCAAATAGAAGGAATAAATATGATATTATTAGCTAAAAATGTTAAACAAACTGTAAATAAACCAAAAGAGAGAAACTTTTAGATGGTTAATAGAAGACGGGATAAAGATTAGCTTAGTATCACTTAAAATTTAATGCTGTTTTGTATAATATGTGGATTTAAATAAATTTTACGAAGATATTTAATGACTATAGTGTCGATTTAAAATGGTGTTTAAGAAATGAAAGAGTATCTAACTGGCAGTAGTTTATACAAAAGGTTTTTTTCTTTATTGGGCTTATGTTCTGCATTGTTTATAGTATCCTGGTTTATAAGTTATTATTTCCTGCCTGAACAAATATTAAGGAATAAATTTCCCGTAGCGTTACTTGCTGGAGAAGATATTTTATATGGGAGTATAGCAATGGAATTTATAAAAATCTTTATTATCAACGCTTTAATTGCAGTGTTTCTGATAGTTCTACCAAGCTTTTTACAAATTTCTAGGATCTCTTTAGGTTATTGTATGCCAATAATACAAAGTGGTCTATACGGTATGTTCTTAGGAACAAATTCATTTACTGTTCCAAACCCGGCTGATAAGATATATCCCACGATTTCTGTTTTGACAAGATCCGGGCCGTATGAGTTCATTGCGTACATATTAATTGCATCTGTTTGTTATAAGATTGGTTATTACAATACAACTGGCAAATGGCCGAAGAAAAGTAAGCTAATTAAAATACGATATAACAAATTGATTAATTTTACAAAAATAGAATTGTTGCTACTTTCTATTGCTGCAATTATTCTTGCAGCAGCATGTTACTATGAAGCATATAGGATCTACGGAATAATATATTAAAAATTTCTATATGTTGACCACCCATCACCTAAAAGCGGATAAAAAGGAAATCAAGATTTCCCCCAAATCCCGATAATTCGAGAATTCTTTTTCCGCAAAATATTATATACAATAAACAGTTCAAAATGCACGCCATTCTGATGTGCACAGATTTAGCAAACTTTAGAGGTCTATAATTAAACTTGATGTATTATTTGAAATATAATTTTACTCATTATTTATGGTTGAGTATAAATACGACTAAAAATGTCACTGCAGCACTTATCAGAGAAATTACTATTAATAAGAATAGGCTTTTTCGAAAGTTTGGGTTATTGACAAGGATTTTATTCTTAATCTGGTAAAAAGTAGATATTCCACCTCCTATAATTACAATTAATAGTAACTCCCACATAGGATCGTCATACCGTAGACCTCTATAGACAACATCTAAAAGTATCGCAAACAATAAAAATCTACCCATATAAGCATCGCCTTGATATACAATTGATTTGGTTCGTTCATCTATCGTTCCGTAAATGAAAACTGACTTTTTACCACCTTTTTTATTTTCCTTAAACATTCCTGTTGTCCTCCTCCAGATAAAATAAATCTTCAAATTTTTTACCAAGCTTCCTGGAGAGAATTAGAGCTAATTTTGCTGTTGGGCAATATTGACCGGTTTCAATGGCACCGATTGTTTGCCGGGTTACTCCAGCTAAGTTTGCAAGTTGTTCTTGTGTGAGATTATTTTCAGCACGGGCAACCTTTAACCGATTTTTTAATTTTATATTATCGTCCAAAATTTTTTTCCCTCCAATAAAAGTATATAACAACCCTCAAATAATGACAAGCATACTTTGCAAAATGCAAAGTTATAATTGCAAAATTAATTTAAAAAGCAAATGAAAAGAATGGGGATTGATTTTCAGTAAAGGTTTCTTTACCGGCTTACCATTTATGAATTTTCTGACCATCTTGTACTTAAGAGAGGGCTTCTATTAGTTTGTTTTAAGATACCGGGAACAACTTAAAAATTCAGAAGATGTTCTAATATTTATTTCTATGTCATCATGTTTCATATTATAATAAAGAAAGATTTTAATAATTTTTGGTCTTTACGGGTTTACAGGATGAGAATTTTATAACATTTAAATAGCCTTACCTTTATAAGGAGACTTATGAGAACATACCGATTCAAGTATTTTGCTGAAGATCTTTTGGAATTGTTAACGATAATATTTGTAGTTTCAGGAATTATTCTTGGATTTAAGGTTAGCTATTTTTTCTTTATAATGGCGGTTCTTGCTGTTATTTTTTTAATAACCTATGCAATAATTAAAAGAATCAGGTCAGCTAAAGAGCGCAAGGAAAAGATTAAAGAAAAGTGGGGTAAAAAACAAAAGCACGAGAGATCATTTTCAGATATTGTAAAATTATTCCTATTTCTAAAGAAGTCAACAGATAGTCATATCTATTCAGTAGACGATACTACCTGGAATGACCTTGATATGGACTTTGTATTTACTGAGGCTGATCATACAATCTCAGTCACTGGCTCTCAGTATTTATACTATCTTTTAAGGGCTCCTGTTTTTGACGATAAGTTATTGATAGAAAGAGCACATATTATAAATAAATT
>MEYH01000037.1:431-2119 GCA_001773955.1 Candidatus Sediminicultor quintus | reverse complement strand
TCCTTTATAAGTTTTGGTACCGGTATAACAAAAACAGAAATAGAAGCATTTTTTGAAATTATAAATGCAATATTTCTAATAGAACCTATAGCTTTTTACAATACTATGGGTCTTATAAATAGACATAAGAATGATTTAGTAAAACTACATATTCTGATAGGAAGAATCGATGCTCTTATTGCTATGGCATCATATCAAAAGAGCCTGAATTATTATTCAGAGCCTAAACTAATTCATTATACTGAAAATAAAGAAATAAAACATTTTATAGAAACAAAAAATATCTACCACCCATTGCTAAAAGAGCCTGTATCCAATTCCTTAAAAATTAAGAAGAGAGGAGTTATTATAACTGGCTCGAATGCTTCTGGTAAATCCACTTTCTTAAAGACGCTTGGTATAAGTGCTATTTTTGCCCAGAGTATGTTTTTTACATTTTCTAGATTTTATCATTCCTGTTATTTTAAAGTTTTTACTTCAATTGGCACCACAGATAATCTTATGGAAGATGAAAGCTATTTTATGACTGAGGCCAGGTTATTGAAAAGGATAATAGATGAGGAGAATAAAAATACTCCGATACTCTGTATATTAGATGAAATATTCAGGGGTACCAATACAGTTGAGAGAATCAGTACCGGAATTGAAGTCTTAAAATACTTTACGAGCAGAAATTTTTGTGTTATTAATGCTACTCACGATTTAGAATTGGCAGATTTATCAAAAGGTTTTTGTGAAAATTATCACTTTAGAGAAGAAATAACAGGAAAAGATATCATATTTAGTTATGTTTTGCGTAGAGGAGTTTGTAAAACAAAAAATGCAATAAAAATATTGAAGAATATGGGGTATCCTGAAGAAATCTATAAGGGTGCAATTAACTTTAGTAAAAAATTTTAATTTATATCATTTGAATGAATTCTTGATAACAAATATAATAATGTTATGGAGAAAAATGAAATAATAGAGTACTGGGTTAAATTATCAAAAGAAGATTATTCTGCTATGGTAAATCTTTTTAAAAGTGGTAACTACTCATGGTCATTATTTATAGGCCATTTGGTAGTGGAGAAATTATTAAAGGCATATTATGTAAAAAATTGTGATATAAATCCACCTCATACTCATAATCTTACTCAGATTGCAGAAAAAGCAAAATTAAGATTAACTGAAAAGCAAAAAGATTTTTTTGATTTATTAAATACATTTAATATACTTGCAAGATATCCTGATTACAAATTGGATTTTTATAAAAAATGTACCAGGGAATATGCTACAAAACAAATAAATGAAATTGAGGAGCTTAGATTATGGCTGTTGAAACAGATAGAAAAATAATTGAAAAAAAGATAAAACAATATCTGAATATTCTTAAAAAAAGCAATATAGGGTTAAAAGAGTTATATTTATTTGGTTCAACAAATAAGGGCAGTATAGACTCAGATAGTGATATCGATATTGCTGTTGTTGTCGATAGCTATAAAGGTGATATCGTAGATGTTTTTTTCCTGCTATTAAAGCTTAGAAGAAATATTGATATCAGAATTGAACCACATCCTTTCGAATTGAAAGACTTCAATGATTCCAATCCTTTTGCCAGTGAAATTATAAAGACCGGTAAAAAAATTTCATAGTATTAGATTATTGTTGAATTTGAAAAAAAAGCTAAAATAAAAGCTCACAAGTTG
>MEYH01000037.1:0-396 GCA_001773955.1 Candidatus Sediminicultor quintus | reverse complement strand
TGGCGGAGGCGGTTCGCCTAGCGCATGCCTAAAAAACCATAAGGATTTAGTACAGGATTTTATAAATTCCAGGGATAATTCAGCTTATTTAACTCTCGCCTTCAGGAAGAAAATAAAAGTTATATAAATAAAGGCCCGGTATAATGCCGGGCTTTTTGCATTAGATAAAGACTTAAACTAGAAGTTTTAAAATGAGCAAAGACAATTTAAGGGATAATAGAGAAAATGTAAGCAAGAGTTCTAGAATACCTTCAAGTAATTCCACATGCTCTCCAAACAATAAAGAATATAATTCTATACCACAAGAAAGGTTTTATAAAAAACAAGAAGAAGTAACCTTTAGATTCTACCAGGTTCCAAAAGCGTTATTTAAAAATCCAATATATAAAGGTCTGT
>MEYH01000036.1:157-13243 GCA_001773955.1 Candidatus Sediminicultor quintus | reverse complement strand
ACCCTGCAATAGATGTAATTTTAGAGGTTAATAATTTAATAATAAATCATTACAATAAAGTTTTAGATGCCCATACCACTTCTGGTGGTAAAGGGATAAATGTATCTAAGGCTGTTAGGGGATGTGGCAGAGAAACTATCGCTATCGGATTTTTAGGAGGCGGCAGAGGGAGAATGATAGAAGAAGAACTAAGAGAAATGGGCATAACTACTAATTTTTGGCACATCGAAGAGAAGACTAGAAGTAATACGATTATTAGAGATAAAAAAACGGGGCAGCATACCTTATTAAGTGAAGCAGGACCTAAAATTACAGAATATGACTTAGAGATGCTAAAATCAATCTTTTATCGGGTTATGTCTCAATGTAGTGTAGTTACACTCTCTGGAAGTTTGCCTCGAGGTGTTTCTGTAGATATATATGGTGATTTAATTTCTATTGCTAAGGAAAGAGGGGTAAAAACTATTTTAAATACTTCCGGAGAACCATTTGTAAAAGGTTTAGAGAAAAAGCCTTTTTTAGCAAAACCTGACCTTCGAGAAAGCAATCAAGTCTTTGGAATTAAAATTGATAAGGAAAAAGATGCGATTAATGCAGCCAAAGAAGTTGTACAGAGAGGAGCAGAAATTGGTGTAATTTCTTTGGAACAAGAAAAAGATGTAATTGCTACCCGAGATGAAATATGGGTTGCAGAGACTAACTATCATGAAATCGTAAATTTAATCGGAGCAGGTGATGCCTTGGTTGCGGGATTTGCCATTGCCCTAACCGAAGAAGGGAAAAATCTTGAGGAAGCAATAAAATTTTCTATGGCCTGTGCTTTAGCCAGCGCTCTAAGAGAAGAAGAGGAATTTAGTTCAAAGGAAGAAGTAGAGAGATGTCTTCAATATGTGGACATTAAGAGATTATAAAGATAAATATAGAGAGGAGATTCTAAAGATTGAAAATAAAGGATATTATGATTCGTGATGTTACCGGTGCTTTAGCCTCATGTAAACTGGCAGATTTAATAGAAATATTATCCAGGCATAAAATTACCGGGCTTCCAGTGGTTAACAATAATCAAGAGGTTGTTGGATTTATATCTCTACACGACATAATCAGTGCTGCTCTACCGAATTATTTAGAAATTATAAATAGTGATTCTATTCTTTCGGAATTTATACAATTATCTAAAAGTTTAAAAGAATATTCTCAACATCCTGCTGAAGAATTTATGAGAAAGAATATTGTTACTATCGATGAAGATGACAACGAAGTTTTAGCAGCGGATTTACTAATTAGAAATAAAATTCAGAGGCTTCCTGTCTTGCGAGATGGGAAATTAGTGGGAATAGTAACTTTAACCGACATTTGCCGGGTGCTTATGTATGAAAAAAAATAGGGACACATCCTATTTTTTAGAAGAAAAAATAGGATGTGTCCCTATTTTTTAAAAAGAGGTATATGGTATATAATGAAAAAAGGTTTATTTATAACTTTTGAGGGGCTTGAAGGCTGTGGGAAAACTACCCAGGCAAAGATGCTTTTCGATTTTTTAATTAAACAAAAAATACCTTCTATTTATACTAAAGAGCCGGGAGGAACAAAAATTGGAGATAAAATACGTAAAATTCTTCTCGACCAAAAAAATGATGGTATGGATTATAAAACCGAAATGCTATTGTTTTTAGCTTCCCGGGCAGAAAATGTCAGATTGATTATATTACCAGCGTTAGAAGAGGGGAAGGTAGTTATATCTGATCGTTTTTATGATTCTACTACTGCTTATCAAGGGTACGGAAGAGGTATAGATTTAAAAATTACAAAGCATCTAAATAACTTAGTCGTGGGAAAAGCTATTCCTGATTTAACCTTTATCTTAGATATTGATCCATACGAAGGATTAAGGAGGTCAGCTTCTTTCGGTAATTCGCGTGAAATGCGATTTGAAGAAGAATTTATAAATAAAAAAATTATCGGCGGGAAATTATTTTTAGAAAGAGTTAGACAGGGCTACTACCAATTGTCTTATGAAGAAATAGAAAGAATTAAAATAATTGATGCTAACAGGAGCAAAGAAGATATATTTGAAGAGATAATCAAAATTGTAAATAAAAAATTAGCGTATCTCGTAAATTAAAGCAGAAGCCAGAATCCAGAAGCCAGAATCCAGAAGCCAGAATTCAGGAGCCAGAAGCCAAGTTTGCATCTCGTATCTCGTTAGAAGTTTAGGCTCCAGTAATCAAAATTAAGAATAAAAATAAGCCTGAGCTAAAAAGTAAAAAAATATCGGAATCTTTGCGCGATACTCGATACTGGATACTCGATACTATATTGATTTACTATACGCTGTACGCTATCCGCTAACGAAATAAAGGAGTATTTATGTCTTTTAGAGCTATTATCGGGCAAGAAAAAGCCATTAATATATTATTAAAATCCTTCAAAGAGGATAAAGTCTCCCCATCTTATATTTTTGTCGGGAGCGAAGGAGTAGGAAAAAAAATTACCGCTATAGAATTTGCCAAAATCATAAATTGTTTAAATTTAAATAATAATTTAGAAGTTTGTGACACCTGCAGTATATGCAATAAGATTAATAAACAATGTTATCCAGATCTAAAAATAATAGAATCAATTAAAGGCTCAATAAAGATTGAACAAATCAGAGAATTACGCCGAGAAATTAATTTAAAACCATTCGAAAGTAGAAAAAAAATATACATTATAGACAATTCAGAAGAAATGACCCTTGAGGCGTCAAACTGTTTATTAAAAACTATTGAAGAACCACCTTATTATGCAATAATAATTCTGATTTGCTCAAAGATAGATCCAATTTTGCCCACGATAGTCTCACGCTGCCAGATAGTAAATTTTGGATTAATATCCTCCTATAAAATAAAAGAGTTTTTACTAAACAATAATAAAAATCTAGAAAAGGAGAAAGCTGAAATTATTTCCAGATTAGCTCAAGGGAGCATCGGGAGCGCTTTAAAATTATTGTCAGATAAGGAATATTTTATTAGAAGAGAAGAAGTATTAGACGACTTATCGGCCGTATCTCCCGGAGAATATGGTGACGATATTTTTGCAAAAGTTGAAAAGATGGTATCCGAAATAGATAGAATAAAAGAGATTTTAGAAATGATAAAATTATGGTATCGAGATATTTTAATCATTAAAAATACCGGAGATCAAAAGTATATTGCCAATTGCGATAAATTAGCAATACTTGATGAAAAATCTCAGATCTATTCTCAGGAAATTCTAATTGATATTTTGGATTATTTGGAACAGATAGAAGAATATTTGATAAAAAATGTAAATACACGTCTCATTTTGGAAAGATTATATATAAAGATGGTAGGTGTTGAGTATTGCCTAAAGTAACTGGTTTAAAATTTACCAAAACAAATTATATCTATTATTTTAAAATTAATAATAAAATTATATTAACGAAAGGGGATATTTGTTTAGTAAAAACAGCTATTGGTTTAGACTTGGGTGAAGTAGTGATCCCCTACAAATATATAAAAAAAGATGAATTAGATACCCCGCTTAAAAACGTACTTAGAAAAGCAAATAAAGAGGATTTTGAGAAACTCGAAAGAATAAAGCGAGAGGAGATTGATGCATTAAATATCTGTAAAGAGAAGATCCAAAAATATAACCTGCCCATGAAATTAGTTTACGTAAAGTGTTTATTTGATAGAAGCAGGATAATATTCTATTTTGTTTCTGCTCAACGAATAGATTTTCGAGAATTGGTTAAAGAATTGGCTAAAGTTTTTAAAACTAAAATCGAGTTGAGGCAAATGGGAGTAAGAGATGGAACAAAATTAATAGGTGGAATGGGAATTTGTGGGAGAGAAGTGTGTTGTGTTTCTTATATTCAAAAGTTTGCTCCAATTCATATTAATATGGCTAAAATACAAAAAATTGCCCTGAATCAATCTAAAGTATCAGGTCTTTGCGGTAGATTAATGTGCTGTCTATCTTACGAATGTGAGTTTTATAAAGAGAGCTTAAAAAAATATCCTAAATTAAGAGAAAATGTTGAAACAGAGAAAGGCAAAGGAAAAGTTATAGAAATAAATGTGTTAAAAAAATATATTATAGTTGAATTAGAAAGCGACCCTAACAGCAAGAGTGATGGTATCAGGAAAAGAATTAAGATACCCGAAGAAGAATTCGAAGAACTTGTAATGAAAAATAAAAGTGCAAAAAATAATGATAATAGGTGATTTAGTATATTGCGTCGGGTATAGAGCATGATTAAAATAAATAATAATGAAAAAATAGAAGATTTAGGAGATAGAGGACTAAGAATTATCCAGGCAAGGGATGCATATCGTTTTTCGGTGGATTCTATTTTACTGCTTAATTTTATCAGGCTTAAAAATTATGAAAATATTGTTGATTTGGTGACTGGTTCTGGAATAATTCCTCTGCTTTTATTTGGCAAAAAAAGGGAATTGTCTATCTATGGTATTGAAATACAAAAAGATTTAGCGGATATGGCCAGGAGGAGTATTGAATTAAATAAATTACAAAATGATATAACCATCATTCAAGAAGATTTCAGAAACTTAAAAAATATTTTTAAAAACCAGGAATTTGATGTTGTAATAAGTAACCCCCCTTATATTTCTCTGGAGCAGGGGGAGATTAATCCTTCAAGTAGTAGAGCCATTGCCAGGCACGAAATAAAAGGTGATTTAGATGACATAATTTCCGTAAGTAATTATTTGCTAAAGAATAAGGGAAGAATTTATTTAATTTATAGAAGTGCGAAACTAATAAAATTGGTAATAGCTTTAAAAAAATATGGTATTGAACCAAAGGTGGTAAAATTCATTCATCCTCGGTCAGGAGAAAATGCAAATCTTGTATTGTTAGAGGGAGTAAAAGGGGGAAAAGAAGAATTAAAAATTGAGAATCCCATATTTCAATATTAACGAAAAAAGTGGAGATGAATAAGTGTTTTGGATAAAAATAAATCAAGGGGAAATTTATACATTTGTGGAACACCTATTGGAAATTTACAAGATATTACTATCAGGGTTTTAAATATTTTAAAAGAGGTAAAATTAATTGCCGCTGAAGATACCAGGCATACAAAAATATTATTAATTCATTACCAGATAAATACAGAAGTTACCAGCTACCATGAATATAATAAATTTAAAAAAGCTCCCTATCTGGTAGAGATATTAAAAAATGGTCAGGACATAGCTCTGGTTTCTGATGCGGGTATGCCAGGAATTTCCGATCCAGGATATGTATTGATAAATTTAGCTTTAGATAATAATATAAAGATAATTCCCATACCTGGTGTTTCAGCACTGACAACTGCCTTAGTTGTATCAGGATTACCTACCGATAAATTTGTTTTTGAGGGTTTTTTGCCTCGCAAAAGCAAAGAGAGGAAAAGATATTTTAAAAGTATAAAAAATGAAGAGCGAACCATTATTTTCTATGAAGCCCCTCACAGATTGAAAAGAGCCCTGAAAGATATGTTAGAAATTTTGGGAGATAGAAAAATAGTTATAGCCCGCGAGTTAACCAAGAAGTACGAAGAGATAATCAGAGGAAAATTAAAGCTGGTTCTAAGTCAAATGAATACAAAAGAGATAAAAGGTGAAATCACTCTGGTTGTCCAGGGGGGAATTAAGGAAAAAGGAAACGATACAATAGATTTTTTAAAAGATGAAGTTATCATGGAAAAATATTTAAAAAAACTAAAAAACCAGGGTTATTCAAATAGAGATATAATAAAAAATACTCAGGAAAAATTAAACATTCCAAAAAATCTGATATACAAGAAATTATTGGAAATGAAAAATAAATAGTATATCGTATATAGTATATCGTATATCGTTAAGAAGCCAGAAGCCAAGTTTGTATCTCGTATCTCGTGAATCGTATCTCGTAAAAGAAAAGAGAATCCAGAAACCAAATTAGTATATAGTAAGAAATTTAGAATATGGTAGTTAGAATTAAGAATAAGGTGAGTCTAAGCCAAAAAAGCAAAAAATTACGGAATCTTTACTCGATACTGGATACTATTTTATTATACTATACGCTAAACGCTGTACGCTATATAATACGATATACGATATACTATATACGAGAAAAGAAAGGTGAACTACAATGAAAGAAAGAATTCAATCTAAAAAAACATTTTATATCACTACCCCTATCTATTATGTTAATGATGCACCACATATCGGGCATGCTTACACTACCATAGCTTCAGATATTATGGCCAGATATAAAAAACTATGCGGGTATGATGTTCTTTTTTCTACTGGCACAGATGAACATGGTCAAAAGATTGCTCGTTCAGCAGAAAAAGTAAATTTAACCCCTTTGGAACTGTCAGATAAGGTGGTATTAAAATTTAAAAATCTATGGCCCTTGCTAAATATACAATATGATGATTTTATCCGTACAACTGAACCAAGACATATTAAAGTAGTTCAAGAAATATTTACTAAATTATACGAAAATGGTGATATTTACAAAGGTGAATATGAGGGTTGGTATTGTGTGCCCTGTGAGACGTTTTGGACTGAGACTCAGTTGACAGATGAAACATGTCCTACTTGCGGGAAGAAGATTGAAAAGATAAAGGAAGAAAGTTATTTCTTTAAAATGTCAAAATATCAAGATCGGATATCATCATATTTTGAAAAAAATCCTCAATGCATTCAACCGAAAGCAAGAAGAAATGAAATTATAAGTTTTGTAAAAAGCGGCCTTAAAGACCAAAGTATAACCAGAACAAAAAAAAGCTTAAAATGGGGTATAGATGTCCCTTTTGATAATAATCATGTGATTTACGTCTGGTATGATGCTTTATTAAATTACATTACAGTAGCAGGATATAATACAGATAATGAAAAATTTAAGAAATATTGGCCGGCAGATGTTCATCTTGTTGGAAAAGATATATTGAGATTCCATACTGTTATCTGGTTTACCATGTTAATGGCAGCTGGGATTGAACTTCCCCGAATGGTCTTTGCTCATGGCTGGTGGACTATAGAGGGAGAAAAAATGTCAAAGTCTAAAGGAAATGTAGTAGATCCCTATGAAATGGCAGAAGAATATGGGGCTGATGCCTTTAGATATTTTTTAATGAGAGAGGTTTCTTTTGGGCAAGATGGTAATTTTTCTAAAGATTTATTGATTAAAAGAATAAATTATGACCTGGCTAACGATTTGGGGAATTTAGTAAGCAGAACTATAGCTATGATTACCCAGTATTTTAACCAAGAGATTCCCCAATCAGGGATAGAAAAAGAAGAATACGATGTGGAGTTGGAGAATTTTGCTTTAAAAACTATAAAAAAATATTATACTCAAATGAATAATTTATCACTTAACACCGCCCTGGAAACTATCTGGCAATTTATCAGAAGAACCAATAAATATATTGATCAAACAGAGCCCTGGATATTAGGGCGCGATATTTCACAAAAGGAAAGATTATCTGCTATTCTATATAATCTGGCTGAATCTATACGTCTATCCGCCATTTTAATTTATCCCTTTATGCCGGTAAAAGCAAAAGAAATTTGGGAACAGTTAGGATTAGAAAGCGATTTAGAAAAAATAAGATTGGACGAAGATGCTTCTTGGGGAAAATTAATACCAGGAATTCTGGTTAAGCCGGGAAAAATAATATTTCCCAGGATTGATACTAAAAATAAAGAGCTGCAAAAGTTACAAGAAGACAAATCTAATATCATATCTTATGAGGAATTTAAAAAAATTGATTTGAGAGTAGGAAAGGTTATTTCTGCCGAAGAAGTGAGCGGAACAGATAAATTACTTAAATTGGAAATAAGTTTAGGAGCAGAAACAAGAACTATTGTAGCCGGAGTTAAAAAACATTACTCTGCCGAAGAAATATTGGGGAAGAAAATAGTAATAGTAACTAATTTACAGCCTGTGAAGCTTAGGGGGATAGAATCTCAAGGCATGCTTTTAGCAGCGGTTGTCAAAGATAATGTAGTTTTATTAACTATAGATAAAGATATAACTGAAGGCAGCAAAATACAATAAATTAAAGCCGCCATTCCTAAAAAAAATACCCAAGGAGGGATATTCATGTCTAATAAAAAGAACAAAGGAGAAAAAAACGATATGGCAGGTTCACCTGTAGAAAAAATTAATAAAAATCTTGGTTTGGTAGTCCTAATTTTTATGTCTCTTATGATTATCTTATTTATCACATTACAAATTAGCATTAATAACTTGAGCACACAGACGGAAAAATATACTGAAAATATTAATCTGAATAATGAGAAGATAGTCACTATAAATGAGAAGATTGCCACTATAAATGAGAAGATTACCACTATAGTAGAAGATTTATCTACTGAAATGAAACTATATAGCCAGGTAAAAATTGGTAGAGATCAATTTACAGAAATTTATATGCAATTACAGGAATTAACCGGAATGATTTCTAATGAAGTTAAGAGAGAATATTATATTACAAGAATAGTAAATGATATATCTAAAAATAATTCTACCTTAGACAGTAAATCTATATACGAGATATCTAAAACTATTTATGAAGAATCCATAAAATATAATTTTAATCCTTTATTAATAACTGCAATAATAAAAACAGAAAGTAATTACCAACCAACCGCAGTTTCTAATTCTTATGCTTATGGATTATGTCAGGTAAGAAGATTTATTGCTCAGGAGTTAGCAGAAAATATTGGTATTGAATGGGATGGTTCAGAGAAAACATTGTTTGATCCCATCAAAAACATTCAAATTGGAGTCTATTATTTATCTATGTTGAATAGAGATTTTAATGATTTAAACACTGCTGTTATAGCTTACAACCTGGGACCTTATGCTGTACAAGAACGATTAACTAATAATCAGGAATTACCTGATAGTTATGCGAATAAGGTATTGGACTATTACGCTAATTTAAGAGGATTTAGTTTGGAAGAAATTCAGAATGAAATCAAAGCTACTGAATAAATCAAGCGTGGAGCGAATAGAAAAACAGTGATAAGTGATGAGTAATTAGTGACAAGCCTATGTAAATGTAGGGGTTCGATTCATCGAACCCGTTTCGGGTCGAATAAATTCGACCCCTACTTAATTAGCCAATCGGCGAATTGGTAAATTGGAGAATTGGTCAATCGGTGAATTTAATTATTGTAAACATTCGGAAAAAGTGATATAATTACCAAAAATAGAATATTGAAGATTAAACTTTTTCGGGGCAGGGTGAGGTTAAATTAAAAGATAGCCAATTCCCGATCGGTGGTGAAATTATTCTCCTCGCAAATAGTAGAGAATGCTAAAGAGGAAGTAATAAGCCCACGAGCTCGGTATTCATCATGGTGAGTATCGAACAGATCTGGTGAAAAGCCAGAGCCGACAGTATAGTCTGGAAGGGAGAAGAAGTAATTTATTTTACACAAATATTATCCCCGAGAAAATATAATTTTTCCGGGGATATTTTATTTTAAGAAATATTTTAAAATCATAGGGGAACAAAAATAATTTTTGCTTTTAATTAATTAGATTAGTTAGAAAAATAAAAAACCAAAGAAGGAGAATCTGTATGAAAAGTAAAAAAATTACCAGTATTTCTATCTTAGTAGCCTTGTCCATAGTGGCAGGGTATTTTATTCATTTTCCAATTTTGCCCCAGGCGCCATTTTTATTATATGATCCGGGGAGTGTATTTCTCCTGATTGGATCTTTTAAATTAGGTCCGAAAATTGGTGTCTTAATGTCTCTAATTACTGCTATACTTTTTGCTTTTATTTCCGGGCAAGGCGGTCCTTATGGTGCTTTGATGAATTTTTTAGCTACCGGAACTTTAGTGTATGTCTCTTCTCAAATCTATTTCTTGTATCATAACAAGAAGGGAGCAATTTTAGGATTAATCCTGGGGACATTAGCAATGACCTTAATAATGGTCCCGGCTAATTTGATAGTTACCCCTCTTTATTTAGGGGTTAATAGAGATATCGTAGCTAAAATGTTAATTCCAGCTATTATTCCCTTTAATCTTTTAAAAGGGATTATTAGTGGCTTTATAACTTTTATTTTATATAAAAGGCTGTATCCTATAATAATTAGCAAAGAAACCTAAATTAATTTTTTTGATATATTACAAAAATGATTATATAATGAATTAGCTAAAAATTTATAGAGAAAAACTAAAAACCATAATTCAAAACATAAAATATTAGTATTGAGTAGTAATTTTAATGTAGGGGTCGGATTTATCCGACCCGCTGTTATTCGGGTTTGATGAATCAAACCCCTTATATATTTGTTTTTTTCTTTCTTGCGGGTACGATGCATCGTGCCCCTACGCCTGACTTATGGATTCTGGTTTCTTTTTTTAACGCGATACTCGATACTGTATTTTCTTTTCTTTTATTTTCTTTACTATATACGATATACGATATACGTTTTAAAAAAGGGGGGGGAAATTTTTTTATGAAGAATGTTGCTGTCCTGATGGCTGGTGGCCGGGGGCAAAGATTTTGGCCTCATAGCCGATTTGATACACCTAAACAGTTGTTGTCTATTACTGGCGGAAATAGCATGATTAGAGAGACCATTAATCGCGTTTTACCACTAATTGATTTATCTGATGTGTTTATTTCTACCACGGAAGATCTCTTTGATAGCATAAAAGATGCTCTTCCTGAAATAGATTATCTAAATTATATCCTTGAACCAGTAGGTAAAGATACTGCAGCCTGTATTGGTTTAGCTGCAGTAATTATCGAACATCGATATAAAGACCCTGACACCACTATGATTACACTTCCCATAGATCATATAATAAAAGATAGCGGAATATTTTTAGAGGTAATTAAAGAAGCTTGTGTCCTTGCTCGTGAAACGGGTAATTTAATTACCATAGGTATTAAACCATCACGGCCAGAAATCGGATACGGTTATATTTGCGCAGGCGAGGAAGCAGTAAAGACGGATAATATTACTGCCTGTGTGGTGAAAAATTTCACAGAAAAACCAGATTTAGAAACAGCGATAAAATTTATTAGCGAAAAAAATTATCTCTGGAATAGTGGGATATTTGTTTGGACTTGTGAAGATATTTTAAATGCTATAAAAAAAGAAGTTCCCAAACTTTACCATGGATTAATGAAAATTAAAGATAGTTTAGGGACATTAAACAAAAAAGAAATCGTAAAAGAAGTATTTTATGGATTAGAAAAAATATCTATAGATTATGCGATTATGGAAAAAGTTTCTAATAGATTGGTGGTAAAAGGAGATTTTAGTTGGGATGATATTGGTTCCTGGACTTCGATGGAGAGAATTTTCCCTAAGGATAAAGATGGTAATGTAATTCAAGGTGAGCACGAAGGAGTAGATACCAAGGGATGTGTTATTGTAAACGATGAAGGCTTAATAGTTACTATCGGCCTATCTGATTTAATTATCATATCAAGTGGGGATATAAAATTAATTTATCCCAAAAAACGAGAAGGTGACTTAAAGAAGATAATTAAAAGTATGGCTAACAACGAAAAATATAAAAAGTATTTATAGTTAAAAAATAAGAACTTTTTCGTATAAAGTATTTTTTTTAGTGTAGGGGTCGAATTTATTCGACCCGAAACGGGCTCGATGAATCGAGCCCCTACATATTACTCATTACTGTATTCTACACGCTATACGAAAACCGAATAATTCTTCTTTCTTATTTTTTCTTTCTCTTTACGAGATACGATATACCATATACGATATGCGAATAATTTGACATTAGATTTCAACTATGATATTTTAACAAAGTAAAAATAATATGCTCTTATCAAGAGTTGGTGGAGGGACGGACCCTAAGAAGCCCAGCAACCTATGATGCTATAACCAAAGGCATTATGTCGGTGCTAATTCCCGCGGAATTACAATTCCGAGAGATAAGAAGAAAATTACCTCTTCGGCATTGAAGAGGTTTTTTAATTTACAATCAAAAAAAGGAGATGTTAGATATGAAGAACAAATATTTATTTACTTCTGAATCAGTTACTGAAGGACATCCGGATAAGATTGCTGATCAAATATCTGATGCTATCCTGGATGCCATCTATAAAGAAGATCCTTATGGAAGAGTAGCAGTAGAAACTTTAGTAGCCACAGGACTGGTTATGGTTGCCGGACAGATTACTACTTCTTGCTATGTGGATATTCCAAAAATAGTACGTCAAACCATCCGGGATATAGGTTATACCAGGGCTAAATATGGATTTGATGGTGATACCTGTGCGGTATTAACCTCTATTGATGAACAGTCCAAGGATATAGATCGGGGAGTGAGTAAATCACTAGAAGTAAAAGAAGCGGAAAAAGAAAAAAATGACATAGAAGCTACTGGGGCAGGCGATCAGGGAATGATGTTTGGTTATGCCTGTAGAGAAACTCCCGAACTGATGCCGCTTCCTATAATATTGGCTCATAAATTAACCTATCGACTGGCAGAAGCAAGAAAAAAGAAGATAATTCCTTATCTTAGACCTGATGGGAAATCTCAGGTTACAGTTGAATATGAAAATGGAGAACCAATAAGAGTAGAGGCGATAGTAGTTGCTGCCCAACATCACCAAGATATTCCCTATGAAACTATTCAAAAAGATATTAAAGAAAAAGTTATTAATTATGTTATACCTAAAAAGTATCTTGACAAAAATACCAAATATTTTATTAATGCTACCGGAAGATTTGCCATAGGCGGCCCTCAAGCAGATACCGGTGTAACCGGCAGAAAAATAATTGTAGATACCTATGGAGGAGTGGGAAGTCATGGCGGAGGATGTTTTTCCGGAAAAGACCCCACTAAAGTTGACCGGTCAGGTAGTTATATGGCAAGGTATATCGCAAAAAATATTGTGGCTGCCGGATTGGCTGATAAATGTGAAATACAAATTGCCTATGCCATAGGGGTGGCTCATCCGGTATCTATTATGATAGATACTTTTGGCACAGAAAAAATTACCCAATCAGAAATATTAGAATTAATCAAAAAGAATTTTGATTTACGTCCGGAAGCAATAATAAGACACTTGAAACTGA
>MEYH01000036.1:0-147 GCA_001773955.1 Candidatus Sediminicultor quintus | reverse complement strand
ATATAGAAAGACTGCTGCCTATGGTCATTTTGGAAGGGAAGATGAAGATTTTTCCTGGGAAAAGACCGATATAGCGGAGAAACTAAAAGAACAGGCAGGATTAAAATAGTATATAGTATATCGTTCAGATTTATCTTGATATATTTA
>MEYH01000035.1:21558-21700 GCA_001773955.1 Candidatus Sediminicultor quintus | reverse complement strand
ATTGCCATGAAAACAGTGTCAAGACTAAATTATTCTAATTTTAAAAAAGCCTTTGAAGAATATTTGCAAGAATGGATAGATCAAAATAGATATTTAATTGATGAAGTGAAAAGGAAAGCAGGAAAAGAGAATAAAGAATTTT
>MEYH01000035.1:0-21537 GCA_001773955.1 Candidatus Sediminicultor quintus | reverse complement strand
ATCATAATAATGTCGTGTTACAGGAAAAGATAGCAACTGATTTTCCCATAAAGGAAGGCTTTGTTTGGCATAAAGGTGTATTTCTTTACACAGATTTTAAAGAAACAGAAGAAATAACAATTGGTTTAAACAAGTCATTCTTTATTTCAAAACGCGGTGGAGAATTACCCAAACCATTTAAAGAATTGAAGGATATTGCCAATGAGTTTGGGGAGAGAATTAAAGAACATTTTAAAGATAAATTTGAATACGTCAATAAATCTGATAGCGGGATGCCTATAAAAATTTCAGAAGATGGAACTCGGATTTATATATCGATTAAGAAAATCGCAAACACAAAAGATAATGCAAAAATTGCCATCGATATGATGGAGTATATAAAAACTTTAATCATTGCTTTAGCGTAATGCGGACAAAGATATTAAATTTCAATATTTGTTATAACTTTTTTTAGAGTTGGAATAACGTGTCATGGGGACAATGATTCCATTGATAATACAAGTTAAAATAAGGGAGAATAATTATGAATGCACATGATTATATTCTGTACAAGCAAATACAATGGGCACATCGTAATAATATTATGCTTATCGGGAGTAAGGGTAACCGTGGCTACAAAGCCTATACTCAAAATTTAAATGACAATCTATTCGAGCCTTTGTTGCCAGAAGTTAAAGGTAATTTTGAAGAAGCCGATGGAGGAGAATTAACCGGAAACCCCTGCAAAATGCAAGCAGTTCATTCTTCATCTGCATTGGGTGTGAATATTTTCCAATACTGGAAAAGAATAAATCAAATCCCGGTTATAGCTGCGGCCTGTGAATTTTATAACAGAAATAATAACACTTCTCAAGATATTAATTTTGAAGTTAAGTTCTCTATAAATGATAAATTTCGGTTTAGTCCAAATATTGATGTTGTTATTACAAACTCTCCAAAATCCAGGTTTAAAGTTTTTGTCATAGAATGTAAATTTTCAGAGGCGTATTCTTCACAAAAACACTCTGGGATTGACCCAAAATATATTGAGTTAGATACAATATGGGAAGATATACCCAATTTATACCAGTTTGCAAAAACAATAAGTCCTGATGATGGTCAATTTACATATCTACATCCCGCTCAATTAATAAAACATATTTTAGGATTAAAAGAAAAGTTTGGGAAGAATAAATTCCGGCTTCTTTATCTCTGGTACGATACGATAGGACCAGAGAGCGCGACTCATCATAGGGAAATAAACGAATTTATTAAAATAACCAAAGCAGATGGAGTATATTTTCATGCTATGAGTTATCAGGAGTTGATTATTAAGTTGTCAGAGGAGTATCGGGGAGCGCATAAGGATTATATCAATTATGTTAGTGGACGATATTTGTAGAGTATTAGTATGTAAATATATTATACTAAAGTTAAGTGTTGTATTTGCAACTTGAGCCCAAGGTGTCCATATTTTTTCTATGAGAAAGGATTGAAAACATGGAGGGATAAAAAATAAAAACTGGACAAAAACGCTAACATATATTATAATGTGTATGCAATATTATCCAGAGAGGTTTTTATGAATAAGAAAGATGAAAGAATCTATAAAGTTTTTAAGACATATAAAGGTTTTATCAGGACAAAAGATATTCTGGCAGCAGGAATACATACTCGTAATATAAAAAGAGCAAGGGAAAAAGGGCAGATAATACAGGTGAAGAGAGGTTTCTATCGACTGGCAGAGATTCCTCTAATTTCTAATCAGGGTTTTGTTGATCTCGCTCGTGCTGTTCCGGGAGGGGTTATATGCCTTCTTTCAGCCCTATCCTATTATGAACTAACTACTTTTAACCCTTCAGTTATAGCAATGGCAATCTGTCGGGGTTCAAGAAAGCCTAAAATTAATTACCCCCCCGTTGAATTCTATCATTTTTCAAAGAAACAATTTGAAGCAGGTATCAATAAGATAAAGATTAAAGCTCATAAAATTCGTATCTATAGTCCGGAAAAAACTATATGTGATTGTTTTCGATATCGAAGTAAACTGGGTCTGGATATTGTCAAGGAAGGACTTTCTGAATATCTCAAGCTTAAGGATCGTAATCTGGAAAAACTGCTTGAATATGCTGAAATTTGTCGAATCAAGCCATTACTGCAAACCTGGCTTAATGCTATGCTTTAAAAGCCGGATAGAGGAGTAAAGATGGAAAGAGAAGTTAAAAATAAAGTTGCTTCAATAAGAGCAAAACTTATGAATATGGCAAGAGCAGAAAAGATAGATTTTGATTTCCTTCTATTACGATACTTTCAGGAAAGATTTCTCTATCGTCTAGCAATTTCTGAATTTTCTGACCGTTTTATATTAAAAGGTGGGCTTTTATTGATCTGCTTAAAGATGCCGTGGATAAAATTTGGGATGCTATAGCAGGATGCCGGAAGAAATAGAATGGAATAAATAGACAGACCCTGTTTTTTAATAAGCGGAGGATTTAACTTTTGATCCGTAAATATCAAGATTGTATGCTGGGGCTTGCCATTGGTAATTTCTTGGGTGCCCAGGTTTAATTTTTGAGTTTAGAGGAGATCAAGAAGCAGCAAAGCAGAGAATGAAATATCTAAAAATAATCTTAAAAGCTTAAGTAGAATAAGAATATTAGATATTTTTTGGTGGTCATATATGAAAGCTGATAAGCTAAGGGAAGAAAAAGGGATTCATGGGAATAAAATATTTTAAAATATTTGGTAAAAAAAATTAAATCTAGAATAGAGGGGAAACTTTAGTGAATAAAAAGGTAGCCTGTTCGGAATGTAAGAGAGAAATAAAAGACGGTCATTCTTTTTTGGTTGATGATCAGCCGGTTTGCTATGAATGTATTTTTGGCCAGGTAGAACCGGTCATGATTTATCCTATCGGGAAGGTGAGCAAAATCAATGATGATGGTATTTCCAGGATAGACCTTTTTCCCTATCAACAGAGATTCATGTATAAATTAGAAGAAGAAAAGTGGATTACTATTGTGTATTATTTACATCAGATTAATTCAATGAATACCGTTTTTAAAAGAGGCACGAAGAGTAATGGTAAGGAGGTGGGAGTCTTTGCTTCCCGAAGTCCTCATCGGCCTTCACGGATTGCCGTAAGTGATGTGGAATTAGTCAGAATCTCTAACTTTAGCATCTATGTAAAAGGACTTGATGCTCGCCAGGACAGCCCGGTTTTAGATATTAAAATGGCAAAGAAGCTATAGGCTTTTTGATCGTAAAGTATCTGGTACTTATCTGCTTTTCCTTTAAGGTCTTCTTCTATAAATATGGCCTGGCGATATTGTTCCTGAGAAGTGGGGCAGGTGGTATTGACAATTTCATCGTATCTTTGGAGATGGCGATGAAAAGGGTCGGACGGGAAGATAAAAGTGATATTGCAAGACTTGAACCGAATGTTCTGAAGGTTAAAGTCATCAAGATTGACTTTATATTAAAAATACACTACAGTCGTATTAGTAGTCGTATTAGTAGAAGAAAGAAAAGTATTTGAAATGATAATTTTAAGAGAGAAAAAACCATGGAAAATGACTGGACTTGACCTGAAAATAGTGTTTATTTTTGGAAGTTGGTGAATTAAAATAAGGGTATGGGATATTCACCCCGGCTATCTTTCTACTCAGAGTCTCCTGGGAGAACATGCAGAAATACACGCTATATATAGTATTATTAGTAAAAAGAAATCAGGATATTCCATGCACCCGGAAACCCGAAGGTGGAAAGAACATTTAGAATTTCTGGTAATTCGGCATAACCTGGTATTGAAAGAAATGGTCTTGCGTGGGTTTAATCATAACAGTCCTTGTCCATCGGATAAGAGTATTGAGAGTAAGATTGATCATGTGCCTTCTTATATAGATTTACCGGAAGTGCAATTTGAAATACTGCAAAAAAAATATAAGCAAAAAGATCAAAGAGGGCGAATTCCTCTTCCCAGGACAGGTTCCGAATTCTGGTCCCACCATAAATATTCGGTAATGGCTCGAGGTTATCAATCTTATCTCGATATTCAAAAATTCATGAGAAATCGGAAAGACTACCCTATCGGGCAAGAGCACGATTTTATACGAATAGTTCAAATATATATGGAAAAACAGATGATAATAAAAGCATTAAATAATGTAACCGAACATTTATGGGGATATACTAAGAACAAGGCAAATCTTCAGGAAAAAAAGGATTTTTTTAACCTGCCGGATTCTATAAAAAAGCTGAATTATCTTTTTAGAATGGCAGAAAAATACCAGCAGAATTATCTGCTGCATTCAACCATCTTTGCCGATTTTTTACCCTATTAAGAAAAAGTGACAAGTTTTAAAAAAAACCTTAGAGGGATATAATGGTAAATAGCAAGAAAAAATTATGGGCAATTATCCTTTTGGTTCTTGTTTTATTCATTCTGGTTACTTTTGAATTTCAGGCGGAAGAGAAGATAGGTCCTAAGGAGAATGCTCAGATCAGGTATAGGATAATCGAAGGTGATCCCAGCTTAACCATACTTTTTATCCATGGGCTAGGAGAAAATTTACGGACCTGGGAAAAGATAGAAAAGCAATTAAAAATTCCTTACCGCCTTGTTTTTGTTGACCTTCCTGGTCATGGACAGTCGCCTTTACAGCGACGGACTAATTATTCTCATAAAAACCTGGCTGATCTTCTTTGGGAGTTCGTTGATATTATCGGAGCAGGCGATTTGGTGATTGTGGGACATTCTCTGGGAGGTAATCTAGCCCTAAGAATGGCTGCAATGCGACCTGAAAAAACTAAAGGCCTTTTTTTACTGAGCCCCTCGGTATTTAATACGGGCGGATTTCCCTTCCCTCGTTTAATTACCAATAATATATTTATTCGTCCATTCCTTAATGCAGTGATTCAAAGGACGGCATGTTCTACTAAAAAGTTAACCAAAATATTAAAGCAGGTGGTTTTTGATGAGACGGTGGTGGATGAAGATCTCACTGAACGCATCATAAAACCTATTATAGATAACCCAAAAAGTTATCTGACCTTGATATATCTTTTCCGGGATTCTTCCCGAAACCACAGGCTTCCTGATTTCCAAAAGATTCAAGCGCCGGTTTTGGTGATAAATGGCGCTTTAGATCCTTGGATTAAACCGGAGGAAGCACTGCGCTTAACCCATATTTTACCCAAAGGAAAACTGTTTTTATTACCTTTTTGCGGTCATTTACCTCAGGAGGAGAAACCGAATGAGGTTACCCAAAAACTCGAAGAATTTATGAAAAATCTAAATATCCGGATTACTGGCTGTAGCCAGTAATCATACAGTCTTTGGGAAGAAAAGAGAAAGACGGTAGAAGAGGGTATTGCAATGATACATTGTTGTCCGGCCAGGGCCGAGCAGATTTACCGGGTATTAAGAGAGCTATCCTAATTTTTTAATAATAGAATCATTCTTTAAATGTAGGAGGTAAATAGAAAATGAAAACCAAATATAATCGGGTATACCAGTTCAGGATTAGATTAGAAGAAATCGAACCGGATATCTGGAGAGCCATTCAGGTTCCGGAAACTTATACTTTTTGGGATTTGCATGTCGCTATCCAGGATGCCATGGGTTGGCAGGATTATCACCTTCATGAGTTTATTCTCATTAACCCGTTAACTGGCAAGAAAACCAGAATTGGTATTCCATCAGAAGAATTTTTAGATGAAGAAATATTACCGGGTTGGAAAACAATGATTGCTGATTATTTTTCTATGGAAAATAAGTCTGCAGATTACACCTATGATTTTGGAGATAACTGGCAGCATGCCATTACTTTAGAAAAAATACTTCCCAAAGAAGAGAAGCAAGTTTATCCCCGATGTATTGACGGCAAAAGAGCCTGCCCGCCGGAAGATTGTGGCTCAATACCAGGATATGAAGATATCTTGGGAATGTTGAAAAATCCTGATCCTGATGATGAAGAATACAAAGAAACAATAGAATGGCTGGGTGGCGAATATAATCCGGAATATTTTGACCCCGGTGAAGTACACTTTGATAATCCCGAAGAGCGTTTCAAAATGGCTTTTGATCTTTGAAAAAATATAACTTACAAATTGATCTTTCAACAGGGTCAGGCTTCTCAACTTCACATTTTTATAAATATGAACTTGTGAAACCTGACCCCAAAAGATGCAATCGGAGCATATTCAGAACACGGCGGCAGGCTCTTATGCGGATTAATTGGCGATTTCCGAATAGCTGGTGTTTTTGGATAATAGTCTTTTTTCCATCAGCTAAAGCCATATAGACCAATCCCACTTTCTTCTTTTCGGTTGCTCCTCCCGGACCGGCTATGCCGGTAATGCTAATTCCTATATTACTATGGCAGTTTATTCTGACACCCTCAGCCATTAATCGGGCAACTTGCTGGCTAACCTCACCATGTTTTGTGATGACTTCCAGGGGTACTTTTAACAGGTCTTCTTTTATTTTAGCCTGATAACTTATCACTCCGCCTTGAAAATATTCAGAACTTCCCGGGATTCGGGTAAGCATTTCTCCCAACATTCCCCCGGTGCAGGATTCTGCTACCGCTAATTTTAATTTCTTGGTTTTTAGTAAATTTCCCACTACTTCTTCGATGGTCTCTTCATCGCTCCCATAAATATAATTACCCAATATTTTAGTTAATTGATTAACCGAAGATTGTAACAGTTTTTCTACTTCTTTTTCGGTGGGAGCCTGGGTAGTTACCTGTACCTGAATATCTTCCGGATGAGCATAGATACCAAAGGAATAATCAGTTTGCTTGTTGATATAGCCGCGAATAAGTTCATTAACCGCTGCCTCTCCCAGGCCGGTAATCTTTAAAATTTTTGACTTTTTAATCATAGAAGGTGGAAATTTTTCTTTTAGATAAGGGATTAGATTTTCTTCTATCAAGTTTTTCATTTCATAAGGGACACCAGGAAAAGAACATATAATTTTATTATCTTTTACTAAAATCATAGCCGGGGCAGTGCCATATTGATTAATAATAATTTTGGCTCCTTCCGGAAGGTAGATTTGCTTAAGATTGCTTGGAGAAATTGTTCTATTAATTTTTTTAAAAAATATTTTTAAATTTTCTTCAGCTTCCGGGTATTTTATTAGCTTAAGGTGCAAAGCTTTAGCAATAACTTGGTAGGTAATATCATCTTCCGTAGGTCCCAGTCCACCGGTGGTAATGATTAGGTCAGAACGTTGAAGGGCAAGTTTTAAAGTGGATAATAAAGATTCAGGATAATCACTGACAGCTGAAATATGCTCTAAATCAATGCCTGATTCAACTAATTTTTTAGCGATAAAATTGGCATTGGTATCGGTGATCTGCCCTCTTAGTATTTCACTGCCAATACTGATAATTTCTGCTTTCATCAAAAAGATATTCCTTTCTGTAATCCATATTTTCATTTTATAACATTATAATATATATTTAAAATAAATTACATTATTTTAAAAAATAGTTGTATAATAAATTTAAGTATATTACAATTATCAGTGATTTCAAAGTAAAATAAAATAAATAAGATGTTAGAATAAAAATAAAGAGTGAATAAGGGAAAAGACTATGGGAAACATAATGGACGTACTTAATAGAGTGATGGATTCGAACATTTATATAGGGGCAGGAATTATTTTTTTATCGAGAATTTTGGATGTATCCATGGGAACTTTTAGAGTTCAGATGATAGTAAGAAGAAAAAAGCTTATCGCCGGCGTGCTCGGTTTTTTTGAAGTTTTAATTTTTATTCTGATAGTAAGCAAGGTAATTCAGAATATTGGGAATTGGCTTAATGTTATTGCCTATTGTGGAGGTTTTGCCGTCGGAAATGTAGTTGGAATATATATATCTGAAAAGATATCTAAAGAGATAATTTCTGTTAGTATTATTTCCCAAAATAAATGGAAGGAGATTGAAAATAGACTTCGGGATGAGGGATTCGGAGTTACCCGAAATGTAGGATACGGTAAAGATGGAGAAGTTCAGGTGCTCAGAGCAATATGTGAAAGAACTTATTTTCCCAAGGTAAGGGAGATCTCTTTGGAATATGACCGAAAAGCTTTTATCACTTCCTATCTTATCACCGGTAAATATGGCGGTCGTATGAATGGAATAAAGAGCAAGCTTTAATAATTGTTCCAAAGGGCTTTTAAATGTCTGGGTTTGTCGATATCCAGAGCGATTTCAGGAGGAGAGAGGATGGCTTTTCCCTTATAACCCCCCAATAATTCAGGGACTTTCTTTTCCAGGTCCTGGATAGATAGGTATTTTCTTAAATATTTTGCAGTTATTCGAGCCCCCAAGATCCGGGCTATTTTTAGAGGATGTTTTCTGAAGTAGATAAAATCGTTGATGATATCTGCACAATCAATGATAATCCGAGGATTTATTAAAAGAATATTTCCCCCGGTAAAAATTCCTTCAACAAGAGTAGCATAAACCCTTCTTAAATCTGAAGAAGGAAAAGATTTCTGATAGATTTCTTTATCAATTATAGGATAATAAATATCAAAACCTGGCCACCTACCACACTCCTCTATAAAATTGTCGATATGTTTTTCGGTTATTAAAGGGGCATCACAAGTTGAGATTAATATCAAAGGGTCTTTTTTGAGGGGTAAAATTCCTGATTTCAAGGTCTCGGGAATGGTTTGGCCGCCGGAAATAGTGAGATAGACCAGATCTTTTACTAATTTTTGTGCTTCTTTAGGTCCTGCCACGATAATTTTACCAGTGTATTTTGATTTTTTTAGAGCTTCTATCATATATAGAATCATTGGTTTGCGGTGAGGACCTATTTCAATTAATGCTTTATTTTCTTTTCCAGTAAATTTTCTCAGGCTTATTTTGCTTATTCCACCTGCCAGCAGCAGGACATTTATTTTTTTTAACATAATTTTTCCTAACATGATAATTAAATATTGACCAATTGACTAATTTGCCAATTCCCCAATTAAATCAGTTGTTAGCATAAAACGGATTTATTGACCACAACTAATTTAGATTATATAATAAAAACATTAACAAAACAAAAGAGGAGAAAATATATGTTAGAAAATATTTTTAAATATACTATCTTTTTGACTGCCTGGGGATGGGCAGGGTTTGTATTTGACCGAAAAGGCTTGCGGATTTTTGTTTTACCGGAAGAAAAGAAAGAAAACGTTCTTGTTAGAATAAGAAAAGAGTTAAAATGTAATAATCTTTTCGAAGAAAATAGAGGATGGGAAATTTTAATTCAACAGGTTAAAGTATATTATACCGGCAAGAAAGTTGATTTCATAGACTGCCAGTTGAATTTAGATAATTATACGAATTTTCAAAAAGAAATTTTACAAACAGTTAGAAAAATTCCTTATGGTGAAATCAGGTCCTATAAAGAGGCAGCAGAAGCAGCTGGTTATCCTCGGGCTTACCGGGCAGTGGGAAATACCATGAGAAATAATCCTTTGCCCTTAATAATCCCCTGTCATCGGGTCATAAAAAGTGACGGTGGTTTAGGAGGATTTTCAGGCAAAGAAGGCATTGCTTTAAAAAAGAAGATGATAGATTTAGAATCTGAAGGAAGATAAGGGATAAGTAGCAAGTCTGGCTTGAATTTTAGAGATAATCTCTTCCAGAAGATAGGTAGGCGATAAATTATATCGGACGACACTTTCATAAAAAATAAGTTTTATCAATTGGCTATGGGTTAACCCTACTTTACTTGCCATAAAAGTCAAAGAGCCAGTTAGAGATAAAGCAGGTGTACCGTTTACATCTATAACATAGATATTGCCCAATTCATCTTCCATAAAATCAATTCTGATAGCATCACTGGCTTCTACGGCATCAAAGGTATCGATGGCAATTTGGGCAATTTTCTTAAATCTTTCATCATCCCGATAGATTATTTCAAATTTTTCCCTCACCCTATGTTCTTTCTTTTTAGTGGAAGTATATCTAATACCATGATCTTTAGGGAAACCGATAATGGGTAAGATGTATTTTTTAGCTTTACTGCCCAGGACGCCTACAGTATACTCTCTTCCAGGTAAATATTTTTCGATGATTAATTTTTCAGGACCCAGTTCTTTTTTTAGGCATAAAAATCTGTTTTTTAATTCTTGCAGATTGTGAACCACAGATTTAGAGGTAATACCTATACTGTCTCCTCCGCCAGCTGGTTTTATCATCAGAGGGAATCCGATTTTCTCTATCTGGGAGAGTAATTTTATTTTGTTAAACCGAAAGTGGGTATCAAATATAAAATGATTTGGAACTAAAATATTTTTCTCCCTGAGTTTGATATAAGCAAGGTCTTTATTGCGGCAGACTTCCATACTTTCGATACTGGAGAGAGCGCAGGGGATATGGTATTTGCTTAACTGTTTACGGACCATTGCTGCACCATGCCCGCTATAAAAGGTATGAGGAATATCTTTATATCCTTCTGCCAGGACAAAGGCCAGATCAATGGGTTGATGTTTGCTAATAAATTCATCTAATTGCTCTGGCGTAAGAAGGTTTAAAGATACAATATTATTATTAGTCTTAATCAAAGCTTCACGTATAGCGTCTACATCTTCTGTGGGGATGCATTCTCTAAAAAGCCCCTTACGTTCTCTCTTACTTACCTGATTATAGACAAATAAAATATTTTTTATCATAGTTTCAACCCCCTTTCTATCCTATTGATAGTAATCTCTTATTCTCTATATATTTTCCTAAAAAATATCTGTTTTTGAGGGATAATTAGTATTACTTATAGAATATTTTTCATTCGGATATTCTGTCTAAACAATTAATATAAAAAATGATTTCTGCAGCGCGCAAAGATAGGGAAAAAAGAAGTTTTAAGATGACTCTATTGTTTAAAAGTTTTATCACAGATAGAATAAAATAAATAGTGGCCGGCCGGAATAATGCTTAATAATATTTTATACTAAAACATTATTAAATACAAATAAATTACTGTCAAACCAAATCTTTTAACCATGATTTTAGCAAATATTTGGTCAGAGATAAGAGGGAAATGGTTATAAGAATAACCAGTATAGTGGAATAAGACCAGCCCTGAACCACTATCCCCAGGGCGGAGCCGGCGGCAGGAGGATGTTCGGTGTTAGTAATAGTCATCAGAAAGATAGACAATCCTACAGAGAGGGCGGGAATAAAGATTTTAGGTACATTCTGAGTGAGAAAAAGACTTTCCCTATTTTGAGTTAAAGAGGATATATAAAAACAAGAGATTCCCACAATAATGCAGATCATGTGTCCTTCTATGACCTTCCTGGGTTGAGCAGTAGCGTATTTAGGCATAGCGAAGATAATAAAAGTAGTTGCTCCCAAAGAGGCGATGATGGCGGTACGGGTAAAGATATTTTCAAAATAAAGAATAATGGTCAGGGTAATAGTAGCCAATAAACTTTGAAATATATAATTGGGAAAATATTTCTTTAGTTTTCTATTAAATATTTGCATATTTTTTAATGATTTACTTTGCCGGCTAATTCAGTAATTTTTTTAGTCTCCCCGATGACAATTAGAAAATCTCCTTTTTTTATGAGGTCTTTTGCCAGGGGTGAGATATTTAAGACATCATCTCTTTTTATAGCTAAAACGTTTATTCCGTATTTATTGCGCAGGTCAAGTTCGCTTAAAGTTTTATCTGCAAATTCAGGCAAAGCTTCAATCTCAATAACATTATAATCAGGTTCCAGTTCTATGTAATCTTTAATATTTGGGGTGATTAGTCTTTGAGCAATCCTTGCCCCCATATCTCTTTCGGGAAATACGACTTTATCCACCCCAATCTTTTTTAAAACCTTTGCATGCAGATTATTTTGGGCTTTGGCGATAATATATTTTACTCCCATTTCTTTTAACATCATAGCCACTAAGATACTTGTCTCTAAATCAGTGGCGATACCCACAATAGCCGCGTCAAAATTTTTTACTCCCAATTCTTTTAAAACTTTTTCTTCGGTAATATCAGCCTGTACAACTTGAGTAATTTTATCTTTTAAGATATCTACTATTTCTTCATTAATATCTACTCCCAGGACTTCATGTCCTAATTCAACCAGGGTTGTGGCTACCGCAGAACCAAATCTTCCCAAACCAAGCACTATAAATTGCTTCATGAAAAAAACACCTCCTCTTTTAATCAGTATATAGTATCGAGTATCGAGTAAAGATTACGTAATTTTTTGCCTTTTTAGTTTAGACTCACTTTATTCTGACTACTGACTCCTGAATTCTGTATTCTTCACTTGATACTGGATACGCGATACTCGATACCGATCATCCTACCATAATTTTTTCTTCAGGATATCTAATCATTTCCGGTTCTCGTTTTTGAATTAATGATAAGGCAAGACCCAAAGGTCCAATTCTACCGGTAAACATGGTGATAATAATGATAATCTTACCAGCTAAACTCAAAGACGGGGTAATGCCTGCTGATAATCCTACCGTACCAAAAGCTGAAACAACCTCAAATAATACTTTAATAAAAGCCTCTTCTTCTACATAGGATAATAGAATGGTCATGATAAAAACCATACCCAAGGAGAGGGTGATTACAGTACAAATTTTGGGAATTATATCCCGTGATACTCTTCTTTTGAAGATTTGAATCTCTTCTTTTCCTTTTAGTGAAGACCAGGCGTATAATATAAGCAAACCGAAAGTAGTGGTCTTAACTCCTCCTCCGGTAGAGCTGGGGGAGGCACCAATAAACATCAAGATAATCATTAAGAAAAGAGTAGCATTTTGCATGCTTCCGATATGAATGGTATTAAAACCCGCGGTACGGGCGGTAACTGATTGGAAAATTGAACCATATATTTTTTCCGGGAAACTCAAATCTCTTAGGGTGGAAGGGTTATCGGATTCTATAAAGAATATAATTATAAAACCGATTAGGATAAGTATAAGACTAATTCTTAAAGCTAATTTAGCGTGCAAGGAGAGAGTCCCGTTTTTTCCATATTGAAAAAGTTCTAATAAAACTAAAAATCCAATCCCTCCCAATATAATTAAAACCATAAAAGTAAGATTAATCATTAAATCTCCCTTATAGCGCATGATGCTATCTGAAAAGAGAGAAAACCCGGCATTGCAAAAGGCAGAGATAGAATGAAAGACTGCCAGGTAAAAAGCTTTTAATGGGGAATAGAACTTCTGCCAGCAAAAGAACAATATAGCCGTTCCTGCAATTTCAATCACCGCGGTAAATAGTAAGATATATTTAGCTAAACGAACTAATCCTCCGATAGAAAATTGGTTTAAGGATTCCTGCATGATTAATCTTTGTCTTAAAGAGATTCTTTTACCGGCTAAAAAGGCAAACATGGTAGACATAGTCATTATCCCTAATCCACCACATTGCAGGAGAATCAGGATAACCAATTGCCCAAAGATAGAAAAATCCCTTCCCGTATCCAGCACGATCAATCCGGTAACACAGGTGGCAGAAGTGGCGGTAAAAAGGGCATTGATAAAACCGATACTCTTTGCAGTGCCGGAGGCTAAGGGAAGGTTAAGAAGAATAGTTCCTATAGTAATTACCAATAAAAATCCTGATACTAATACCCGGGGTGGTGATAGTTTTTTTTCTTTTACCGGTTTAATGAGAGATATGGCTTCTTACCTCATCTTTTTTAATTTAGCTTTTGATTTAATGGTATCTCTTGATTTGTTCATTAGTTACTTGGTTGGCTAGTTAATTGGTTGATAAATTATTAGCATTAAACAAACAAACCAGTTAACTAACTTATCTTGCATTTTGTATTTTCCTTACACTTATAACCAGCATCTATACGCTAAACGCTATACGCTCCACGCTAGTTTAATTATTTTCTCCAAAATTCCGGAACTACCAGAATCAGAACAGTATATATTTCCAATCGACCCAATAACATACAGAGGGTTAAAACAATTTTCCCTATAGGTGGTATGAAGGCGTAAGTCTGAATTGGACCGACCAGCCCAAGACCCGGTCCCACATTCCCTAAAGTGGCGGCAACTGAGGAGACTGCACTGATTATATCCAGACCCAATATAGTCATTATAAAAGAAGAGATAACAAAAATAAAGATATAAAGAAAGAAAAATCCGGTAATATTGCGCATCACATCTTCAGAAACTACTTTATCTCCCAATCTAATCGGAAATACCGCTTGAGGATGAATCAATTTACGAAATTCTCTATTGGCCTGTTTTATAAGGAGGAGAACTCGAATATTTTTAATAGCCCCACCAGTCGAACCGGCACAACCACCTATGAACATTAAGATTAGTAATACGCTTTTGGAAAATGCTGGCCAGGCATTATAATCAGCGGTTGCAAAACCAGTAGTAGTGGTTATAGATACAACATGGAAGGAAGCATATCTAAGTGCAGTAAAGATTGAGTTATAAATGTACACTCTTAGTTCGGCAGCAATAGCCAGGATAGCAATCAGAATTACTCCTCCGTAAAAAAGGAATTCTTTATCTTTGAATAAACTTTTTATATTTCCATGAAGGGTTTGATAATGTAAAGTGAAATTTACTCCGGCTACAAACATAAAGAAAGTTATAATAATTTCAAAGACCGGATTGTTGTAAGCACCTACACTTAGATTTCTAGGGTTGAAACCTCCTGTGGCCATAGTGCCAAACATATTAGTAAGGGCCTCAAATAAAGGCATTCCGGTAAAATATAAACATCCAACCTGTAAAGCAGATATTATGATATAGACTTGCCATAAAAGTTTAGCCGTTTCTTTAATTCTTGGTTTTAATCTATCTTTTTCGGGTCCGGGTACTTCTGATTTAAATAATTGCATTCCTCCTGCTCCCAAGGCCGGAAGTATAGCTACTACCAAAACTATAATCCCCATACCGCCCAGCCATTGGATAAAGTTCCGCCAGAAAAGAATTGCATAAGGATTTCCTTCAATGGGGACAAGTACAGTAGCCCCGGTAGTGGTAAATCCGGACATTGATTCAAAATAAGCATCAATAAAACTCGGGAAGGTGCCGGCAAATAAAAAGGGGAGTGCTCCAAAACCAGCAGCCAATATCCAACCCAGGGTAGCAATAGCAAATCCTTCTTTATGACCGATAGGTTCTTTTGAAGAAAAATATTTCCATAACAAAAGACCGCTTAAAGAAGTAATAGCCATAGAAATTAAAAAAGCATTAATTACTGTTTCATGATAGTAAATAGCATATAAAAGAGGAAACAACATACTTAATCCTAAAAAAAATAAAAGGCTGCCTAAGGTATTTAGGACGATTTTATATTTCAAGTTTGTTTCTCCCCACCATCGAATATTTTTTCGATTTTCTTTATATCGGATGACAAAGCAAATATAATTATCTCGTCTTCAGGTTGAATGATATCATTGCCATGAGGGATGATAACTTCATCTTTACGAACAATTGCACCGATTATGCTATTCTGGGGTAAGTTAGCCTTTTTTAATGGTGTGTTAATAATTTTTGAGTGAGGACTAACTATCAACTCAATAACTTCTGCTTCTCCTTCTTTCAACAAAGTTAGAGAAATTATTTTCCCTTTTCGAATAAACCGTAAGATGGCAGAAGCAGTAGTCATTCTGGGATTTACCACAGCATCTACTCCGATTTTTTCCAGTATGGGAATATAATTCATTCTATCTACTTTGGCAATTACCTTTTTTGTGCCCAGGTGTTTGGCTAACAAGGCTACTAAAAGATTATCTTCATCAAATCCGGTGACTGCAACGAAACCATCAGTAGTTTCTATACCTTCAGATTTTAAAAGATCAATATTGGTACCATCGCCATTTATTACTAAAGTGTGAGGAAGGCTTTCAGCAATTTCTTCACATTTTTCTTTGTCTCTTTCAATTAATTTAGTGCTAATGCCTAACTTTGCTAATAGTAAAGCAGCTTGAATCCCAATTCTGCTTCCTCCCAAAATCAAAACATTTTGCATACTTAAAGGCTTTTCGTTGAAAATTTCATTTAATCCTAAAAAATAATCTTTTTTAATTAGCATATATAAATTATCGCCTGCAATGATTTTTTCTTCTCCGTCAGGAATAATGATTTTGTTATTTCGATAAATAGCAGCAACCAATATAGGATATTTAAAAGTGATCGCTTTTAATTGTTGATTAATAAAAGGGAAACCTTCTTCAACTTTTAGTTCAAAAAGCTGAACCTTGCCTCCAGCGAAGCTCTGTACATGAGCAACGTTTATTGGCGATTTAAGTAATTTAACTATTTCCTTGGCGGTAGCTCTTTCCGGATTAATGGTAAAATCTATTCCTAATTTTTCTCGCGATAAGGCATTAGCATAAAGGTATTCAGGATTTCTTATACGGGCAATTTTTTGAGGTACACCAAATTGCTTAGCAGTCATGCAGACTATCATGTTTACTTCATCGCTGCTGGTTACAGCAATGACCATATCTGCTTGTTCAATTCCCGCTTCTTCTAAAGTGCGAACATTGGCTCCATTACCCAAAATAGTTAGTACATCCAAATTTGCTTGAGCAGACTGCCGGATCATATCATCTTTTTCGATTAAGGTTACATCATGTTTTTCTGAAGAAAGGGTTTTGGCTATTTGGCAACCGACTTTTCCTGCGCCTATGATAATTATTTTCAAGAGATTTATCACCTCGTTTTATTTTTCTGTAAATTTCAAAGCAAATTATTTATTTATTGTATCCTTTTAACTAAAAAAGAGAAACTATTTGATTTTAGTTTCTCTGAAATATTTAAAAAATATGTTCTGATTATCATATCTCCTTTCTCGCTGACGAAGTTAGCTGACGGATTCGAGCTGAAAGGATTGCCCTACTCATTACAGAAACTAAAGGTAATGAGATTCACCCCAAAATCTTGGTTCCCCCGTTCCCTTTTTTAAGGGATTTAGCGATTAAAATACAATAGTCCTTTTTTACTTTCGAATTTTATACCTTTTTTAAGTATTTGTCAAACTAAAATTCGTAAGACCAATCTACCAGGGGACGATCCTTTGGCAAGTTTTTTAAACAAGTTTTGCAAAGGTTTTATAGATTTTTTCTTGACAGAAAGGATAGTTTGGAGTATAAATAAATATAGAAAAAAAAGTTGACAAAAATAGTATGAGAAGGAAGGGAAATTGAGATGCCAAACTATGATTTTAAATGTCAGGATTGTCACGAAAACTTTGAGGTTAGAGCAACTATCAAAGAGATGGAGGAAGGTAAAATATCTTGTGTAAAATGTAAGAGCAAGAATATAAAAAGGATTTTTAATGGCTGCGGATTCTGCACCGGAAAGACTTCATCCCCGATGAGTTCAAGCTCAAGTTCTTGCAGCTCGTGTTCATCCGGATCTTGCTCGACCTGTGGATAAGATATAAAAAATTTCCTAAGAAAAAGGTAATGGTTTTAGTAAAGATAAGCCGTTACCTTTTTTGTTTTATAAAAATAAAAATATTTTTTGAAAAGTTTGCAGGAATTTAAGGTTAGCTTGTAGAATAGTTATAAAGAAGTATATCGTATTTAGTATGTCGTATATTGTGAAGAGAATAGTAAAGAGCAATAAGTGATGAGTAATTAGTAATAAGTTTTAGTTTACAAGTTGTGGGTTTTCTTCGTTTTGTCATTACGCAATGGCAGTTTTGTGGAGATAGTGTTAAATTTTTACGCAATACGATATACGCGATATACCATACGAAAAAATAAGGGGGTAAAGTAAATGTCGATTATAAAGAAAAGAAATATTTTTAGGATGGAATTGTGGTTGTTTGCGTTGATATTTTTAATGATTTTCTCCGGAGTAAGTATGGCACAGGAGGCAGCTAAAGATTCGGAATATCTGCAAAAGATTGCTCTTTGTAAAGATATTCTGGATAAGAACCCACTACAAGGGGTCAATTTTTTCTTTCCTCAGGATGAGAAAGTGGTTACCTGGCTTAGATTTTCTTATGATTCTGCAGAGAAATTTCTTCTTAAGTGGGAATGGATTACTCCTCAGGGCAAATTGTATCATCAGGGAGAAGTGGAGATGGAAGCCGGCAGTTATACTAATTATCGCACCTGGTACTGGATAAAAATTAAGGGTAATTATGCCTCTCAGTTGCCCGGAGAGTGGAAGGTAAGAGTGCATATTAATGATATTTTTTTAACAGAGAGGAATTTTTTTATCGTAGGTCCTTTTTAAGATATTTAGCTAATTAAATACGACTTGTAACTATTTACAGTTTTGTCGAGATAGCAATAATTTAACTGTTGCAGAACAGATTTTGTTTTAAAAAATTAAAATAAAAAGTAAAAGACTGAACTATCGATGAAAAGAAATAATAATTTGTTGCTAGTTAATCCCTGGATTTATGATTTTACAGCCTATGATTTTTGGTCTAAACCCTTAGGATTATTATATGTTGCCGGCATTTTGATAGAACAGGGTTATAAGATTAGTTATATAGACTGTATGGACCGTTATAATCGAGATGTTCTAAAGCTGCAGAATAGGGAATTTCCTAAAAAAGATGAATTTGGTCGAGGGCCTTTCTATAAAGAAGAGGTTAAAAAACCAGAAGTATTAAAAAATATCCCGCGCCGTTTTAGCCGATATGGAATTACTGAAGATGTCTTTATAGATGAATTAACCAAAATACCCTCACCCCAGGTAGTATTGATTACCTCTATTATGTCCTACTGGTATCCGGGGGTATGCAGGGTGATAGAGTTAATTAAAGAAGTTTTTCCCGGTATTCCCATAATTTTGGGAGGGGTCTATGCTGCTTTATGCTTTGAACATGCCTTTATATTTTCTGGTGCTGATTATATAATAAAAGGAAATAGCATAAGAGATTTAATAAAAATATTAGAACAGGATGCCGGGAACAAAAAAGATTACTCAAAATACGAAAAAGGGTTAGATAACCTGCCTTATCCGGCCTGGGGTCTCTATTCTAATCTTGATTATATCTGTATCTTATCCTCTCGGGGCTGTCCTTACCGTTGCAGTTATTGTGCTTCTTTTAGAATAAACCCTAAATTAGAATTTAGAAATCCCATAGATGTAGTTAAAGAGATAGAATACTGGCATAGAGAAAGGGAGATAAAGGATTTTGTCTTTTATGATGACGCCCTATTAATAAATTCTGAGGATAATTTTCTGATTATTTTAGAGGGATTAATCAATAAAAAATTAGCCGTTAGACTTCATACTCCTAATGGTATCCATGTTCGAATGATAAACGAAAAAATCGCCCTTAAGATGTACCAAGCGGGGGTGGAGACCATCAGATTGGGTTTTGAGACAGTAGATCCTCGTCTCCAGTCAGAAACGGGGGGTAAGGTAACCAATCTTGAATTTAAAAAGGCAGTTGATTATCTTTTAAAAGCAAGGTTCAAAACTTCTCAAATTGGTGCTTATCTTTTAGTCGGGTTACCTGGACAGAATTTACAGGAAATTGTTGATTCTATCCGTTTTGTGATAGATTGTGGGGCTCATCCGCGTTTGGCCAAGTTTTCTGCTATCCCGGGCACCAAAATCTGGAGCGAAGCCAAATCTCATTTTAATTTAAAAGGAGACATTGATCCTTTGTTTCATAATGATGCACTTTTACCTTATTTATCACCGGATATTACCATTAAAGCCTACCAGCAGATGAAATCAATAGCAAAAATATAAAATAATATAAACCAGATGTGTTATAATTGAAATAAAATGTACCAGGGATTTTCGAATATAATAATTGGAGGTGATTTGAAAAAATAGGTTATCCCCAGGCCGTAAAAGTGAATAAGAGGAAGAAACAAAAGTGAACAAAAATAGCATACATAGATTAGTGAATGTGGATATTTTATAAAGCATTCAATATTATAGGGAGGAGAAACGAATGGAACTATTAAAAGTCTCATCTAAGTCGAATCCTAAAGCAGTAGCCGGTGCTTTATCAGGGGTAATAAGGGAAGAAGGAAAAGCAGAATTACAAGCCATAGGAGCAGGAGCAGTAAATCAAGCAGTTAAGGCGATTGCTATTGCTCGAGGTTTTACCGCAACCAGTGGAGTTAATTTAGTCTGTATACCAGCTTTTGTAGATGTAGAAATTGAAGGAGAAGAAAGGACCGCTATTAAATTTTTAGTTATGCCCGGATAAAAGATTGTATTATCAATATCACTCCAGGTGAAAAGTAACAGGAAGAATTAGAAGTTATTAAAAATAGGGGGTTAGCTTAGAAAACCATTTATAGCTAAATGATTTTACATAAAAAGAAGATTTCAAAAATATTAGAGTAAAGGAGGGAGTTAAGATTACTATGGATAAAAATAAGGAGAAAAAAGAAAAAACAGAGGATGTGGCTACCCAGGAAACCGAAAAAATAGCTGGGGAAATAAAGAAAGAAGAGAAAAAAGAAGAAAAAATTAAGGCCAAAGAAATTTTAGGAGAAGTTAATATCGTGCCCGAGGTAATAGCAACCATAATTAGCAGAACAGTAATCGGTATACCCGGAGTAGCCGGATTAGCTACTCGTGCCAAAGGGGGGATAGGAACTTTATTGGGGACCAAAGAATTAGAAAAAGGGATTAATGTTGACCTTAGAGAAAATAAAGAAGTTTCTACCTCTATTTCGGTTATTTTAGAGTATGGTTCCATAATAATTGATGTAGCCAAAGAGATCCAGAAGAAGGTAAAAGAGGAATTAGAAACCAAAACCGGGCTTAAGGTTACCGGAATAAATGTGAACATTCAGGGTGTGCATATAGAAGAAAAGAAGTAGTTAATATATCAAAGGAATAGGCCTATCAGGTTTTAAGAAATTACCTGAATAGGCCTATTTACACTTAACTTGTTAGTATAATCAAAATATTTTCTTATTTTGCTTTCTCTTTTAATTCCTTGCCTGCTTTAAAGAATGGTACATTTAAAGCTTTTACTTGGATTTTTTCGCCAGTACGTGGATTTCTTGCCATTCGAGCGGCTCTCTTTCTGATACCAAAAGTTCCGAATCCTACTAATCTAACTGCATCACCCTTGGCTAAGCAATCAGTAATAGTTTCAAATACACATTCGACAGTTTTTTTAGCTTCCCGCTTGGTAACACCGATTTCATCTGCTACATTATCGATTAATTCGCCTTTGTTCACTATTTACACCTCCTTTCATTTTCGAAAATATCCTAAAAATAAACAAAATACAAGCATGTCTAAGCATTTCATGACTACTACTTATATATTATACGACAGGCGTTTTAAAAATCCTTCTTTTTTTAGAAATTATTTTTAATTTTTTTAAGAAAAAACAATGTTTTCAAGCATTTTTTGATAAATTAAATCCAAATTACCAGCTAAGAAATAGATTTATGATATATAAAATAGGACCATGTTGAGTAATTATAAAAGAAATTGCTATATATTGCAAGCATTTGTTTAAATTTTACTTTATTAAGCAGAGGTTAATTGTAAGACCTTTTTTGAGCGGTTATTAAAATTTGTTGGTTATAACTGGGTTGTGAGGGCACAATGAATTGTGCCCCCTGTCATATTATTACCT
>MEYH01000034.1:5486-29782 GCA_001773955.1 Candidatus Sediminicultor quintus | reverse complement strand
GCCGACTATTTTTTCCCGCAATTATTCCCCCACACCTATACGCTATACGCTAAACGCTACCCGCTATACGCTAATTCCATACTAACGACTATTCACTATTCACTAACGACTGATTAACACACTCCACATCCTGTACAATCCTCGAAGCGGCAATCGGGAGTTGTTTCTCCTCTTAAAGCCTTTTCCTTCTCCTCAAGCAGGTATTCCTTTTTAACTCCACAGGAGATATGGTCCCAGGGCAAAATCTCATCTTCCTCTCTCGCTCTATTAGCATAGAATTCCATATTAAGTCCGCAATCATTAAAAGCTTGCTGCCAGGCTTCAAAATTAAACTGTTCTCTCCAGGCATCAAATTTACATCCCAGATAGTGAGCTTTTTCTAATACTTCTCCTAACCTTCTATCTCCTCGGGCAAATACTGCTTCCAGATAGCTATGGTTAATATCCGGGTAACTGAAAGAAATGTTCCTCCAATTTAATCTATTCTTTAAATATCTTACTCTTTCAGACAATATCTCCCTCTCCTCCTGGGCTTCCCATTGAAAAGGAGTATGAGGTTTGGGCACAAAAGCAGATATGCTAATATTTATATTTATCTTCCTTCCGATTATTTCTCTTCCCAGGTAATCAACTTTACTAACCATCTTTATTATCCCTTCCACATCTTCTTCGTTCTCGGTAGGTAAACCGACCATAAAATAAAGTTTTATCTTCCTCCACCCTCCCTCAAAAGCTGCTTTTATCGAAGAATACAGGTCCTCTTCCAGAACATTTTTATTTATCACATCTCTTAACCTTTGAGTTCCTACCTCCGGAGCAAGGGTAATACCGGTCTTCCTTACTCTTTGAACCTGCTGGGCCAAAGCGACAGAAAAAGAATCTATCCTTAAAGAAGGCAGAGAAACCCCCACGCCTTTTTCTTCAAATCGATCTACCAATTTAGTAATCAAGTTCTTTATTTCACTATAATCGCTCGAACTTAAAGAGGACAAAGATATCTCTTCGTATCCGGTATGGGCAAGAATTTCATCAGCCAATCCAATTAAAGTATCAACTGATTTTTCCCTGACCGGACGGTAAATCATCCCTGCTTGACAAAAGCGGCATCCCCGGGTACACCCCCGAAAAATTTCCAGGGTAATTCTATCGTGAACTACATCGATATTGGGAACAATGGGAAAAAGAGGATATGCTACTTGATCAAAATCTGAAATAATCTGTTTTTTTATCACTGAATGATAGGTTTCTTTTTTAGGGGTAACCGATCTAACCCTTCCTTCTTTAAAATAAGTTATTTCATAGAAAGACGGAACATAAATACCTTCTATCCGGGCTAATTCTTCTAAAAGTTTTACTCGGCTCCGTTTTTTATCTTTCCATTTTTTATAAACTTCTATAATTTCACCAATAATCTCTTCCCCTTCTCCGATTACAAATAAATCGATAAAACGGGATAAGGGTTCCGGATTAAAAGCTCCTGGCCCACCGGCAATAATCAGGGGGTCATCTTCTTTTCTCTCTTCCGACCCTAAAGGTATATGCCCAAGTTCGAGAAGATTTAGGATATTAGAATAGCATAATTCATGTTGGATAGTAAATCCAACAATATCAAAAGAATTTAAAGGTCTATAGGTCTCTAAAGAAAAAACGGGAATCTGTCGTTCTCTCAACAATTTTTCCATATCTATCGCAGGCGAAAAGACTCGCTCGGCCAGAGCATCGCCTCTCTTATTAATAATCTCATACAAAATTTTAAATCCTAAATAGCTCATTCCAATCTCGTATAAATCAGGAAAGGCCAATGCTATTTTAACTGTGGATATATCCCCTTCTTTTACTATTTCATTAAATTCTTTACCGGTATACCTCCCCGGTTTTTCTACCCTATCCAATAACTCTTCAAATAATATTTTTTTAATATCCAATCTCTTTTCTCCTCGGTTAGTTAGCTGGCTATATAAATACGCATCTCGTGAATCGTATCTCGCAAATAAATAGAATTCAGGAGCCAGAATTCAGTAGTCAGAATTTAGAATAAAAATAAGTCTAAGCTAAAAAGGTAAAAAATCACGGAATCTTTACTCGATACTCGATACTCGATACTGGATACTCGATACTGGATACTGGATACGATACACTAACGACTAAAACAATCGGCCTATTGGCTAATTATTTTACCACTTTACCTTATGCAATTCCACATTTAGCAATATCCCTATCGCCATCAAGTTAGCTATCATAAAGCTTCCCCCATAACTTAAAAAAGGCAGGGGTAATCCGGTGGCTGGCAGCATCCCCATAGCCATTCCAATATTCACTACAATATGAAAAAATAAAAACGACACGGCACCAGTAGCAAGTAAACTTCCCAACAAATCTCTGGCTTCTAAAGCAATCTTTATTCCCCGCCATAAAATAATAGCATATAATCCTAATAATAAGATAGTTCCGACAAAGCCTAACTCTTCTCCTACTACCGAAAATATAAAATCAGTGTGTTGGGCAGGTAGAAAATTTAACTGACTTTGTAAACCTCTAAAGATTCCATTCCCTAAAAAACCTCCCGAACCAATGGCGATCCTCGACTGGATAACATTATAGCCTCCCCCCAAAGGATCCAGATTAGGATTTAAAAATAAAATTAATCTATTTTTCTGATAATCTTTCAGAAAAATCCACAAAACCGGAACAGAAGATAAGCCCGCTAAAATAGTGAAAACTAAAAATTTTATCTTAATTCCCGCCACAAACAACATGATCATAAGAATAGCTAAATATACTAACGAAGTTCCCAAATCCGGCTGCATAAATACCAATAACATTAACAACCCGGTGTAAATGAAAGGAAATAAATAATAGAGAAAATTATCAAATTTTAGTTTATTTTTAGATAAAAAATCCGCTAAAAACATTATTAAGGCGATTTTAGCAAACTCCGAGGGCTGAAAATCAAAAGGTCCAATAACCATCCAGCGCCTTGCTCCATAAGTTGATCTACCAGAAATTATAACCATTATCAGTAAAACAATAGCTCCAAAATAGATCACTTTAGAAACTCTTTCCAAGTTATGGTAATCGATAAAAATTATTATAGTTAAAAATAGGAATCCTGACAATATCAACAATGATTGCCGCTTCACGAAAAAATAGGGGTCGCTTCCCGCTGTAGCCGTCAAACGTGTTGAACTGAATAATACTAAAAGTCCATAAAAACAGAGAAACACTACCGCAAAAAGAAGAGCAAAATCTATATTTTCAGTTAATCTATCTAATTTTTCTTTCAATTTCTATCCTCCAAATCAGCTCCTGATACAAAAGTTTCTCAAAAGTGTCCTAAAGGTGCCTGGCACCTTTAGGACACTTTTTTAATTTTTAATATTAAAATATTTTTCCAGCATAGCTCGGGCTATGGGGGCAGCGGCTTCTCCCCCTTCTCCCCCATTTTCCAGAAAAACAGTGATGCAAATTTCTGGATCTTCATATGGAGCGAACCCGATAAACCAGGCGTGGGTCTCACCTTGAGGATTTTGAGCTGTCCCGGTCTTCCCGGCTACCGCTAATTCTTGGATATTCACTCTCCAACCTGTTCCTTTTAATATAGTCTGTCTTAATCCCTCTTTAATAATTTTAAATGTATCTGAAGAAAAGTTTATTTTTTTATAAATTTCCGGTTTAATTTCTTCTACTGTGTTACCGTCAGCAGAAATTATCTTTTTTACCAAATGTAACTTGTATACTTCTCCTTCTGCAGCGATGGTAGTAATAATATGATGCACCTGCAAGGGGGTTAACAAAAGGTATCCCTGGCCGATAGAAAGATTTATAGTATCTCCGGGGAACCAAATTTCTTTAACTTCTCTCTCCTTCCATTGGGCAGAAGGAATTGTCCCTATGGCTTCTTCGGGTAAATCAATACCCGTTTTTTCGCCCAATCCAAATTTCTGCATATATTTACTAAATCTTTCAATCCCCAGGTCTTTTCCCAAGGTATAAAAATAGACATTACAGGAATTAGCAATTGCATCAATAATACTTAAACTTCCGTGCCCAATCCCTTTCCAACAAGTGAAGATCCGACCAGCTAATTCAAAAGTGCCCGAGCAATAAATCTTTCTTTTTCTATCAGTAACTCCTTCTTCCAGTGCAGCTACCGCGGGAACTACTTTAAATATCGAACCAGGAGAATAAAGTCCCTGAACACTTCGGTTAGTCAAAGGGTAATCGGTATCAGAAGAAAGCCTTTGCCAATCAGAACTGGAAATTCCATTAGCAAATAAGTTGGGGTTAAAAGAAGGTCTGTTAACCAGAGCTAATATTTCCCCACTATTAGGATCGCTTACCACAATAGAGCCTTTTTTATCAAAGAGTAAATTTTCTCCGTAAAGCTGTAAATCTTTATCGATAGTTAATACCAAATCTTTGCCCGGAACCGGTTTCTGATACAATAAAGTAGCTATCTCTTGACCCAAGGCATCAACTTCGACTTCCTTCCCTCCTTTTTCTCCTCTCAAAATACCATCATAATATTTCTCCAGCCCGATCTTTCCTATGATGTCTCCTCCCTGTAATTTTTGATTGCCATATTGCAGCAACCCTTCTTTATCTATTTCCCCAACATAACCTAAGCTATGAACTGCAAAATCATGGTAAAGATAATTCCTCCGAGGTTTAACCTCTAATATCACTCCCTTTAATTCATCTTTTCTCTCCTCGATCTCCACTGTCATATTTGTGTTACAATCATCCAGAATTTTTACCGGTTTAAAAGGATTTTCCCGGTAATTTTTTACTATCTGCGAAATTTCTTCCGGATAAATACCTATAATTTTACTTAGTCTTTCACTCAGTTTTTCTAAATCATCAACCTCTGCCGGGATTATAGAAACTACTACTACCGGACGATTAGTAACTAATATTTCTTCCTGGCGGTCATAAATCCTGCCCCGCGGAGCATCTTCTGCCAGGGAACGAATACAATTCTCTACCGCTCTTCCCTTAAATTCCTCTCCTCTAATCATCTGCAAATACCATAAACTAATAGCTAAAATTAAAAAACAGATGACTATAAATATCAATAACCAGTTTAGCCGTTGTTTCACATCTTCTGGAACGGTAGAAGATTCCCTCATAATTGCTCCTCAATTTTAATCACAAAAGTGTCCTAAAGGTGCCTGGCACCTTTAGGACACTTTTGTGATTTTATTCTTTAGTCAACTGGAAAAGCTTATTAATTATTAAAAAAATAAAAGGTGATAGCAGGCTGCTATATAAAGCTTCAGGAAGGGCTATCTTTTTTAAGCTCCAGGCCAGGTTATATTCAATTCCAAAAGCGCGTAATAGCAAAAACACTAAAATACTTTGCATAAATGATGCAATAAAAGTTATTACCGGAATAATAAATAATATATGTTCATGAAATATTTTTTCTTTTAAAATTCCACAGGTAAAACCTATCACCGTCTTTGCCATAGCATTTATTCCTAAGAGGCTGGTAGAAAAGATATCCTGCAAAAAGCCGGAAGCAAATCCGGATATAATCCCTTCTTTTTCTCCCTTCAGCAAGGAAAAAACTACTACTACTACCATTATCAAATCAGGTTTTAATCCCAAAATGGCAACCGAATTAATAAGGGTAAGTTGAATGACTACGGCAACTACAATTATTGCACCTTTAAGCAAAACTTTCATCAGTATCTCCTTATTTAATTGATTAATTAGAAAAACGGATATTGATATACAATAAAGGGTGAGCTTATCTAAGATATAGTGAGGGGAATTTAATCATTTTAATATTTAGGACTTTAGAAATAAGCAAATAGAACGATCGGTAATATTATAATTCTATTATCTATAGCTATTAAGAACCATTAAAATAATACATTAATACTAAGATACTAAATTAATTACTATCCTATACTTCCCTATACTTCTATTATTTTTGGGTTATCTCAATTAATTATCATTTGCTTATTAAGCATTATCTATTATCGATTATTATTCTACTTCTTTTAGAGAATAAACTATTTTCCCTATAACTACCAACCAGATAAAGTAAAAAAGGGCTAAAACTCGGAAAGTCCTGTTTGGCTGCTTAATCGATCTATAAATCCATTCCATTCCGTGTCTTTGCATCCACAATGGTGCCCGCGGTATCCTGCCGGAAAGGACGTCGAAACTTCCGCCTACCCCTACACATACTGGTACATCTAATTTTTCTAAATTTATATTAATCCACTTTTCTTGTTTGGGCACACCCATACCCACCAGTAATATATCCGGTCTATTTTCTTTGATCTCGGCAATAATCTCTTCTTCTTTTTTATTCCTAACGCCATCACCATTTTTAACATCTTCACAATTTTGAGAATCTTCATAACTAAAATAACCATGATGGGTTCCAGCTATTTTTATTCCCGGATATTCCCTGGTTAAATTTAAGGCAGCCTCACTAGCTACCCCAGGATAAGAGCCTAATAAATATAAGGAATATCCCTTCTTGGCAGCCAATCGGCATATGTTATGTATTATGTCTATACCGGTTACTCTTTCAGGTAAAGGATAATTTAGAGTTTTGGCAGCCCATAAAATACCTGCCCCATCAGGGGTAACCAAATCTGCAGATTTTAATATGGTGTGATACTCCGGGTCTTTTCTTGCTCGTAATACAGCCAAAGTATCCGGAGTAACAATCTGATGAGGTGTTTTAGATATAATAAATTCCTCTATTTTTTGAATAGTTTTTTGATTATCCGCCTGGTCAATTCCCACTTGAAAGAGTTTTATGCGGTTAGTTAGAATGTCTCTTCCTATAATCAATTCCTCTGACCGAACCTTATTCTTCAGTAATTCAAAAACCACCCAACCAAAAGCAGTCAAGGTTAATAGTAAATAGAAATTCTGATATATAGAAATAATAAAAGCTGATAAACTTAAGTAGAGAGAGACCCTGATAATAGTTAAATTCGCTCCTTGAGCCGAAAATCCATAAGATTGGAGTTTCTGGCGTAACCTGCTTCCGCTTTCGCCTCCACTTTCGCCTCCGCTCCCGCTCTCTGAAAATAATGGTAATTTTCCTATAACCGGGATTGAGCTTTCCTGACGGGCATAATTAGCTACAATAGAATATGAGCTGTCTATAATCGGTACGCCTAAAATTAAAAGAGGAATCAATAAAGTCAAAGCTGCTGTACTCTTGGATACACCCACGATAGCAATCACTGCTAATATAAATCCAAAAGACATATAATAGGAAGAAAATTTACCTCGGGGGACATATTTAATAAAAATAAATGAAGTCGCCGCCATAATCAAAGATAGAGATTCTGCTAAAATTAATCCCTGTCTCTGGACAAGAGAGACCACTAAAAAAGTGAGGGAAGCGATAAAGACAATATAAGGAGTGATATCTCCCAGTTCATCTGCCTGGCCGATAGAGTTAGTAATACTTATCAACCAGATTATGGTTAGAGGGATAGATAAATAGCTAAGATAAAGATACCCTCCCGATGAGGAGGAAGGAGCTCGCAAAAATTCTATTTTTACTCCAGAATAAATTATAATTAAAGAAATTAAAACTTGAAATATTAATTTAACCCCTGTGGGAATTTTTCTCTTTTTGTCTATCTTCCCCAAGATGACCATCAGCACACTACATACAACGATACCTGTAATTTTAAACACCATTCCGCTTTCTAACATATAAATATATTTTCCTCTATCATTTTCATTTATTTCTTTTTTATCCTTATTTTTGACTTACCTTTCTGCTTCTTTGTTTTCAAGTTTTTTTCTACTTAATCCAATTACCTTTATTCGACAAAAGCATTCTAAATTCCTTCTTTTTAGGATAAATTTCTAAAATTAAAATAATTAGTGAATATTCTCTTTAAACCAGCGAACTGTCTTTTCTAAACCCGTTGAAAAGTCAAACTGTGGCTGCCATCCTAAAACATCTTTAATTAAGTGGCAATCCAGAATATTCTTCCTTAAATCCCCTGCCCTGGGAGGCCCATAATGCGCCGGGTGGGGGAATTTTATAATCTCCTTTAAAAGACAAAATATTTCATTTACCGAAATTCCTCTTTCGGTACCCAGATTGAAGCCATTAAGTTCATTTTCAGGTTTAGGTTCAGTTTTAGTTTCATCTTCGGTTTCGGCTAATTTTTCTTTTTCTTTAGCTTTTTCTATTTTCCGAACAACCTTAGATGATTTTACCATATTTTGAAGGGCGAGTAAATTAGCTTGAGCCACATCTTCTACATAAATATAATCTCTGATATACTCTCCGTCACCATTTATAGTAGGAATCTCTCCTTTTAGCATCTTTTCTATAAATATAGCAATAACACCGGCTTCACCATAAGGGTCCTGTCGGGGCCCATAGACATTGCCATATCTTAGCGCTACATATGGAATATGGTAATTTTTCTGATAAAAATCAAGATAATACTCGATAGCGACCTTACTAATTCCATAAGGCGATTGAGGCTTGAAAGGGTAATCCTCGCTGATGGGGAAATGCTCTGGCTCTCCATAAATAGTCCCACCACTGGAGGCAAAAACTACTCCCTTAACCTGGTAATTAACGCAGTATCGCAATAAATTCAAGGAACCAAGAATATTAGTTTGAGCATCAAACAAAGGTTCTCTTACCGAAAAAGAAACGCTGATCTGGGCAGCTTCATGGCATACATAATCAGGTTTTTCCTTCTTAAACACTTCAGCTAATCCTTTTTGATCGGTGATATTTAATTTATAAAATCGAGCATTTTTATTAATATTCTCCTCTCGGCCAGAAGATAAATCATCAACTATCACAACTTTATAATTATTTTTGATGAGTAAATCTACCATGTGTGAACCGATAAAGCCCGCCCCGCCGGTAACTAAAACGGTGGTTTTTTTATTTTCACTTACCTGTTCCTTTCTCTTTTCTAATTCCATGTTTCTTTTCCTTTCCGTCACTAAAAAGTGTCCTAAAGGTGCCTGGCACCTTTAGGACACTTTTTACATTAGAATGCTAAAACAAGGGCGATTACGCTGCAGATGGCGCTTATTCCCCATAATATAAACACCACATTTTTATGTGCCATTCCCCGAGCCAAAAGTCGATGGTGGAGATGCCCTTTATCGGCCTGGAATATAGGATAATGCCCCCGGTATCTCCTCCAGATAGCAAACAAGGTATCAAAAATAGGTAGAGCAAGCACAATAATAGGAATAAACATAAAAAAGGCATTCCCACTGTTTAATACCCACAAAGCCCCTATAGAAGCCAACATGAAACCGGCAAATGTACTGCCAGAATCCCCCAAAAAGATTTTAGCCGGGTAAAAATTAAACTTTAAAAAAGCTAACATGCTCCCCGTCAGGGCAATAGATATAAGACCGAGAGCCTCTAAATTTTGTCTTAAGCCTAAAATAAGAAAAGTAACTAAGGCAATAAGGGAAATTCCACAAGCCAGCCCGTCTAAACCGTCTATCAAATTGATGGAATTAGTTACTCCCACTATCCAGAAGATTAAAATAGGATAAAGAAGATAACCTAACAGATCAAAAATTTTTAATTGATTAACTATAAAACTATTTATTAAATCACTGTTATATATAATCACTATTAAGGCAGGAACCATTTGAATAATGAATTTATGCTTGGGAGAAAGATCTACTATGTCATCTACCACCCCTAATAACAATATGATTACCCCTCCTATCAAGAGGGCTTTAATCTGTCCTTCTATCTGCACCACAAAGAGCAGACTCAGTAAAAATCCAAAAAAAATAACTATCCCTCCCAAATTGGGGATAGCTTCCTCGTGTATTTTACGATGACCGGGCAGGTCCATCATATTTTGCTTTTTCCCTACACGCGCCATATAGGGAGTTAAAATATACGAGACTATAAAGGCAATAACTCCAACTTCAATGTATCTCAAATAAATATTCTCCTGTTTATTAATTCACCAATTTACCAATTAACTTATTTTCTAACTGGCCAATTAATCAATTTAATCAATTTTTTGATTCGTAAATTATTAATTTATTTGGCTAATTCTTTCTTTAGATCCTCTATACAGGCTACTGGTGAAGGGTCAACCTGATTTAATATTGCTAAATAATAGCTCGCCAGGTCGCCTAAGAAAATTAGTGAAAACATGCGGGACATTTTTCCTTTACCTTTGGTAGGGCAAACTATAAACTCGGCTACTTTGCCTTGGATAATCTTACGGGTAATTTTCTGTCTCTTCTCCACCCTCAAAAGACCTTCTTTGTCTTGAAGATAAATAATTTTAACCTGTCGGTTTATGTTATTTTCTATTTCATAGCCCACTATTTCGTTATGGTCGAGTTCAGGAAATACATTCCAAAAACAGGGCCATTTACTATTTTCGTTTATCTGGGTCTTCCAGCGCATCGCCACTGCCTCTAACAATCCTTCAGAACCGTAAATCAGGGGCAGATGCAGATACAGGCTCAAGGCCACCTTCTTGGCTAAATTGTTTTCACTGGGGGATTTAGCACAGTATTCCCTAGAAAGGTCTTGTAAAATGCTGATTGTCTCATCTATCTCGCTGCTTTTTTCCTTTATCAAGCCCAGCCTTTCTAAAGCTTTTAATATAGGAAAGAACAGATAAGAAATAGCGGCTCGAGGCTGAATTCCTGCTGGTACTTTAATCACAGGAAAGTTATTCTCTTGAGAAAGGACCGCTAATTTACCCCCTGAAGTTAAAGCAATGATTCTGGCTTTGGCTTCCAAGCATTTCTTCAAGGCAGAGATAGTCTCTTCAGTATTTCCCGAATAACTGACGGTAAAAACTAAAGAATTTTCATCTACAAATTTGGGTATATCATAGCCGCGAATGACGACTATAGGAATTGATAATTCATCGGCTAAATAATCAGATAATAGGTCCCCGCCAATGGCTGAACCACCCATTCCCAATACCACGATATTTTTAAAATTCCGGGTAGAAGTAGAGGTAGGGGCGGTGGGGGTGGCATAAGCCGGCACAGCAGTGGGATTAGGTAAAAGGTTGGTAGGAATAATAAATTCCTCTCCTAAACGCAAGGCATCTCTCATCTTCTGCGGAAATTCCTCTAACAACTCTATCATGTTAGCTTTATCCAACTCAGAAAAATCTCTATCTAACATATTTATATTGTCGTTTTTATTTTTTCTTTTCTCTCCCATGGCTCATTCCTCCCCATATTTTAGCCTACCTTTCTATATTCTATAACATACCACACAACCTCTATTCAAGCAAGCACAAATAACAAATTTTATGCCAAAAAAGTGTCCTAAAGGTGCCTGGCACCTTTAGGACACTTTTGGACAAATTGGTACCGGTATTCTTTGGAAATTTTTTTATAAGATTAGGGCTCAGTAGTTAAATGAGGAGTAAAGATAATATTGCCGCCTGTTTCGCTCCAATAAGCCCAGTCGCTTGAAATAGTGGCATTATTGGGATTTCCTGGATATTTAGGTCCAGCAGCATCCCCCCACCAGTTATATTTGGCGTAAATATTGTGAGTAGTTTTATTACTCACACCGTGAATGCTGTTTCCTGTTATTTTATTCTGACCATCGCTTCCCCCATACCCGCCACCGATATCCGGATTAACTGAATTACTTAAAGTATCATCAATAAGAATTCCATATCCAGAATTATTGCTAATAGTATTGTAAGAAATAATTGGAGTGGCACTTTCTCGACAAAAAATACCACTATTATTATTGCTGATATTATTTCTATCAATCTCAGGACGAGAATCTCCATAAGTGCGTATGCCATGTTGATTAGATACTATAGAATTATTACGGATTATGCCTGCCCCATTTGTTGCAACCTTTATTCCACTACTGTTATTATTCTCTATGTTATTACTTTCAATTATAGGACTTGAATTAATATAGCTTACGCCATAATCTTTATTATTTTTTATCAGGTTAGTATTTATATTTATAAAGGAATGATTGTCAAAATAAATTCCGGCGCTAGTGCTGTTGCTGCCATTAATGGTAAAACCAGATATAGTAATATTATCTGCTTCCAAACTGATTAAATTTCCAGTTAAGCCGCTCCCGGTTACAAAAGTATTATCCCGACTTATCCCTTGAAGAGCAATACTTTTATTTATTATCAGTTGTTCATTATAAGTCCCTGCGGCCACTATAACCGATTTTCCAGAGGCAACCGCCTCTATTCCTTCGGTTATAGAATTAAATGGATGAGTTTGGGTTCCATCTTCGATTCCGCTAATGTTTCCTATATCTACATAAATATTTGGGTCATATTCTATTGTTATAGTTGCTGCGGAACTTTCGTTACCAACAGTATCGCGAGAAGCAATTGAGATATTGTTGGTTCCTTCAGAAAGATTATAAGAATAAGACCAATCTGTAGATGAATTAATAGAGATAACTTCTGTATCGTTAATTAAAATCGAAGAATTAGCCTCTTTGATACCAGACAAAGTTTGAGAAGAAATGTTAGTTGGTGAAATTACGGGTTCTAAACTAGGGGTTGCTGGTGTAATTGTATCCAAAACTATATCGGTAGTTACTGCGCTACTTTCATTTCCAGAGGCATCACGAGAGGTTATTGATATTTTATTATTTCCTTCAAATAAATCAAAGGTGTATGACCAAACAATATCAGAATTTATCGATATAAATTTTGTTCCATTGATCCAAATTGAAGTATTGGATTCTTTAGTTCCAGAAAGAGTTTGGGGTGAAACATTTGTTGGAGAAAGCACGACATCTAAGGTAGGTTGGGCAGGAGGGGCAATGTCATTTATTGTTATATTCCACTGTACATAATCTTCTAATTCTCCATCGCCCACTAATACTTTTACTATTTTCTGACTGTAATCTCCGTAACTGGCTGAATAAATCCAGCTACTTTTTGAATCATTTCCCGAAACGGAGGAGCTTGACGTTTCTTTTCCGTTTAAAAACCATTGGTAATTTAATACTGCGTTTAAGTCAATATCATGAGCTTGAACTTCAAATTTTATTGAGTTCCCTTCATTTACTCCAAAATTTAAACTAATAGGGAAATAAGAAAAAATGTATGGAGGATTATTCACATTAGAAACTTCAATTTTAAAACTCTGAGTTACGCTCTGTTTACCGTCAGAAATTTCTACGGTTACCTGATGAATCCCTACCTGATTATTATTAGGTGTCCAGGTTAATAAACCACTTTTACTATTAATACTCATGCCTTCTGGACTGAGGATAAGAAGATAAGTTAGGTTATCCCCATCGGGATCCTTTGCTTCTAACTGATAAGAATATTGATTATTTTCTGCAGCAGTGATAATAGGTTCAGAAATTATAACTGGCGGGTTATTTGGAAAAGGAAAGATGGCCTCAAAATTTACACAGCCTCCCACCATTAATATTACAATAACTAATTCAAATAATAATGCAAAAAATCTCTTCATCTCTTAATACGTTCCTTTTTTTAAATATTTTTCGATTCGTTTTAAGGTAATTAAGATTTACTTTTGGTATCATTTAGCGGGTGTCTTGCTACAAATGGTAATGTGAATATGGAATACCTCTGGCTCTGATGGTTTTGCTGGTTCTGACTAATTCTATTTTTTTTATTTTATTCATTTCATTTTTCGAAAATCCTTTCTGCATTATCATGGTAAATCATTCTTAAAGTTTCATCATCGAGATTAAGCCCTCTGTAAACAGTGTTGGGATCAGTTTGCTCCCGAGCTTTTTTACCCATCATCTTATAAATCGAATCCGGTAAAGTAAATTCCTCTTTTTCTAACATATTGAAGTAACTTAATGTAATATCACCAATATAGCTACTGCTTTTCGCCCGGTAGTAGGTAATTACTATGTCTGTTCCGAAGTTTATACGGTTACGATATTTCTGCATAAATTCTCGAAAAGCCACAGCATTATAAGAAATCCTTTTAAACCCGGCAACTTGAAAATCGGGATGACCAAAACTTATATCAGTGTATAAATTGGGATAAGTATCAAGAAGTCTGCTTAAGAGTGTAAGATTACTGGAAGTCAAAATAAAATGAGGGGCGATAACTACCAAATCAGGGAAGGCTTGTAAAATTCTTTCCATTTGGTTTAAAAAACGACCACTATTGATATGATAAAGGATGGGTACCCCTTGCTCCTCACAGTATTGATATACCTCCATCATCCCGGGATCGTCTAAGGGGAGATGAAAGAAATTATCATAGAAATAGCCATGGCCATTATACAATTTCAAGCCTTTAGCCCCCTCAGCAATAAATTTCTTTAATTTTTCCAATTTGTCTTCATCGCGGGGATCGATCGTGCATAATGCTATAAATTTATCGGGATATTTCTTGCTTATGTTTATTATTTCTTCATTATTCTTGTCATATTCACTAAATCCATACTTAGGATTTAAGTAAAAAGTGTATTTTGAGGTTCCCAGCAGAATCATTTTTTCCATCTGGCAATCTTCCATCACCTTAAGGAGAAGAGGAATATTGCTGATTGATTGGACATGTTCATGAGCATTTATAATTTTAAAAGCCGCCCTTCTCTCTCTGGTTGCAGGGTCTATTTCTGTAATAAGAGTCGAAGCCTGCTTATCTATCCATAAGGGTAGGTATCCTAACTGCCTAATATACCATAAAAACATGGTTACCAATAATATGATAATTATAATATAAAACCACAAATCACTTTTCTTTATTTTTTTTACCCTTGCTGCAGTTTTGGTTTTTATATTCACCTGTTCTTGAGCCATTCTCTCCACCTTTCCTTTTGAATATCCGAAATATGCAACTGAAATTAATTATACACCACTTATTTCTAAAACTCCAACATAATTTAATTTAATTTTATCTAAAAAGTTTCCCAAAGGTGCCTGGCACCTTTGGGAAACTTTTTAGCAGCTTTTATGCCAAGATCCCTTGAACTATTTATTTATAAAAGATATAATAATTACATTATGGCAAGAAGAAATAGAACAGAGATAGAAGATAAAAATGCTATCTATCATATAATTGGTAAGGGTGTGGAAGGTACTGACATATTTACTGATAATATAGATAGAAATAAATTTCTACAACTTCTACAAAAAATGGTTACCTCCCACAAAATTCTCCTTTTCTCTTATACACTAATGGATACTCATTTTCACCTTCTTTTAAAGACAGAAGAAGCAAATCTCTCTCAAGCCATGCAGTTTTTAAATTCCTCTTACGCCCACTGGTTCAACATAAGACACATTAGAAAAGGTCACCTCTTTCAGGACCGATACAAAAGCCATCTTGTCCTAAATTCTCTTTATCTATATAGTGCAGCTTCTTATATAAGCCTAAATCCGGTAGAGGCCGGATTAGTGGATTCTCCTGAAGAATACCCCTGGAGTAGTTTTCAATATTTTCTCTCTACCCAAAATCAAAACAAAAGCGTTCCCCCTTGGTTGAACATTCGGGAATTCTTAAAACTTTGTCAAACCAGTCCGGAAAATTTTGTAAATTTCGTAAAAGAAAATATTCAAAAAGATGGCCCAGAAAAAATCCTCCAAAATATCACCAAAATAACCTCAAATCAAATACAAAATAAATCACCCAGAAATATAGAAAATATATTAAGGAAAACAAAAGAACAAATTGGAAGCATAGAAACCAATATACGATTAAAACATTTACTGGTATATCTATTGATAAAAGAGGGTTATAGAGTAAAAGATGTAGCAACTTCTCTACAAATATCCAGTTCAAGCGTACTAAAAATATGCAAAAAAGTGGATAGAGATATAATCTCTGATCGTATATACCAACTCTGGCTAAATTATATTAAAAAAAACCTATTGTTATAAAAAAGTGTCCTAAAGGTGCCAGGCACCTTTAGGACACTTTTTGAGAAGAAGTATGAGAATATGCAAAAAATATTAAATTTTTTTATTTATATCACTATTGTAATAGTTTTGGTAATATACTCACCATTAGTTATGAGTGTGGAAGCTGTTCGCTATGACCCCGGCTTGAATTGGCAGGTCTTGGAAAGCCCTCATTTTTCAGTCTATTTTTCTAAATTGCAAAACAATGAACAAAATGAAGACGATTTCAGTTACCATAATGAACAATTAGCCCAACAGGTAGCTAATATTGCTGAGGAAACTTACCACCAGATTAATGCTCAGCTTGGTTCGCCCAACAAGCATCACCACCTGCAAAAGATAGCCATAATTATGGAAGATTTTTCTGATTACGCCTTGGGCTTTGCCACTTCTTTTCCTCATCGGGTGATTCGCCTTTCCCTGACTGCCCCCACAGCCAAATCCTTTGATATGAAATTTAAAAGTTGGCTTAAAATGGTAATCACTCACGAATACACCCACCTGGCTCATTTCGAGATGACCTCTGGGCCCACCACTGCCCTGCGCGCCCTATTTGGTCAGATACTCACTCCCAATGCCCTCCAGCCCATCTGGTCAATCGAGGGATTTGCGGTTTACAATGAAACTAAATTTACCGCCGGAGGCCGAGGAATAGATGCTCGTTATGATATGTATCTTCGCATGGCAGCCCTGGAGGACCAATTTAACACCATTGATCAGATAAATGGTTATTATCTTACTTCCTGGCCTGACGGCACTGCACCCTATATCTATGGCCAATCCCTTGTCCATTTTATAGCTCAAAAATACGGGGAAGATAAAATCATTACCATGAGTGAAATATTCTGTGAATATCCCTATTTAGGATTTAACTATGCCGTAAAAAGAGCAATAGGCCTGAACCTGAAGGAACTGTACCAAAGCTGGAAAGAAAATTTAAAAGAAAAATATCAACTCCAGGCGCAAAAAATTCTCTCTCAAAAAAATCTTACTTCTTCTCAGCAATTAACTAAATACCATTATTGGGTCGATTATCCCCATTGGCTTTCCGCCCCCGAAGGAGATAAAATAGCAGTCAGAGTTTCTACGCCTCATTCCTATCCCTTTATTCAAATTATCGACCCTTTAAACTCTTCTCTCCCCTTACCCTTAACTCCCCGTTCTACTGAAAAAGAACCTTTAATTAGAAGAACTTATGGCCGAGATTCTACTTTTAGCCTCTCTGCGGACGGTTCTAAAATAATTTATGCTAAATTAGACGACTATGAACAATTTTATAATTTTTATGACCTGTATTTATTCGACTTAAAAACAAAAAAAGAGACCCGCCTCTCTGAAGGGCTGCGGGCTCGCGATCCCAGCTGGTCACCTAACCCGGAAACGGAAAATCCTCAAATCGTGGCAGTTATTAATCAATCAGGAACAAATAATTTAGCTTTAATTAATTTACCTTCCCCAAACTCATCGATTAATGAAGTCCAGCCCACCTATAAACTAATTACCAAAAAGGAAATTATCTATTTAACCGATTTTCGTGACGGAACCCAATTATATCAACCATCCTGGTCTCCCAAAGGGGACAGAATAGCCTTTTCTGCCTGGCGCCAGGGTTACCAGGATATATATATCTTAAATCTTGATGCCGACAATCGTAGAACTAACAATCTTAACCCCGGTAATATCGATAATTTTGCTCTTCAATCCATTCAACCCATTTTTCAAGATAAATTTATTGACCTTAGCCCTTGTTGGTCTCCCGATGGGCAATATCTCTTCTTTGCCTCAAACCGTACCGGAATTTATAATATTTTTGCCTTTTCGTTCCTCAACAACAAACTCTATCAGGTAACCAATGTCCTGGGTGGGGCATTTCAGCCCGCCATCTCTCCCGATGGTACCCAGTTAGCCTTTATTTCCTATCATGCCACCGGATACGAACTGCACCTTATGAAAGTGGAAGTGATGAACCCGAACTCGAGCCCCAACCAGTGGGCCGAAATTAAAATAGAATATGTTGAAACCACAATTATGGAAGAACAACCATTCATTAAAGACCTAAATACCTCTTCTGATTCAAATTCAAATTCTAATTCTAAAAATAATTATCCAATCCACCCTTACCGTCCTTTAACCTCTTTCTGGCCTCCCACCTATTGGATTCCCGCTGCCCGGCTTACTGAAAGCGGCCTGGGAATTGGCTTTTCAACTAAATCGGAAGATATCCTGGGATTTTATTCCCTGCCCTTAAGCGTTACTTATGGGATATTCAATAATAGCCTATCCTACAACCTCAATTATTATAATTATAGCTACCTTCCTATCATCAATTTTTATCTTTCTGGTAATACTGTTTTGGCCTCACAAACCCCAACCTCCTGGTGGGAAGAAGGGAAAACCGGCATAAATGTTTATTTCCCATTAAAAGGACAGACTACTTCCACCACAAATTCCCGTCAATACAGGCAGGTCTTTTCTCTTGGATATCAATATGAAAAATTCTTTTCTGGCACATCCAATGCGCCATCTCTCTTAAATACCGACCCGCAAAAAATCACCAGTCTAAAATTAGGCTACTCCTATTCTGATGCGGAAAAATATGGATTCTCTATCAGCCCCGAAATAGGTAACTCCTTCTCTTTAACCTATGAACATGCCGATAAAGCCTTAGGCGGTGATTATACTTTTGATAAATTAATCTTTGATGGTAGAAAATTTATTCCTCTACCGCTCCCCTCCCCGCATCAGGTCCTGGCTCTTCGCCTGGTAGCCGGCACCAGCTCTTCAAGCATATTAGAATCAGATTTAGGTGGAGAAAAATTTAAATTGGGAGGTAATTATTCGGCGGATAATCTTAGTAGTACTGAGGTGAATACCTTCTCTCTGCGTGGTTATAAACCTGCCACCCTTGAAGGAAATAATCTCATTTTAACCAGTTTGGAATATCGCTTCCCTCTGGCCAACATCGAGCACGGCCTTCAAATTGGACCCCTTTACATCTTTTTAGAAAGACTTTCCGGTGCCTTCTTTATCGATATTGGAAATGCCTGGGAAAGCGCCAGCTCCAGCGCAAGCGCCAGCTTAAATAAAACCAATGAAGAAAATGAGATTAATTCTATCTGGCAGGATTTTAAATCAAGTATCGGAGTAGAACTAAAAGCAGATTTTAATTACCAATACGACTCTCCCTTTACCCTAAGATTGGGGGCAGCCAAAGCCCTGACCGACCCCAAAGGATACGATATCTACCTCACTTTAGGCACTTCCTTCTAAAAAAGTTTCCCAAAGGTATCAGGCACCTTTGGGAAACTTTTTACCTCTATAATAAACCGACTTTACTGTGGTCACCTAAAGTAAATTCGTATACTCGGGGGAGGTCTTTAGAATGATAAATTTCCACGCCTTTTCCGATAAGGCAACTTTGCATTCGTCCCTTTATGTATTCCAGTTTGCTCCCTTCTAAAACTACACTGCATTCGATTTCACTCTTTCGTATTTCCACTCTGTCTGAAAGGGAAGTAAAAGGACCCACATAAGAATCAAGCACTCTGACCCCTTCTCCTATTATTACCGGGCCTACTATCTTAGAATTTGTAATTTCTGACCCTTTTCCGATTTTTACCCTTCCTAAAATCTCAGATTTCTCATCCACCTTCGCCTCACTAATATCCCTCTCAATATCTTCCAAAATTAGGCGATTGGCTTCTAAAATATCATCCGGCTTACCGGTATCTTTCCACCAGCCCTTAATTACTTCAGCCCCCACTTTATAACCCTTATCAATCATCCACTGAATCGCATCGGTAATCTCTAATTCTCCCCGACCAGAAGGTTTTATATTTTTGATAGCCTGATAAACATTTTTATCAAAAAAATAGACTCCGATTAAAGCTAAATTACTGACTGGCTCTTTAGGTTTTTCCTCTACCCGTATAACTATCCCTCCTTCCAGCTCAGCAACGCCAAATTGCCTGGGATTATCCACTTCAGTCAACAACATAAAGGCATTATAATTTTCTTCAATAAATTTATTGGCATAATTTTCAACCCCGTTCTTCAGGAGGTTATCCCCTAAATACATTAAAAATTTATCTTCTCCCAAAAAATCCCGCGCCACTGATACCGCATGCGCTAAACCCAGGGCTTCCTTCTGTTCGATATAAGAAATGTTCACTCCCCACTTACTGCCATCTCTAAGTTCACTCTTTATGTCCTCTCCGGTCTCTCCAATGATTATGCCAATATCTTTTATTCCACAATCCTTAATTGCCTCTATTGCATAAAATAATACCGGTTTATTAGCAATGGGAATTAAATGTTTGGCGCTCGTATGAGTTAACGGTCTAAGGCGAGTGCCTTTCCCGGCACAAAGAATAATTGATTTCAATTTAGTACCTCCTCTTTTAAAACAATAATTTCCCGATATTTCGGCTTAAAATCTTTCTGCCATCTCTAAGTATTTTAGGATTTTTTAAAATTTCTATAAAAATCACAGAATGATTTTCAAAATTAGCGGTCCTCTCAATAATTCCGGCATTTTCCTTAAACAGTATAAACATGTTCTTTAGTTCTTTTTCGTTTATCTCTTCATATAATTTTCGAGCCTTTAAGCCAAATTTAATTTCTCTCCCAAATTTTTTCTTCAACCGTATATCGTATCCATCCAGCCTATTATCTCTAATGCATTCTGCTAAAAGCTCTGCCGATTTTAATCCATAATATATCCCGCCGCCGGTTAAAGGCTTTACCTGAACAGCCGCATCTCCCACCAAGGCAATATTCTTGTGATAGTATTTCGTTAGCCCTATAGGGATTATTCCGGCTAATTTTTCGATAATTTCTCCTTTAATTTTGAAATCCCGTAAAAATCCTAGTAAATCTTCTCGAGCATTTTCCGAAATAACTCCCACACGGAAAATATTATTACCCTCAGGGATAACCCAAATAAAAAAAGGAATACCTTCTCGAAAATGCACCTGAGTGATTTTGCTACAAAGCAAATACTCTTCTACTTTTATTCTATATTGAACTCCCAAATAGCATTTTATATTACCTCTTTTTTTATTATTTGCATAACTATTATCCACGAAATTTATATATTTTCTCACCCGGGAATTTGCTCCATCAGCTCCAATCACTAAATCAGCATAAATATCCTCAACTTCAGTCTTAATAATATAACCAGACCCTTCCTTATTTATCTCTATTAACTTTTTTCCGTATTCTACCTCCAAGCCTTGGCTTAAATTTTTATCAAACTTCTCACGATCAATTACATAAGCTACGCCCTCTCTCTTGATTTGAAAACTATCATCTCTGTAGCAAACTAAGGCTCCATTAATTTGATTAATAATCGAGCTTTCAGAGAGCGGAAGCAGGGTATTTTCAAAAACTTGTCTTCCTACAAGCCCGGCACACCTAACTGGCTTTCCCACCTCTCGATGCTCTTCGATTATCCTGGCCTCAAAACCATATTTCTTCAACAATTGGGCCGTATAACATCCTGCAGGACCCGCACCGACAATAACTATTTCCATATAAATTCCCCGAATTCCTCTATTTTATTATAAATTAATCTATGCTTTATACTAAATATATGTCCTACAAGTAAACCTAAAAACCCTTCTTTTATAGAAAAATATTTTATAAAAGTGTCCTAAAGGTGCCTGGCACCTTTAGGACACTTTTATACTTTATTATCTGGTTTTATTTGTTTTATTCCCAATTTCTCATAAATCTTTTTTCTCTTTTGAAACATTATATTTAAAACAGAGACATACCGATCATAATAATCGTAAATTTTTGATATTGATTTACCTTTATTTTTTCTTTGTACTCTTCCTATATACTGGATTAATCTTGTCTTTGAAGATGTGGGAAATACTAAGAATAATGTTTCTAAAAAAGGAAGGTCAATTCCTTCCCCTATTAATTGTCCGGTAGCAATTAACACCCCTATTTTTTTATCCTTGAAATCTTTCAATATTTCTCCTCGTGCTTTTGGAGATAAATTTCCGGTTAATATAGAATGTTTACTTTTTCGTCCTAATCTTTGGGATATTTCTAAACAATGTCCTTTTCTTCCAGTTAACACAAGAATACTTTTATCTAAAGAATATTCATCGATAATGTCCTTCACAATAAGATTATTCCGATTCTCATCTTTTATCAGTGCTTCAATAATCTTCTTATATTTTTTAATTTTTTCAAAAGTTGGATAAAAATCTGTATGTCTTATTTCTAAGATACTGTCAACACCCTTTAATTCACTTGAAATTTTATCTGGGTCGATTCTATGAATGATTTCACCCATATAGAGAAACATTAATTTTTGCAACTTATCTTTTCTAAAAGGAGTAGCGGTTAAGCCTAAAAGATATCTGGATTTAAATTCTTTTACTACTTTTTGGAAGGTATTTGCTGGTACTCTGTGACATTCATCGACAATAACATAACCTATTTTATCAACTAATATTTTTAGATTCTTTCTGACGAGTGATTGATAGGTAGATACGGTAATTTTCTTTCCAATTTTTTCCTTTCCCTCTCCAATTATGCCAATATCGCTTTTTTCTATTCCCAAAACATCTCCGATTTTCTGAATCCATTGTGCTAACAATTCCCTGGTATGGACAATAACTAAAGTGCTCTGTTTTCTATATACTAAGGTTGCCAAAGCAATTATAGTTTTCCCATATCCTGGAGGTGCTTCCAGAATACCTGTATTATTCTTCAATATTTCCTGTAAAGCCTTTTTTTGATAATTATAAATTTTGATTTTACATTTAAATACCCGGTTAGAAGTTTTTATACTTCTATCTTCAATTTGGAATGGTATCGAATTTTGAAACAAATATCTTTCTATATTTTTCAAAAATCCTCGGGGGATAACATAATTGCTACCTTTAGAATTTAGGCAATATATCATTTTGGGAGTATCCCAGGTAGAAAATCCCTTTGCCTTTTTATCATAAAAAATAGGATTATGTATGATTAAATTTTTTCTTAAAAATTGATAAAATGCTTCATTTATATCTTTTATGGGAATTGAAAGATTATTAGTAATAATAATTTTTAGAGCTTTTTTTTCAGATATAAATGGTTGTAAAGATTGTGATGCATCTCGAATCGATGATTGAGCTGGGGATTTAGATGGAAACCCTGATAGATATGAAAAGATATCTTCCGAAATTTTTTCAATAAATAAATCAAGATCAATCTCTCTAATTCTTTTAATATTAATTAAGAGATTCCATTGATTAATATAAGGTGTGCAGCTATTTTCCGGATCAAGAAATAGGGTATTTCCCTTTTGGCGTGCTTGATATTGTAAAGGTAAAGCGATAAGATTTCCCAAACCTCCATCATGTAAAAAATCCTGATTAGGAAAGATTCTATCAAATCCGCTATTATCTTTTTTAATATTAACAGTGCTGCTAATGTCGATTGCATAGTCATTGGCATTAGTATCAATATTGGAGATTTTATTTATCCCATCAATATCATTTATGCTATCAATAGCACCAATAGCAATGCTGCCAGCCTTCTTTAAAAGCATAAATCCAAATTCTCTTACTTTTGCTGCACTAATCGGTTGAGAAAAAAATATCCATAAATGTGCGCCATTACCTGATTTTGATCTCTCCAAATAAGCTGGCAAATCAATGCTCTGGCAAAATTTTAATAAATTTATCGAATCCTCAAGCCAATTTCCCTTATCAAAATCAAAAGCCAAAAAATTCACTCTATCATCGAGTTGAATAGGATAGATTCCGATAATAATATCTCCCTTTAAATGTTTCTCAATCCAAAAGTCATCCAAGGAAACATATTCCTTATTCCCGCATTTCTCACACGGTTTTCTACAAATCTGAGGAATCCACTCATTTTTACATACTGGAGAATAACCCTGTTTCCCGGTTCTTCGGCTTATCCAATATTTAGCAAACACGTCTTCTCTTCCTTTGAAGAGATTACGAAATATGCATATCTTCTCTTTTTTATCTTTTTCACATAAGTGAGGCATATCAGACATTGAATATGTACCAACTGCCCATTAAAATATTCTTTGCTTATTTTAATATATATTCTTTGCTCTTTAGACAACATTAACCATAATAATATAATAAGAAAGTAAATTATTTTATGAATTTTCTAAAAATTCATAAAATATTCACAGCTAAATCAATATCAGACCATTTATTAAAATATAAAACATCCTTTAATGAACCAAAGATAATAATTTTTTTAGCATGATATTTGCTATATAAAAGCTTAGATGCTACTTTTGCTACAGACTACGCTTCTTGATATCTTTGAAATAGATATTCTTTTTTCTTTTCTTCTCTCTTTTTTAAACTCTCCCGATATTCTTTTATCTCTTCTACGGTTAAATCCTTCGCTGTTTTAATCATAATTTTCCCGCCATGCTTA
>MEYH01000034.1:2804-5419 GCA_001773955.1 Candidatus Sediminicultor quintus | reverse complement strand
GAATAAGTAAATAATTTTAGATCCTGTCACTTTTCTTTTGAAAAAGTGTCCTAAAGGTGCCAGGCACCTTTAGGACACTTTTTCATTTTATCAGTTCACAGGCGATTTTTGCAGCTACCCGGGCATTATTTTTTACCAGCTCAATATTAGCCTTTAGACTTTTGCCTCCGGTTAATTCTTTTATCTTGTTCAATAAATAAGGAGTTAGCTTCTTTCCTTTAATCCCTTCCTTCTCTGCCGCCCTAACAGCCTCTTCTATCTTTTCATTCATATATTCCATTGAAATGGCGTATTCCTCCGGAATAGGATTAGCAATAATTATTCCCCCTCCTAATTTTAAATCCTCCATAGCCCTTATTATCTTCGCTGCCTCCACCTCATCTTTTGCCACATAATCAACCTTTAGTCCGCTTTCCCGACAATAAAAAGCAGGCAGCTCTTCACTACCAAACCCGATCACCGGTACACCCATAGTCTCCAGATATTCCTTGGTTAAAGGTAAATCAAGTATCGCCTTTGCCCCGCTGCACACCACAACCACCGGTGTTCGTGCTAATTCCTGCAAATCTGCCGATATATCAAAAGTTTTTTCTGCTCCACGATGTACTCCCCCTATGCCGCCAGTTGCAAAGATCTTTATCCCAGCCCTTTCCGCCACTATCATAGTTGCTGCTACCGTAGTAGCCCCATTTAAACCTTTTGCTGCTATCACTGCCAAATCCCGCCTACTGGTTTTTAAAATATCTTTAGAAGTTGCCATAAATTCCAATTCGCTGCTCGTCAGGCCTGCTTTTATCTTCCCTCCAATTATAGCAATGGTGGCAGGTACAACTCCATATCCTCGTATAATCTCTTCTATTTCCCCGGCCACCTCTAAATTTTCCGGATAAGGAAATCCATGAGATATTAAAGTTGATTCTAAAGCCACTATCGGTTTGCCTGTTGCCAAAGCTTCTTTTATTTCATCTTTAAAAGCAAATAACTTTTCTTCATTCACTTTTATACCTGCCCTCTCTTCCCTGCTTCCGTTTCTTCTTATTTCTCTTCTTCCATCCTTCTTTTCAATAACCCTTCGCTTAAATCTCTCCTTACTGCTTCTTTTGTGGAAATAGTCAGAGCCGCAGCCTGCAAGCCAAATTTCGCCGTCACCTTCAAAGGATATCCTTTGTAAATTCCATAGACCAAGCCAGCCACCAGCGCATCTCCAGCCCCAGTTACATCCACTATCTTGCTTATATAGGGCGCCAAAAAAAACTTACTCGGTTCATCCTGTCCTCCCTCACTTGAATCACCTGCCTCACCATTAGAGACATATATTCCTCTTTTCCCTAAAGTGACAATCACCTTCTTAACTCCCCTGCGTTTCAATTCCTCTGCTGCCCTCACCAAATCCATATCCTGATGGCCACCTATCTCCGCCCCTAAGATTGATTCCAGCTCATCCTCACTCGGAGTTATATAATCAATATTCCATTTTCCGCTTCCTCTTCTTTTTCCGCTTCTTCCGTCCAGCACCTTCCTTAACTTCTTGGCTTTTTCCACCGATACCGGCTCCACTAAAATAGGCACTTTAAACTTGTTGCACAGGTCCACCACATATTCAATGCTCTGCTCAGGGATATTCGTATCCATCACCACTATCTTGCTCTCTTTGATCAAATAAGCCTTTGACTTCAGATACTCCACTGTAATTTCCTCTAAAATCCGCATATCCGAGACCGCTACTTCCATCTCACCTCTCTCATCCAATATCGCCAGGTATATTCCGGTAGGATGCTCCCCCGATATTATCATCTGCTCCATCATAACTCCAGCCTTCCCGGTCTCCTCCAAAATTCTTATCCCTTCTCCATCATCTCCTACCGCACTCAATAAAGTAACCGGTACATTAAGCAATGCCAGATTATGGGCAATATTCCTTCCCACTCCTCCCGAACCAATATTTATCTTGCCCGGGTTGGATGTATGTCTTTCCAACACCTCCCCAGCAGGCCTCCCCCTCAAATCAATATTAGATCCACCTATCACCACTACTCCGCCAAATAATCCTCTGCTATCACTTAATCTCGGAGAGCTTAAAATTTCTTCTCTTGTTCTGGTTAATACCATTTTAAAAAACCTACTCCCAAAAAGTGTCCTAAAGGTGCCAGGCACCTTTAGGACACTTTTTTATTTCAGCATTCCTCTATTCGGCTTATAGCTCGGCACGACCTCTTGCAACTTCCTCACTATCCCTTCACTATCCATCTCCCTTGCCAGCACTTCCAACTCCCTCACATCTTTCTCCAACTTTTCCTGGTTAACTTCTTCAGTCTCGGCTATAAAAATCTTTTTATGTCCGCTATTTCCCAGCACTCCGCTTCTCTCCTTCTCGGTCAATAACTCTTCAAACAATTTCTCTCCCGGCCTTAAACCTACAAACTCTATCTCTATATCCACATCAATTTCAAGGCCGGATAAACGGATTAATTCCTTAGCTAGATCCAGCACCTTTATAGGCTCTCCCATATCCAACACAAACACTTCTCCACCTCTCCCCAGCGCCCCGGCCTGGATTACCAATTGACTCGCCTCAGGTAAAGTCATAAAATATCTCTTTACCTCTCTATCGGTCA
>MEYH01000034.1:0-2740 GCA_001773955.1 Candidatus Sediminicultor quintus | reverse complement strand
TAATACATTTCCAAAGCGAACTGCTACAAATTTAGTTTTATTTTTCCCTTTTCCCATCCTCTCCTCTGCCTCTATCTTCCTGCTTCCCAAATCTCTTACCAGCATCTCTGCCACCCTCTTACTTGCACCCATCACACTGGTAGGATTAATGGCTTTATCAGTAGAAATCATTACAACCCTTTCCGCCCCACACCTCTCTGCCAGCTCTGCTACATTCTTAGTCCCGATAATGTTATTCATCACTGCTTCATCAGGATGGAATTCCATCATGGGGACATGTTTATGGGCTGCCGAATGAAAAACCACCTCCGGCTTATGCTTTTTAAATATTCTCTCCATCTTATCTCTATCTCTAATATCTGCCACCACCAGCACAATCTCCATATTCGCTCTTACTTCTTCTCCCACTCTCGACCATTTTCTCTCAAGTTCAAGATTTATATGGAAAAGACCATTTTCACTATGATCTAACAAAATCAAACTCTTCGGCCTAAATCTACAAATCTGTCTTGCCAACTCCCCTCCGACCGAGCCTCCCCCTCCGGTTACCATCACCTTTTTACCCTCCAAATATCCGGAAATCTCCTCCAAATTTAAATCTACCGATTCCCTTCCCAATAAATCTTCGATCATTACCTCCCTAATCCGAGAAACACTGACCCTGCCATCTACCAGCTCATACAATCCAGGTAAGGTCTTTATCTTCACTTCCTTATTTCTTATATTATCAAGGATTCTCTTAATCTGATTACCGTTTGCCGTAGGGATGGCAATAATAACCGTGCTAATCTGTTCTTTTTCCAAAATATCATTTGTCCCCTCAATATTCCCCAATACCTTTACATTATGAATTCTCTTTCCAATCTTCTCTTTATCATCGTCCACAAAACCCACTAACTTACCCAAATCCGGCCGCCTAATTATTTCCCGGGAAATAATCTCTCCCGCATCTCCTGCCCCCACAATTAATACTCTTTCCCCTCCCTTTTTAAAACCAGTTTTCTTTTCATAATATAATCTCCAGACTAATCTGCTTCCCCCCACCAAGGCCAGGCTAAAAAACCAAGTCAAAGCCACAACTGTGCGCGGAAAAGCAATACCTCTTACCCAATTTAAACACAAAACCGTAACAAATATCCCCCCGGTAACAACTTCCGCTATCAAAAAAAGGTCACCGATACTTAAATATCTCCAAACCCTCTGATATAATCTAAAAACTACAGCAAATAAAAGAAAGAATCCGGTAAGATAGATAATTAATTCCCGATAAACATAAAAATAGGTTCCCCAGCTTTCCCCAAATCTTAATATCAGAGAAAGAATCAAAGAAACATTTATAAAAACTATATCTAAAATAATCCAGGAAAACCTTCTAATAATATTCTTCATAGATTCTTTTTATTTTCCTCCACACTTAAAGATCATTGCGTGCTCTGAGTTATTGAAGCGTGGCAATCTCAAATTGTCATTGCGAACTTGCCAAAGGCAAGTGTGGCAATCTCAATCTTCTCTGTCATTCCTGCGAAAGCAGGAATCCAGGTCTCTATCATTACAAATCTATTAAAACTAAATACTCTACTTTATATTCTACAAAACTATTCAAAAATCCTCTTTTTTTAAAATAATTATTAAAAAAACTTTCTTCTCCTTCCCTCAATTAATTATCAGTAAGTATTTTGGCGATTATCAGCAGATATCATAAAGACTATTTTGTTTTGGTCATCAATCTCATAGAAAAACCTGTAACTGCATACTCTATAGCGACAGGTATCCGGTTTATAGTTTACGAGTTTTTTTATGTTTTTACCGAAATGGGGATTTTGCTTTACTTGAGGATATACGTAAATATCATTTCCCTGCCTTCTTAAATAAAATTTAATTCTTAAGGTCCAATATTTATTTATACATTCCTCAATTATTCTGCTTTCTGAAATATTATACCGATATTTCCCGTATTAGTATTATAGAACTTTTTTTTCATACTATGAAACAATAAAAATAAAAATTATTTGATCTTAGCCACTTGTCAAGCTAAAAAGTAGCCTAAAGGTGCCAGGCACCTTTAGGCTATTCTATCAGAATAACCCTCATCATATAAATCAACTGCCTCTAAAATTCGATCATACACACTGCCCATAAGAACTACAATAATATCGCTTTCTTTCACTTCATCATTCACTACCAGCCACTGACCCAAATTAGGCACAACAAATAGGCCTAAAAGAATAAAAAAAGCAAGAAGTATGACCAAAACAGATAATATCTTCTTGCCGGTAAATTTATTATATCGTGTCATTCCCACTTTATCCCTTGTTATTCCTCTCCCTTTTTTCTTCGTAAATTACTGAATCTCATATAATTACAATTTTCTCAAAAGCTCATGATAATAATCAATAGTAACTTCTATTTCTCTTATGATTTCTCTTATTAATGGACGAGCTAAAATTTTTCCTTGATGATGAGGAATTGTAGTGGTTCTCCCATCTGAATGTCTATAAAAAACATGACTTCCTTTTTGGCGTACTCTCTCAAAATCTAACAGAAACAGTAATCTTTCCATTGTTTTGAAATCAATAATCTGAAGTTTACTCAAGCTGATACCTCAATCTGTTGAATACCTATAAATTCAGATAATCGTTTCTTATCCTCTGAAGTCATTTCTTCCAGGCATAATTCAACTACTTCTTTCAAATTTTTTTGAAGTTCGTCCAAGGTCTCTGCTTGAGTATGAGCACCAGTA
>MEYH01000033.1:8283-10939 GCA_001773955.1 Candidatus Sediminicultor quintus | reverse complement strand
CATGTATTTCTCCCTTGTAGGCTGTAAAACTAACTTTATCGTTGGCCACTACAAGGGGGAATCGTTTGGTGATATTTTTCATCTCTAAAGCAATCTCGGACAATTGATAAATCCTCCTTCAGTAATTTACACTTAATTCTAATATATTGGAGGTATTCATTATTGCATGAATACCTCCAATATAAATCTAGAAACATGTTATTTAGTTACTTCGGTGGGAACAACAATTTCTCCGCTTATGATTTTAGCTTTTGCTTCTTCGACCTTGGTAATCATTTCTGGAGTGATAAGATCTTTATTGTACTTATCGACAGCATAACCAACTCCTGAATATGTTACATCACCAATGGTAGCGGTTCTATCTAAACCAAATACTTCTATACCACCTTTAAAAGTTCCTTCAACTGCTGCTTTTATGGCAAGATATACTGAAACGTCGACTTGCTTTAACATACTGGTTAAACCAAAACTTTCTTTTGTTTCCTCGACATATCCCATATAGTTCTGATTGGAGTCTACTCCGATTACAAATCTTTTTCTTTCTTTGGCGGCTTCAAAAACTCCGGCTCCGGTTAGACCAGAAGCATGATAGACAACCCATGCTCCGTTATCGTATTGTGACAAAGCTAATTCTTTCCCTTTTACCGGGTCAGCAAAAGCAACGGGAGTATCACCAGCATAGGCTGAAAGAATTTTACATTCAGGGTAGACATAATGAACGCCAGCTATATAACCTGCTTCAAATCCATTGATAAGCGATATATCCATTCCGCCTACAAATCCAACTGTATCCTTTCCGTCTTCCAGTGCTTTCATGCCGGCAATCATACCCACCAGGAAAGAACCGTGAGGTTCGGGAAACAACAGAGACATTACATTAGGCTTATCCGGAATAAATCCATCTACAATGGCAAATTTAGTATCAGGGAACTCATCAGCCACGGTATTTATGGCATCAGTAAATAAAAATCCTACTCCGATGATTAAATCATAACCTATCATAGCCAAGTTTCTAAGATTTACTTCCCTATCCGCATCTACCCCTGGCTCTAATTCAATGCGTTTGATTTCAAAATCAGCTGCTGCCCATGCTAAACCTCGGGATGCTGAATCATTAAATGATTTATCTCCTTTTCCGCCAATATCAAACACCAGGCCAACTTTAAGTGGTTCTGCAGAAAAAACTGTCGAAGAAAGACATAAACCTAATATTATTACTAATATGACTACTCCTAATAAATACTTTTTCATTTCTGAAATCTCCTTTCATTTTTGAAAATACTTAAATACCCAATTTTACCTTTACCCTGTTAAATGCTCCTATTTAATAGGGTTTATGCGGTCAGAAAAATAGTTCGTCTATCACCTCCTCTTTTATTTAATCGTTAGTGAATAGTGAATAGTCGTTAGTATATAGTAGCAACACGGCGTGCCGTGTTGTCCTTAAGAATTTGTTTCGTTCCTCGCAATAACACATGGTTTGCCGAACATTTACGATTAATTACCCATTTAATATAATAATACGACACTGATTATCTCTTTTCCTGCTTGAAAATTAAAAAATATCTATTATTTTTTAATAAAAACCAAATTCGTATTTAGTATATCGTATATCGTATATCGTTAAGAAATAAGTATTAAGTTATATAGTTATTTAATTAACCATTAACCAATTGGCCTATTTGCCAATTCACCGATTCATAATCTTATGGGTAAATGTACTGGATTCCCTCTTCCGAGGGAATGACATTTGCCAATCGGGAATGGTTAATTGATTAATTCCTTTTTAATTTTTGCTTTCTTGTTTTTTCGGCTAACGACTATTCACTATTCACTAACGACTAATTTATTTATCGTATTTATTTAAATATTCGTCGTTAGAAATTAATATCTTTCTTGGATTTCGACCATCGTATGGTCCTACAATTCCCCTTTTCTCCATAACATCTATCAATCGAGCTGCTCGGGTATAACCAATTCGAAGTTTTCGCTGCAATATTGATATTGAAGCTTGTTTACTATTAATAATAATAGAAACAGCTTCATTGAATAATTCATCTTCTTCCTCTTCTTCTGTTTCTCGTAGTAGATCTTTACTCTTTTTATATTCCAACACTTCTTGTTCATATTCGAGAGAGGGGGAATACTTCATTAAATAGGATACCACATTTCTAATTTCTTTTTCTACTACAAAAGCTCCTTGAGCCCTAATTGGTTTGGAGGCACCAACCGGAGAAAATAACATATCTCCATACCCTAATAATTTTTCGGCACCATTAACATCCAATATAGTTCTCGAATCAACCTGAGTAGAAACCGCAAAGGCAATTCTGGAAGGGAAATTTACCTTTATTGAACCGGTAATAATATCTACAGAAGGACGTTGAGTAGCTATTATTAAATGTATTCCCGTTGCCCTGGTCATCTGAGCTAATCTACATAATGATTCCTCCGCTTTTACCGGAGAGGTTAACATCAAATCAGCCAATTCATCGATTATTATTATAATATAGGGTAAGGGTTCAGTATCATTATTAATATTTATAACATATTCGTTATAACCATCTAAATTCCTGACTCCTGCTTCCGCAAATATTTTAAATCTTTTTTCCATTTCGGAAATCGCCCAGTTTAATACTTTAATGGCTTGATTTGT
>MEYH01000033.1:0-8230 GCA_001773955.1 Candidatus Sediminicultor quintus | reverse complement strand
CTACTCTCTTTGGGTCGATCATTAGAAATTTCACTGTTTCCGGACTTAGTTTATAAAGAATACTTAATATTATATTATTAATACATACACTTTTCCCTGACCCGGTTGCCCCGGCAATTAATAAATGAGGAAGTTCGGTTAAATCTGCGATTATGGGTTTGCCTCCAATATCTATTCCTAAAGCTATGGGTAATTTATATTTTCCATTTTGAAATTCACTACTTTGCAATATTTCTTTTAAATACACATTTATTCTTTTACGATTAGGGACTTCGATTCCTACGGCATTTTTACCGGGTATTGGTGCTTCTATCCTGACTGAGGCTACTGCAAAGGATAAAGCAATATCATTACTCAAATTAGTTATTCTAGATATTTTAACACCGGGTGCAGGATGAATTTCATACCGGGTAACAGTTGGTCCCTGGATAACCCCAACGACTTTTGCATCAATTCCAAAATTAGTGAAGGTTTTTTCGAGTGTTTTTACATTTTCTTCAATGTTTAATTTAGTATCTGCTTTCTCTTCAGCGTGTGAATCAGATAGTAGAGATAGGGGTGGAACCTGATAACTGTCTATTTTAGGTTCCTGTTTAGATATCTGGTAATCTTTGTCAAAAGTTGCTTCTTCTTCTTCTTGCTCTTCTAATTTTTTTTCTTTTTTCCTGGTTTTTTTTATTTTAAATGATCTTTTGGGTATTTCATCTGTTCCGTATTCTTGATATTCGGGCACTTTTTTGCGTTTTGAAATATTGTAAATACTATTCAATATCATCTTTGTTTTATTCCTCAGGTTCCTAAATATATAAAAATAGGAAATATCAGTTATGAATAAGGCAGATATTAAGCTGAGCGATATTAGAACAAGATAAGCGCCTTTTGTTCCAAAGTAAAGGAATAAGGACATGGCAAAATAATAACCTAACAAACCTCCGCCAGCCCCTTTCATTGCCAATGAATATGAATTGTCAAGTAAAAGTAATCTAACATGAATAAATATAAGAAATATAATAAATAAAAAACTAATACCGAAGAGTTTATGATAAGGATTAGGCAGTTTATAATTAAAAAGGATTACAATTCCCAAAAATAATAACAAGATGGGGAAAATATAGGCACCAAGGCCAATAGTGCGAGTTGCTGTTTGAAAAATTATTTTTCCAACAATTCCCATTTTATCAGTGAAGATAAAGGCAAAAATATACAATAAAGAAAATGCAATAATTACTATACTTATGGTTTCATTTTTAGTATTTTTTTTCTTTATTTTCAAATGATTAAAGTCCTCTCGATAAAGATATCCAAATGGTTAAACCAGATATAATCCAAAGATAGTATGAAAAAAAATATATTTTCCGATTTTTTAATAATCTTATAAATATTTTCATCGCCCCATAGCTTGATATTGCCGCTGCTAACCCGGATAATATCAGAATAGAAGAATCTATATTTAGGGAAGATAATTCCCTCACTTTAAACATTGAAGCACCTAAAATAATCGGTACAGATAGTATAAAAGAATATCTTGCGGCAAATTCACGATCTAAATTTCTTGATAATCCGGCAATAACAGTTAAACCGGACCTCGATATCCCCGGGAAAATAGCAACAGCTTGAGCTGCTCCTATAATAATAGCATCTTTATAAGTAATTTCTGAAATATTTTTGTTGCCCCCTGTGTAATATTTATTACCCAGCCAAAGTAAGGTTCCTGTAATAGTTAACATAAAGGAAGCTATTATAGGCTTACCAAAAAGTATTTCAAAATAAGAACTAAAGGTATATCCGATAATTGCTGCCGGTATGGTGCTAATTACCAAAAACCAGGCAAGTTTTGATGATGAATTATTTTTAAAAATATTTAATATATTTTCTCCTTGAAATAGTTTATAAATACTGTCAAAAAAAGAAATTACTAATCCTTTTATTTCTTTTCTAAAAAGTAATATTACAGCCAGAACTGTTCCAAAATGTAAAAATGCTTCAAATGCCGCGCCTGGTAGATGTATTTGTAAGAAATACTTAGCGATAACTAAATGTCCGGAACTGCTTACCGGAAAAAATTCCGTTAATCCCTGAACTAACCCTAATAATATTAACGACATATATTCCCCTAATCATTGGACAGTTCGTCAATTACCATCAAACTAATGTTATTAGCATGATCTCCAACTCTTTCCAAGTTACTTATTACATCTAAAAAAATAACACCGGATTCAGGATAACAAATGCCTTGATTTAGCCTTTTTATATGATTAGCACGAAGTTCTTTTTCTATTTTATCAATTTCATCTTCTTTTAAAGCTACTTCTCGAGCTAATGCTATATCTCTATTCCTTAATGCCGAGATTGATTTATTTAAAGAAAATTGCACTTTAGAAAACATAAATTTTAGTTCACTTAAAGCTTTTTCACTAAAAGGTAATTTTTCATTTATTTTTTCTTCAGCAAGTTCAGCTAAATTTTCAGCATGGTCACCTACTCTTTCTATGTCATTTACTATATTCAATAAATCGGTTAGTCTTTTTGATTGTTCAGGGCTAAGAGAGCTTTGAGATATTAATACTAAATATTTGGTAATCTCCTTTTCTAAAGTATTTACCACTTCTTCTTTTAAATACACACTTTTTAGGACATTTAAGTCGTTTTGAATAAAAGACATCATTACATCATTTAACATGCTTTCAACCATCTCGCCCATTCTAACCAGTTCTTTAGTTGCCTGACTCAAAGCTATAGATGGCGTATTCAGCATATCTTTATTTAGGTAAATAGGACCTTTCTTGATGACAATTTCTTCACCTGGTAAAACTTTAACCACAAGTTTAATAAACAAAGAAAGAAAAGGAAGTAATATTACTGCATTAATTAAATTAAATAAAGTATGAGCATTAGCGATTTGCCTTGGGATACTTGAAGAGGTTAACGATACCAGGTATGAAAACTTACTTAGGAAAAAGAAAAATAGAACAACCCCTCCAATATTAAAAAACAGATGAGAAATAGCAACTCTTTTTCCGGTTATCGAGCTTCCTATACTAGCGATGACTGCAGTGAAACAAGTTCCTATATTGCTTCCCAGAACAAGGGGGATTGCTGCTTCTATGCCCATTATTCCTTGAATGGACATAGCAATGATTATTGCGGTGGTAGCACTACTGCTTTGAATTATAGCGGTAAAGATTGCAGCAACCACGATACCCAATAAAGGATTGTGAGAAATATTTGTTAATAAATTTAGAAATGGAGTATAATTTCTTAATGGTTTTAATGCTTGAGACATAGTGTATAAGCCTAAAAATAATATACCAAAACCGAGTAGTATTTGGCCAAAATATTTATAGCTTCTTTTTTTGGCTAAAAAGTTAACTATAAAACCAATTCCGATTGCCGGAAGAGCATATTTCTCTAAACGAAAAGATACAATCTGGGCGGTTACGGTGGTACCTATATTTGCTCCCACTATTACACTGACAGCTTGTTTTAAACTTAGTAATCCTGCGTTAACCAATCCGATAGTTATAACACTTGTTGCGCTACTGCTTTGAATAATGGAAGTTATTAATGCCCCGGTTGCAACACCCATTATTGGTTTATTGGTTAAGAATTCCATAACTTTCTGTATTCTATCGCCGGTAACTTTTTGCAAGCCATCACTTAGAAGTTGCATTCCATATAAAAATAATCCCAGACCTCCTATAATGCCAAAGATCAGTTCAGTGGTCATTGAATACCTCCGCTTAGGTTAGTCGTTAGTGAATAGTGAATAGTATTTAGTAAGTAAAATACATTAATGATTAATACGTTATAGATTTCAAGGTAAAAGTGCCGGTTTATAGAAAACTAAAAAGTGTGAAGAGGTTATATTATTATGCTCCCTTGTTACAAACTGTAAACAGAAAACTGAAAACTTGTATTTTGAAACTAACGACTAACGACTATTCACTAACGACTATTTTGAAGTCCTTATGCCGCTATGACCGAAGCCACCTTCTCCTCTTTCGGTTTTATCTAAGGTCTCTACAAGAATAAAATTAGGGGAAAATATTTTTTGGATTACTAATTGAGCTATTCTATCTCCTCTTTGAATATTAAAATCTTCCTCGCCTAAATTAATTAAAATTACCTTTACAATACCCCTATAATCTGAATCAATAGTACCGGGAGTATTTAAAACAGTAATACCAAACTTAATGGCCAAGCCGCTTCGAGGTCTTATTTGCCCTTCATAACCTTTAGGGATCATAATTTTAATTCCGGTAGAAATCAATTTTATTTTACCTGGTTTTAATACAGTATCTGAAGCTTCTGCGGATAACAAATCGACTCCAGAGGAGCCTTCACTCAGGGAAACAGGTAAAGGTAAATCCTCGCATCCTCTAACTTTTTCTATTTTTATTTCTATTTTATTATTCTCCACCAGCAAATCCATTTTTTATCTATTTATTTTTTATATTACAACTATAAATATTAGTCGTAAGTTTCAATTTTTTTATCAATATCATCATCTACCAAAATATTTTCATCGTTATCTAGTTTTCTTAGGTCAACTCTGCCTTGACTATCAATTCCAATACATTTAACTAATATATTGTCATTAACTCTGACTACATCTTCAACTCTTCCTATGCGTTTTCGCGATAATTTAGAAATGTGAACCAATCCTTCTTTACCAGGAAATATTTCTACAAAAGCTCCAAAATTAGTTGTCCTGGTTACCCTCCCTTCATATGTTTCCCCGACCTTAGCCTCTCTCACCATATCTTCAATCATTTTTTTTGCTCGGCCCAGTGATTTTCCATCTGTTGAAGCAATGAATATTTCTCCATTATCTTTAATATCGATAGAGGCACCGGTTACTTCTATAATTTTCTTGATATTTTTTCCACTGGGACCGATTACCATGCCAATCTTAGCAGGATCAACATTTATTACTGAAATTTTTGGTGCATAGTCAGATAAACTTTCTCGAGATTTTGATAGCTCTTTATTCATTTTTTCAAGAATATATAATCTTGCTTCTTTTGATTTCTTTAAAATATCGCTCAATATATTGTTTGGAATACCAGCAATTTTTAAATCCATCTGAATAGCAGTAATCCCCAGGCTGCTTCCGGCAGCTTTAAAATCCATATCGCCATAGTGATCTTCTAAACCTAAAATATCTGTTAATATTTCGACGTTTTCATCTTCTTTTACTAATCCCATAGCAATGCCAGCTATAGGTCTTTTTAGAGGAACTCCTGCGTCAAATAAGGATAGACTCCCTCCGCAAACGGTAGCCATAGAAGAAGAGCCATTTGACTCTAAAATTTCAGCAACTATGCGAATAGTGTAAGGAAATTCTTCTTCTGAAGGAATTAACGCTTTTAAAGCCATTTCTGCTAATGAACCATGGCCAATCTCTCTTCTTGATTGCCCTCTTCTGGGTCTTACTTCGCCAACACTAAAAGGAGGAAAATTGTAATGCAAATAAAACCTTTCCGAAGATTCTTCTTCCAGGGTATCAATAAATTGCCTATCTTTTACTGTTCCTAAAGTGGTAATAACTAAGGCTTGTGTTTGCCCCCTGGTAAATAAAGCACTCCCATGAACTCGGGGCAGCACTCCAGTTTCACAACTAATTGGGCGTATCTCATCCAATTTTCTCCCGTCTACTCTTACTTTCTCTTTAATTATTAAATTGCGAACAGCTTCTTTGCAAGTTTCATCATAGGCATTTTTCAAAAGAGGTAAATTATCTCCCTCAGTAGAGAATTTTTCAATAATATGATGAAAAATATCTTCTAATGAATCTTCTCTTTCCTTTTTTTCATTTATACAGATAGCTTTTTTTATTTCTTTCTCGTAGAGATTTTTAATTTCTTTACGATAATTATCTGCTAACTCTGCTGTTTCTGAAAACTCCTTTTCTTCTTTTATTTTAGATTTTCCCAAAATATCTGCCAATCTTTCCTGGCCTTCTATGATTATTTTAATTGCTTCTTGAGCAATGCCAATTGCTTTTAATATAATTTCTTCGGATACTTCTTTTGCTTCACCTTCCATCATTATAATTGAATCTTTTGTACCAGCTACAATTAAGTTCAATTCGGTATTGTCCAATTCCTGAGGACCGGGATTAACTATAAATTCGTTTTCTATTAATCCAATCCTTACAGCACCTATAGGAGCTTGGAAAGGAATGTCCGATATCCACAAAGCCGCAGAAGCTCCGATTATAGCTAATATATCCGGTAAATTTTTTTGATCATAGGATAAAACGGTAGCAATAACTTGAACGTCGTTTCTGTATTCTGTGGGGAATAAAGGCCGCAATGGACGATCAATAAGTCGTGAAGTTAATATTGCATTCTTGCTTGGCCTGCCCTCTCTTTTAAAAAAACCACCTGGTATTTTACCGGCAGCATAAAATTTTTCCTCATAATCCACCATTAAAGGGAAAAAGTCTATCCCTTCACGTGATTCTTTGGAAGAGACTGCCGTTACCAGCACAACGGTTCCCTCACAACTAACTACTATCGAACCAGCCGCCTGCTTGGCAATTTTGCCGGTTTCTATATTTATTGTTTTACCGTTTAAATTAATTTTAATTTCTCTATATTCTGACATTAAATATTTATTTTCCTCCCTATTATTTGAAATACTATCTATTTTATGTAAATGTTTTATCTTGATTGTAATTGTGCATCTTGCATTTTGTATTTGAAGCTAACGACTAATTTATTATTTTCTTAAATTTAGTGACTCAATAATTTCTCGATATTTATTAATATCTTTATCTTTGAGATAATTTAATAATCTTCTTCTTTGCCCTACCATTTTTAATAGACCTTGCTTTGAATGAAAATCCTTCTTATTTCTATTTAGATGTTCGGTTAAATCATTTAGTCTTTCAGTTAATAAAGCAATTTGAACTTCTGGTGATCCAGTATCAGTAGTATGATGCTGATATTTTATTATTGTTTTTCCTTTATCATCTTTAGTAATAGCCATATTATTACCTCCTTTATTTTTTCATTTATATTTTAATTAAAACATTATATCTTTAATATTTTATCATAAACGGCTAAGACCTTCAACCTATTTGTTCGTATATCGCATATCGTATTTCGTATATCGTAAAGAAATAAAAAGAAAGTTGCCATTGTTAATTAATTATTTTTTGCTATTATTTTACTGGCTATCAAAATGTCCTCCTCTATCTGTTTCTTTAATAAACCCGGATGGTTAAAGTATTTTTCTTCTCTTATTTTTTGTAATATATTAACGATTACTTTTTTATTATATATTTTTTTGTTGAAGTTTATAATGTGAACTTCTATGGTGCGTTCTGTTTCTCTAAAAGTTGGTTTAACTCCTATATTCATTAAACCATAATATTTTTTATGATCAATTTTAATTTCCACTAAATATACTCCGTTAACCGGAAGAATTTTATCCGGCGGTGTCTCGATATTGGCTGTAGCGAAATTTAATAATTTTCTTCCTCTGCCCTTTCCAGAAATTACTCTTCCTGAAATCGTGATATCATGCCCCAATAGTTTTTTTGCTTTTTCGATATCTCCTGAATTAATATAATCTTTTATTATAGTACTGCTGATTATGGTGTTATTTGCAGCTATTGGTTTTAATATATTAGTTTTAAATTTATACGACTTGCCGTATTTTCTTAAAATATCCGTATTACCTTTTCCCTGAAAGCCAAATTTATAATTAAAGCCTACAAAAAGTTCTTTTACTCCCAAACTATTGACTAAAATTTCACTAATAAAATCCTCAGCTGACATTTTACTTATCATTTTATTAAATCTAATAACAAGAAAAATATCAATATCTAAGTCTCTAATTAGGTTTACTCGTTCCTCCAAGGTGGTTAACAAAAAAACATTGCTTTCCGGATTAATTATTTTATCAGGATGAGGGTCAAAAGTAGCCACAATACTTATTCCATCATTCTTTTCAGCTTTGTCAGAAGTTAGTTTAATTAATTTTTGATGTCCCAAGTGTACGCCATCAAAGACACCCAAAGCGATATAACGTTTCTTCTTAGGCAATATCATATTTTTTGAGTAACTAATAATTTCCATAATTAAAGTATATATCTCGATTCGTTGATTAGATACTTAGTTAATTGGTTAATAAATTATTAGAATTGTACTATTTAACTAGTAGAGCGTTTCTTTAATAATGTTACAATGATTTGTCATTGCGAGCGATAGCGAAGCAA
>MEYH01000032.1 GCA_001773955.1 Candidatus Sediminicultor quintus | reverse complement strand
GCTTACAAGATCCCGGAAATCTTGGAACAATCATAAGGACCAGCGCTGCAGCAGGTGCTGTTGCAGTATTATTAACTGAAGGAACTGTAGATTTATTCAACCCAAAAGTGATTAGATCTACCATGGGTTCACTGTTTCAGGTAAAAATTCCTATCCTAAGGTCCACTGAATCCCTAAATACATCAGTAGCTGCTGGAATAATTCTATATGATGCAGTTCGTCAAAGATTGTGCAAATAATGCCAGCCTTTCTTGATTACCGCGATAGAGAAAATAGGAAAAAATAGGAATAGCATATATTTTTAAAGTGCAAAAATACAGTGCAGGATCAATCGAAATGACTCATACAGCTTTAACCCAGCGAAGAGCAGCATTTATTCATTTTAGAGTTTATCCTCGCGAAAGCGGGGGAGCTGGAATGATATAGAAGGGCAGAAATGACAAGTAAATACAAAAACACGAGATTGCCTTGTCACTTCGTTCCTCGCAATAACACAAGAACCTTTATTTACAAGGGTTTTAGACCGTCTTTAGGAATGCCTTTAAAACGTACGAGAAGTACCTTTTTTGAGGTCTTAATTTTCGAAAAATCGGTAATACGACCCCTATTTTTAACCTATTTTACCTTCTCAAAATCACAAAAACCTTATAAATAGACACTTTCAGATTTTGAAGGGATGAAAATTTAACCGAAAAGAGCCATTTTTGAGGGGTAAAACCATAGATCGACTTAAAATAATGCAAAAAAGAACTTTTTTCGCATCGCTACTTTAAATCCCTATAATATAAGGCTCAAGATAACTCTTTCAGTAAGCGCTGCTACAGCAAGTTCCTTAATAAATTTTCCTTAGGTTAAGAAATTTTTAATTATACTCCTCTATTTTTAAAAAAATTGGGAAAAAACAAAAATATTTTTCAAAAAAGATTGAATTTCTAAAAGGATGTGTTATATAATGTATAAAAATATTTAATAAGTATTAAAAATAATTAGTAAATATAAAAATGTTGGGAGTTTATAATAAATGCATCCAGAATTAAAAAGATTTATTCCATTAGTTAAAACTATAGCTCAAATGTTTGGAAAAAATTGTGAGACAGTGTTACATGATTTTAGTAATCCTCAACATTCTATCGTAGAAATCGAAAATGGACAGGTTACAGGAAGAAAAATTGGCGACCCTATTACTGATTTTGCATTATCAATTTGGCGTAATAATGGTCACAAGAAGAAAAAGGAAGATGCAATGGTAAATTATAGAACTAAAACTAAAGATGGGAAAATATTAAAGTCTTCCACTTTCTTTATTAGAGATGATCAGAAAAAGATAGTTGGTTGTATGTGTATTAATTATGACCTTACCGAGCATTTGATGTTTAATAATATTATAGAAGAATTTTGTACCAATGTTGATTTGAACAGGGAAAAATCAAAAGAGGGAGTAGAAACTTTTACCAGCGATGTAAATGAAGTTTTAGAAGATATTATTAGAAGAGCTATTGATACAATAGGCAAACCAGTATCTATAATGCAAAAAAGCGATAAATTAATGGTAGCAAAGATAGTTGATGAGAAAGGCGGTTTTCTAATTAAAGGAGCCATAAATCAATTAGCCTCAGAGATTAGTGTCTCTCGTTTTACAATTTATAACTATTTAGATGAGTTAAAAATTAAAAAGAAAAAAGAAATAACTTAAAACAATATTTATTGTTTTAATACTTATTCTAATTAAGAAATTTAACAATCAGAAATAAAGAAAGGGAAATACTATGGAGGAAAGAATTATTATTAGCAGTAATAAAATTCCTGCTGCAATTGGACCATATTCTCCCGCAGTTAAAGTAGGGAGCATGTTATTTTTATCCGGCCAACTTCCTATAAATTCTGAAACTGGAAATATAGTAGGGGGAAATATACAAGAACAGACTAAGCAGATATTAGAAAATTTAAAGATACTTGTAGAATTGTATTCTTGTACTTTAAAAAATATAGTAAAAACAACTGTATTTTTAAAAGACATGAATGATTTTACTAAATTTAATCAAATCTATGCAGAATATTTTGAGGAAAAATTTCCTGCAAGAAGTTGTGTGGAAGTGGCTTGTCTCCCTAAAAATGCATTAATAGAGATAGAAGCAATTGCTATGCAATAGTTTTTATTTATAATAGCAAGGTCTAGATTCAAAAATTAAATAATTAACTATTTTTTTAAAAGAAATAGTTTATATAGCAAATAAAACAATACTAGAGCGAATTTTTCATAAAAATTACATTGAGTTGTTATTTAAAATCCAAAATCGAAAGAAGGATGCCCCCCATGGATGTTAGAGAGATTGATCGCCTTTTTAAGAAAATTCCACGAAAGAAGGTTTTATTTTTACCCACCCCGCTACATAAACTAGAAAATCTTTCAAAAAAATATCAGGTAAATATATTTATGAAGAGAGATGATCTTACTGGTCCTAGTTGTTTTGGTGGCAATAAAACGAGGAAACTTGAATTCATTGTTGGAGAAGCATTAAAAGAAGGTGTGGAGTACTTAATTTCAATGGGTGGGTATCAAACAAATGCGGGAATGCAGATGGTTTCTTTTTGTAGAATTTGCGGATTGAAACCAATACTTTACTTGATGGATGTGATTAAACAAGGAGAACCTAAACCTTTTTTAGGGAATTTATTGCTTAATAAAATAATGAATTGTGAGATTCATTATGTATTAAAAGATTATGAGGGCTATAGTACAACTCCCATGGTTAATAAAATGATTGAACTAAGTGAAAATAGAAAAAAAGAACTCGAAAGCCAAGGACATAAAACTATAGTACTCCCCAGTGGATGTACACACCCAGATGGATGGGTAGCTTATGTGTTGGGATTTAAAGAAGTTGTGCAGCAGGCCAAAGAAATGAGTGTAAACTTCGATTATTTTTACCATACAACTGGTACTGCTGGGACGTTACCAGGTCTTATAGCGGGCAAATTAATTATGAAATCAAATACTAAAATAATGTCTATAGCTTGTAATCCTTATGGTCCTGGTGAGCGTTATAATGAAGAAATGATTTGTCAAAGAACTGAAGCTATTTTTCAAAGATTAGGACTTGAACCACCAAAGAGAAATCTGATATTAGATGAAATTAATATTGATCAAGATTTTATTGGTAAAGGATATGGAGTACCAACCAAGGAAGGAAGGGATACCATCAGGGAAGTGGCTAAAGAAGAGGCACTGTTTTTGGATCCAGTTTATACAGGAAAGGGGTTTTCAGGATTGTTGGGTCATATAAAAAATGGAAAAATTCCTAAGGAAAGCAAAGTAGTTTTTCTACATACAGGAGGGAGTGGAGCTTTATTTGCGGAAGAGGGACTTACAGGTGCGATTTATTAAAAGTTGCTATAGAATTCTGTGTGTCCCATAAATTTAATATATAACACAAGAGTTTTATACTTAACCGATTGTACTAATAAATAGGAATTATTTTAAGCAGTTGAACAAATTTTTGGTGTTTGCTAATAGAAAGGAGGCGTGTAAAATTGTAATAATATCAGCCGAATTTATTAACATGAAATTTTATTATCTACTGTATTGAGAAAATAATTTTTTGTTTATGTTTAATCAAAAAAGAAAAGGAGAAAATATTATGGAAAGTAAATTAAAAATTCCTTCTATTGGTTTAGCTTCTTTGGTTTTGGCAATTATAGTTTTATTTATAGCAATAGGGATGATAATTTTTAAAGCAGATATTAGAATATTGATATTTATATGCTGGTTGATAGTCCTTCCTTTTGCTATTAAAATAGGGTATTCTTCTAAAGAAATTGCTAATTTCGCTTATGATATGATAAGAACAGCAATGACACCGATTATGATTATTCTATCAGTTGGTGCTATGATTGGATCTTGGATAGCGTCAGGGACAGTCCCTACTTTTATATATGCAGGATTAAAGATAATAAGTCCTCAGTATTTTCTTGTTACGACATTATTGCTTTGCTCAATCTCTTCGCTGATAACGGGTACTTCGTGGGGTACTATTGGTACATCTGGGCTTGCCATGATGATTATAGGAAATAGTATGGGTATACCTTCTGGTATAACAGCTGGAGCCATTGTTTGTGGCGCTTACTTCGGAGATAAAATGTCACCCATATCTGATACTACAGTTTTTGCACCAGCAGTATCTGGTGGTAAGCTTCTAAACCACATAAAACATATGCTCTGGACAACAACACCTTCATATATTATAACAGCTATACTATTTTTGATTATTGGATTTAAATATAGCACAAGTAATTTTGACTACTCACAGATTAATCAAGTTTCGGCAGAAATGGCAAAATCATTTAATTTGGGTATTATCCCATTAATACCAGCGGTTATAGTAATTTATTTGCTAGTTAAGAATGCACAACCATACTCTTCGATACTTTTTGGTTCAGTAGTAGGAGCTATTGTAGCTATATTATATCAAGGAGTTAGTGTAAATAAGGCTTTATCCTTCCTTTATAGTGGGTATGTGTCAACTTCGGGTTTGCCTTTTATTGATACACTATTAACCCGCGGTGGTATTACAAGAACTTACAGTACTGTAGGTTTAATAATATTCGCTATTGGACTTGGAGGTATATTAAATGGAACAGGTATTTTTGCTGCCATCCTTAATTCAATTTCAAACAAAATACAATCTGTGAAAACCTTGGTTATTTCTACAATGTTAGTTAGCTATATCACGAATATATTAGGAGCTTCAAGTACTTTCTCAGCGACTATAACAGGCACTTTGATGCAACCACTATTTAGAAGTATGAGGATGAGACCGGAAAATCTATCAAGAATCATTGAAGACGCCGGTACTCTTGGTGGGCCAATAATTCCATGGAATACTGCATCCCTTTTCCCTGCTTCGGTACTAGGTGTTTCACCATATGCGTTTATTCCATATTGTTTTTTGTGTTATATAAACCCAATCATATCACTAATTTATGGTATTACTGGATTTACTATGACTGAATTGGACGAGGGAGAAGTTTATGGTGAAACAGACAAATATATACTAACCTTTAAAAAGCATAAAAATAAAGTAACCTAATAATATAAAAAATAAACAGTGATGTAATTTAAATTTAGGATAAGGAGCATGGACAAAGGATGGATTTTCATTATTATTATCTTGTCCAGGATATTATAGGAGTTTTATTGGCATTCTTGGCTTTAAAGATGTTAATATTATTTGGGTTAAAAATATACAGGCACGGTTTATCTATAAAATACTCGTTGTGTTTGATTGGCAATATTATGTTATTATGGGCAGGAATTAATTTTATGATTTCACCTTGGGGGGTAAGAACGTGGACAATCAGTTTCATGCTTTCCCTAATAGGGTTGTTGTTTGGACGTTTTGCTTATAATTATAGTATTACTAAATAAAACGAAATTTGCTTTAGATGGTGGATATTTTTACTTCATTTGGAATTTGGTTGAACTAATTTAGTAGGTTACTAGAGCTACTTCCCCCTTTCTTGTAAAAGTGGAGGTTAAATTACGGATAGTTTTCGGATAAAACCATATAGTAAAATGCAAGAATAGGGACTAACACTCCCTATTCTTGCATTTTTTGTATACAATTTTAAAAATCAAGTGATTGAATTACATAGATGAAGCATTGGTGAAAGAATATAGAGGAGAAGTTTTGGAGAATTTTCATAGATGCTAATATTAGGAGAGTCATAATGGTTCAATATTTCGTTACTTTTTCTGACTTTTCATAAGAGGCGGATACCCTCGGTCATTCGTATCATCATGGATAAATTATAGAGAAGCGTATAGTTTTAAAAAAGTTAAGAATAGATATTCTACCCTCACCCCGCCCCCTTTCCTTAATATACTGTGTTAAAAGTCAACCCGCAAACTCTCCTTTAGATACTGTATTTTATTGTAAATATTTTAAGAAATATAAGCAAAAAAATATTTTGTCTTACCTCTATATATGGCATGAGATATCAATATTAATTTTTCATAGTGGCCATTAGAGCTACTTTTTTGGGTATTTGATTTACTAATAATCTATCATATAGCACTTTTATGGGAACGGTAAACGAAATTCCCATGGACCTGGTAAACAGAATTCCCATCTAAGAAAAACCCCTGTATAGTTTTAGAAAAACGACAGGAGAATGGAAGTGAAAAAGAGAAAAATGTACCAGAAGATACAAACCTTAAAAAGACAAGGACATTCTAAAGGTGAAATTAGCTAAACCCTTGGCATAGAACCTATTTAATTCACGAAAAGAAAGACAGATATTTATGAAGTTTAATATAAAATAAACCCACTATAGTATTTTCTAAAATAAACATATTATTTATCTTGGATACATCTTTTTCTTAAAATATCAAATGATTAATTTATACTTACTAATCTCTTTAATGATCTTACCCAATACCTATCCTGATGGGGTCCGGGTTGGACCGGGAGAGAATAAGTATGTTCGTATTTATCATTACTGTCTTTATCAAAATCGAGAGATTATCTTTTCTAATTTAAGTCTGATTTTATCCCTATCTGGTCGGTTTCTTTAAACCACCAACTATCCCATTCATTATTTACAATCTTTTTCCCTACCTTGGCCAGACTTAGAGTCCCTGATCTACTCTATCTCATCCCCCTCTTTTTGAAACGATTGGCTAAAGTCTTATTGATAGTACCTTTTATGGTTACTAAATCCTCTACCGGAAGCCTTGGTCTCTTAATAAAGTATAAACCCCATAAGAAGACCAGGCAATATATGGAGGAAGGGAGCTTATAAAAAATAAAAATTCCTACCTTAGGGTCCACTGAATCCTTAAATACATCAGTAGCTGCTGGAATAATTCTATATGAGGCAGTTCGTCAAAGATTGTGCAAATGATGCCAGCCTTTCTTGATTACCGTGATAGAGAAAAAATGTGACAAGGGACAGTTGACTCATGACAGTGTTTTATCCATTTGGTGTTTTGATTTTCTATGTATTCATGGTAAAATAAATAAAAGTCTTGCCTTGGCGATAAGTTAATTGATTATTATTTTTAGATAGAGAGGTTCATATGATGAAAAAACAAAATAATTCAAAAGTTTTAAACCGATATTTATTTTTGTCCAATTTGTATCAAGTCAGGTTAATATTCTTTTTGATTACCATATTCTTATTGGGTATTACCTTCCCGGTATCCAGTGCCGTTTTAGATGTCAGGGAAGCAATTGTTAAAGTGTATACGGTCAGCAATTCACCGGATTATTATAATCCCTGGAGCATGCGGGGACCCCAGGGTGTTTCAGGCTCAGGATGTATTATTGAGAATAATCTTATCCTGACCAATGCCCATGTGGTGAGTGATCATACTTTCTTACAGGTCCGGAAATATGGGGAAACCGAACGTTACCAGGCGCAAGTAGCTGCCGTTTCACATTTAACCGATCTGGCTCTATTAAAAGTAGAAGACCCGGCTTTTTTTGAAGGGGAACCGGCTTTATTATTTGGTGAATTACCTGAAACCCAGCAGGAAGTCCTGGTCTATGGATTTCCCATGGGCGGTGATATGTTGAGTATTACCAAAGGTATTATTTCCCGAATTGAACATCAACCTTATGTCCACAGTTCTTCGTCATTTTTAGCCGGTCAAATCGATGCGGCAATCAATCCGGGTAATAGCGGCGGTCCGGTTCTGGTTGATGATAAGATTGTAGGTGTGGTTATGCAGGGTATCTCTTCTTCCCAGAATATCGGGTATATGGTGCCGGTTCCGGTGATCCGTCACTTTTTTGACGATTTACAAGATGGTAGTTATGATGGCTACCCCAGTCTGGGGGTAAGTCTTCAGGATATGGAAAATCAGGGTTTAAGAAAATATTATCAAATGGAAGAAGAACTAAGTGGTGTTCTGATCAATCAGATCATCCCCGGATCTCCGGCAGATAGGTATTTACAGGCCGGCGATATTTTACTTTCCATCGGAAATTATGCGGTTGGTAATGATGGAACCATAGAGTTCCGTACCAATGAACGGACCCAGTTGACTTATGTTATTCAGCAAAAGCAGATTGGAGAGAATATTCAGATGGAAATTTTAAGAGAGGGTGAAAAAATATCCCTCGATTTAACCCTCTCCCGTTCTTTAAAAAAGGATCAACTTGTCCCCATGGAAGAGTATGAAACATTGCCTACTTATTATATTTATGGCGGCCTGATTTTTTGTCCTTTAAGTAAAAATTTACTGGATATCTGGGGTTCACAGTGGTATCAGTCTGCACCCAAGGAATTAATTTATCCCTTACTTAATAGTAATATTCCCGAAAAGGAAGGACAACAAGTGGTAGTTTTATTAAAAACCCTGGCCGCTAATGTGAACCAAGGCTATCAAAATGTGAATAGCTGGGTGGTAGAAAAAGTTAATGGGGAAAAAATATGGAATTTAAGGGAACTAATAAACAAAGTTGAAAATAGCCTGGATCCTTATATTGTATTTGAAGATAAATGGGGTCAACAGATCGTGGTTGACCGGGGAAAAGCAGAGAACACCCATCAGGAAATTTTGCAAATCTATCGGATTCCCTTTGATCGCTCGGAAGATTTAAGGAAGTAAAAGAGGTTAGTCTAATTTTACCGAATCAGCTTTTTATTGATCATCCTTTAGGCGACAGGGGGGTTCCCCTTGACAGTCAAAACTCTAAGTCCTGAAGGGATAAAGTGGAATATATGGAAGAAAAAGAAAAAACCAAAGAGCAGTTAATAGATGAATTAATGAAATTACGCTGGCAAATTACCGAATTGGAAAAATCAGAAATTAGGCATCAGCAGATAGAAGAAACTTTAAGTGAGAATGAGGAAAAATATCGAATTCTGGTAGATTTAGCTGCTGATGGCATTCTTATAGAGACAATAGAAGGCCGCATACTTGAATGTAACACTGCTGGGGCAAGGATGTTTGGATACACTAAAGAAGAAATGGTTGGTTTATCCATTACCGATTTAGTTCCCAAAGAATTTGCAAAAAAAATACCTAAGGTTGTTACCGAAAAAGAAACTACTCAAGGTATTTTCGTTCCTCGAATAAGCAAAAAGAAAGATGGCACTATCTTTCCCACAGAAATTGCCACCAAAATTGTCTGTATCGGAGGTAAACTCAGACTTATAGTTTATGTTCGTGATATCACCAAACCGAAGGAAGCAGAAAAAAAGCTAAGAAAATCCAGAAAAATGTTTGCCAGTCTCTTTAACAGCAGCCCCGAAGCTTTAGTCTATGAAGATTTAGAAGGGACTATTTTAAATATAAATCCCCGCTTTACCGAGCTTTTCGGTTATACTTTAAAGGAAATTAAAGGTAGGAATATCGATGAAGGGATGATTCATCCCCCTGATAAAATAGAGGAAGGAAAGAAACTTACCCGGAGACTAGAATATTCAAGTTATGAAACCATTAGAAAAAAGAAGGACGGAACCTTATTCCCGGTATTGATTTCTCTCTCCGGTTATAATAGAAGAGAAACACCAGGGAGCTATTGCCTTATACCAGGACATCACCGAGCGTAAGCAAAATGAGCAGCTCCATCAGGTCTTATACAATATCTCTAAAGCTGCCAATTCACCCATCTCGCTTGATCAGCTCTACCCCCTAATCCATCAGGAGTTGGGCAGTATCATCGATACCGCTAACTTCTATATTGCTCTGGTTGATGAAAAAGAAGATAAGATCTACTTTCCCTATCATGTAGATGAGAAAGATAATAACTTCCCTATCATTCGCTTTAGCACTGCCAAAACCCTTACTGCCTATGTTATAAAAAATGGTCAACCTCTTCTAAATGATAATAACCAATATGAGGAAATGATAAACCAAGGGATATTGTCCCCCTGGGGCAGTACCACCCCTCAGAGTATCTGGTTAGGAGTCCCCTTAAAGATAGAAGATAAAACTATTGGCGTTATGGCCGTCCAGAGTTACACCAATCCCCATCTTTATTCTGAAAAAGATATCAAGCTTTTAGAATTCGTCTCCTCTCAGGTGGCTACTGCCATCGAGCGTAAAAAAAACGAAGAGGCCTTACGTGAAAGCCAGCAAGAATTTGCCAGTCTATTTATGAATAGTCCTGAAGCTATAGTATATGTAGATGAGAAGGGTACTATCTTGAACATCAACCCCCGTTTTACTAAACTCTTTGGCTATACCCTGGAAGAGATAAAAGGTAGAAACCTTGATGACGGAATGATTCATCCCTCTGATAAATTGGAAGAAGGAAAGGGATTAACTAAAAGATCATCAAAAGGTTATTTTAATTATGAGACCGTAAGGAAAAGGAAAGATGGCACGCTCTTTCCGGTTTTAATATCTGGTTCTAATATAAAAATTGATGGGCAGATAAAAGGATTAGTAGCCACTTATATTGATATTACTGAACGTAAAAGACTGGAAAAAAAGTTGGAAAAATTAGCACATTTTGATGTCCTTACCGGTTGTTATTCCCGAGGGTATGGTCTGAGTCTTTTCGAACGGCAAATTAAGTCTGCCCAGCGCCATAAAACCTCTATCCTGTTACTCTATCTTGACCTGGATGGACTTAAATATATTAACGATACCCTTGGTCATAAAAAAGGTGATAAGGCCTTAAAAGAGGCAGCGAAGTTCTTTAAATCTACCTTAAGAGAGGTCGATATCATCTGTCGTATGGGAGGAGATGAGTTCCTGTTGATTTTTCCCGATAGCTCTCTGAATGATGTTCCTCTAATCAAAGAAAGAATAACTGATAAATTAAAAGAATTTAATAAAAATCTTAATGACCCCTATAAGATAAGCTTTAGTATTGGTATTTCCTGTTATAACCCGTCTAATCCTTTATCCATAGAAAAATTAATCAAAATAGCTGATGAGAATATGTATGAAGAGAAAAAAAAGAAAAAAAGAGATGATGATAAATATT
>MEYH01000031.1:5588-18036 GCA_001773955.1 Candidatus Sediminicultor quintus | reverse complement strand
TTTAGTCGTTAGTGAATAGTGAATAGTCGTTAGTACAAGAAGACATAGCACGCTGTACCTCTACTAAACACAATACGATCTTATTCTGGCTTCTGGCTCCTGACCTTTTTTCTTTTTTTCTTTACTATTCACTATTCACTAACGACTATTCACTAACGACTATTCACTAACGACTAAACTACTCTTTTACTCTCTTAATATCTGCTCCCAAGGAATTTAGTTTTTCCTCTAACTTCGCATATCCTCTATCTAAATGATATATTCTGCTTAGCTCAGTGGTTCCTTCTGCTATCAAACCTGCTAATATCAAAGCTGCTCCGCCTCTTAAATCTGAAGCCATTACTGGGGCAGCACTTAACGTCTTTACTCCTTTAATAATAGCACTGCGACCTTCTACTTTAATATCTGCTCCCATCCTTATCAAATCACCGATGTGAGCGAATCTTTTCTCAAACACAGTCTCGGTAACAACACTGGTGCCTCTTGCTACACAGCATAAAGCCATAAATTGGGGTTGCATATCGGTGGGAAATCCAGGAAAAGGTAAAGTTTTAATATCCACTGCTTTCACTCTGTCTAACCCTATTACTTTAATCAAATTCTTTTCTAACTCAATTCGCACTCCTGCCTCTTCTAACTTCACTATCAATGGTTTTAATAATAATGGATCAGCCTTTTCTATTAAAATATTTCCACCCGTGATAGCAGCTGCTATCATATAGGTACCTGCCTCAATGCGGTCAGGAATGATAGCATAATCAATCCCATGTAATTTTTTTACTCCTTCTATTTTGATTAAATCAGTCCCTAATCCATTAACTTTAGCCCCCATCTTATTTAAGAAATGCCCTAATTCCATTACTTCAGGATCTTTGGCTGCATTTTCAATTGTAGTCACACCTTCCGCCAAACAGGCAGCCATCATTATATTTTCAGTCGCTCCCAAACTAGGGAAATCTAAGTATATTTCAACCCCTTTTAATGTATTAACTTTCGCTTCAATATAACCTTTTTCCACTTCAACTTGAGCGCCTAAAGCCTCAAATCCTTTTAAATGATAATCAACCGGACGAGCACCAATAGCACAACCACCAGGTAAAGATATCTTTGCTCTTTTTAAGCGAGCCAGAAGCGGTCCCATCACCAAAATAGAAGCCCTCATCATTTTTACCAATTCATAAGGTGCCTCATAATTATTAAAATCATCAGAATCGATATAGAGACTGTTCTCTTCTTTCCATTCCACCTTTACCCCTAATTTCCTTATAACATCCGACATAGTTTCAACATCGGTAAGACGAGGGACATTCCTTAAAATACAAACATCTTTAGTTAATAGGGTTGCTGCCATAATAGACAAAGATGAATTTTTTGCCCCATCAATTTTTACCGTACCTTGTAATCTCTTTCCTCCGGAAATAATAAGCTTTTCTGGATCCAATTTTCTCCTCCTTTATTTAGTCGTTAGTATTTCGTAATAAACTTACACACCAAATGCCAGACTTTAAATAATATTATCACTTCTGTTTTCTAGATTCTGACTCCTGACTTCTATTTTATTCATGAGATACTATTACAGCGTTCTCTAAATATCTTTACATTTTGTTCTGTCATTGCGAGGAGCAAAGCGACGAAGCAATCCCTTTATTTATAAGGACTTGAGATTGCTTCGCTATCGCTCGCAATGACAAATCATTGTAACATTATTAAAGAAACGCTCTACTAGATACGAGATACGAATTTAACTATCCGTTCCTAATTCCTTTTTCTTTATTTGAAACTTGTAACCCGTGACTTGTCACTAATTACTTATTACTTATCACTGTTTTTCTATCCGCTGTATTAACGACTGTTTTAATATTTTTTTCGAAAGGTTTTCTAATAATCCCCTTTTCAGTAATAATAGCCTCTACATAGCCATGGGGCGTAAGATCAAAAGCTGGATTAAATACTTTTACTCCTGCAGGGGCTATCTGTTTACCCAATATTTGAGTAACTTCTTTCGGGTCTCTCTCTTCAATGGAAATTTCCTTCCCCGATCCTATCGCTAAATCAATGGTAGATAACGGAGCAGCAATATAAAAAGGGACTTTATTTTCTCGGGCTAAAACAGACAAAGAATAAGTTCCGATTTTATTTACCACATCACCGTTTCGAGCAATCCGATCTGCTCCAACTATGATTAAGTTTACTTTTTTTTGATACATCAAAAACCCGGCCATATTATCAGTGATCAAAGTAAAAGGAATTTTCTCCTGGGTTAATTCCCAGGCGGTAAGCCTTGCCCCCTGTAAAACCGGCCTGGTTTCATCGACATAGACATGTATCTTCTTTCCTTCTTTAAAGGCAGTACGAATCACTCCCAAAGCGGTACCATGATCTACGGTAGCCAGAGCTCCGGCGTTACAGTGAGTAAGAATATTGTCTCCATCTTTAATGAGTGAAGCTCCGTATCTTCCCATTGTCTTATTTATCTCTATATCTTCCCGGGCAATATTTTCAGCTTCCTGTAAGATTATATCTTTTAATTTAAATAAATCAACATTTTCTTTTATATTAATCAAATTCATCATTCTTCCCAAAGCCCAAAAAAGATTGACGGCCGTAGGTCGAGTAAGTGCCAGATAATTTTTAGCTTTTTCCATATCTTGGATAAATTCTCCATAGGTACCTGCTTTTGAAGAATAAGCAGCAAGGGCTATGCCAAAGGCAGCCGCCACTCCAATGGCCGGTGCGCCCCTTATTTTCATCTTCTTAATAGCTTCTGCTACTTCGTAGTAGGTAGAACAATTAATTATTTCATATTTTAAAGGAAGTTTTCTCTGGTCGATTAGAAACACTTTCCTATCTTTCCATTCGATAGTTTTCATCTTTCCCTCTCTTTTAATTAGTCGTTAGTGAATAGTGAATAGTCGTTAGTGTATCGTATCGTGTATCGAGTATCGCGTGAAGAAAAACAGAATTCAGATGTAGGGGCACGATGAATCGTGCCCACATATAATAGATAACAGAAAAAGAAGAATAGATTCCCATTTTCATTGGGATGACAGAGAAAGGTCGTATAGCAATACACCCCTACTTCTAAATTTTAATTCCTGTTCTGTCTTCCTTTTCTTCACTATCTATACTCGATACTATCTTAGAAAAAACGAATCACTCCCAAACTGGCTAAAGAAACGATTACCCCGGCTATCATAACACCTCCCACTATTGATGGGAAGGCATACCAAAACCTTATGCCAAAGATAAATGCAGCAGCTGAACCGGTCCAGGCTCCGGTTACAGGCAGAGGAATAGCTACGAAAAATAGTAAAAATAAGGCTCCGTATTTTTCGAATTTTCCCTCGGTATTCCGACGGGTTCTTTTAAAAAGCCATTCAAAAAATATATCAAAATAATACCACTGACGTAGATATTCAGAAAAAGGCTTTAAAAAGATCAATAAGAAAATTGCCGGAACAATATTCCCTAATACCGCAAATATATAAGCCGAAAAAACCGGCATTTTATAAATTGTTAGAGCTATCGGAATAGCCCCTCTTAATTCGGTAATGGGCAAAGCAGATAGAAGAGCTACTCTCAAACCATCATTAATCAATTTTTTCAATTACCTTCTTTATTAACTTGGTCATAATCGGTTCAGCATTCGAGGCAGCTTTTAGAATTTCCTCTACGCTGGTTTTTACTATTACCCCATCTATGGCCAAATCAGTGATACAAGAAATTCCCAATACTTTCATCCCCATGTGATTAGCTACTATAACCTCTGGCACTGTGGACATACCTACTGCATCTGCACCAATACTTATTAAAAACCTATATTCAGCTGAAGTCTCTAAAGTAGGGCCGGTTAAACCCGCGTATACTCCTTCTTGTAATCTTATTTTTTCTTTTAAAGCTACTTTTTTAGCTAACTCGATCAGATTTTGGCTGTAAGCTTCGGACATATCTGGAAATCGTGGTCCTAGTTCTTCATCATTGGAGCCAATTAAAGGATTATCTCCAAATAGATTTATATGATCAATAATAAGCATTAAGTCCCCTCTCTTAAAGAAACGGTTCATCCCGCCTGCTGCATTGGAAATAATAATTGTATCTGCACCTAATTTTTTCATCACCCTTACCGGAAAGGTAACCTCTTTTAGACTATAACCTTCATAAGAATGAAATCTACCCTGCATGGCCACTACTTCTTTATTACCCAACTTTCCTAAAACCAGGTTGCCGCTATGGCTTTGAACTGTTGATACAGGGAAATTAGGAATCTCGCTATAAGAAATAATTTCTTTTTCTTTAATATCTTCTGCCAACCTTCCCAATCCCGTTCCTAATATAATTGCAATCTTTGGTTTGATCTTGCTTTTTTTATTAATAAATTCAACACTTTCTGTAATTTTTGCTTTTAAATCTATCACTTTTATTTATTGTCCTTTCATACTCGAGGAAATGCCCTATAATATTCCTCACTGACCCATTTTCTACTTACATGGGTATAAATTTGGGTAGTAGAAATATCTGAATGCCCCAACATCTCTTGGACTGATCTGAGATCTGCTCCATTTTCTAATAAATGTGTAGCTAAAGTATGTCTTAAAGTGTGTGGAGTGACCTTCTTTTCTATCCTTGCTTTTTGGGCATATAGTTTTACCAGATAAAATACCCCCTGCCGAGAAAGCCTTCTTCCCCGGCTATTTATAAATAAAGTATCCTCATCCTGATTTTTAATTAATTTTGGCCTTAACTTATCCAAATATAAATTTAAAGATTGACCTGCTTTATCGCCAAAAGGAATTATCCTCTCTTTAGAACCTTTTCCCAGACATTTTAGCATATGATTTTCCATATTTAGATCATTAATTTTTAAATGTATCAGTTCTGACACCCTTAGACCAGTAGCGTAAAATAATTCTAATACAGCCTGGTCTCTTAACCCTAATTTACCTTTAAAATTAGCTTCATCTAACAAAAGATTTATCTCTCTCGAACTCAGAACATGGGGAAGCTTCTTGCTAACCCGGGGGAATTCAATCAAGCTGGTGATGTCTTCCTTGATAAGGCCTTCCATTAATAAAAAACGATAAAACATCTTCACTGCTACTAAATTTCGGGAGATTGAATTAATCTCTAAATCTTTTCCCCTTAAATAAAAAAAATAATTATTGATAAACACTTTATTAGTCTGATTGAAAGAACTAATCCTCTTCTTTTTTAAAAAACTAATATACTTTATCAGATCATACCTATAAGAGATTATAGTATTTTGAGCTAAACCTCTTTCTATAGATAGATAATCAAAAAAACACTCTAAGGTTTCTTCTAATTTTTTCATAATATTTGCAAATCCATAAATTCCAGTGCCCAGATAACACTATGTAACATTTTTAATGCCTGGTACAAAATGTTACCTCTTAATATTGTACCGTTAGATCCGAAGGAACAATTTGAATCCAAACATTTCCCGGAGTTAAAGCTATTCTATTCCCTTCTTTGTCTAAAAATACAGTTCTTGCTCTTAGATCTGCCTTTCCCCAGGTAATTTCTGTTGAATTACCTTTTAAAAATAATAATCCTATTCCCTTGCTAACGAAATCTATCGCCAGCCTACCCTCTTGGTCAATAATTTTGGTTTCAGCAAATTGAATTATAATATTATCTACCGCTAATTGCTTTTTGGTTTTGGCATCTATGTGAGGTTCACCATTTATAAATCTTATATATTTCATCGACTCAGGTTGGTATTGATAACTAACTGTATAGTTGCGGTTGTAAGGAATTACTATAGAATCAGTTTCTCTGCCGGTTAATTTTTCATTTCTACTAATTTCAAATTGATATTCCTGCTTTTTTATCATCTCAATATAACCTAATTTATTGGCTTCTTTTCTCAAATTTATAGTAGAGGTGTATAAATTGTGAGGTGGTGTTCGGTCTGTAGACCTCCAAAAGGGTTGAAAATCTACAAACTCATTTATATCATCTATACTCTCTTGTTTTATAAAATTATATGCTTCTTCACTCCCGCCCACATGGACAAAAATCGCCTGATGCTCTAAAGATTTGCTTACAAAATAAGGTCTTGCACTTCTTACTGGTCCAACTTCTTCTGCCTCCTGGTCATAATAAATAGCTAAAAACCTGGTAATTCCCCCTTCTGCTAAAACTTCATAGACAATATTAGCTTTATCCAGGCCGCTTTGCGGTCTGGCTCCTTCTGCATTTTCTACCATAATAGAAAGAGGTCTGCTGCCGAAAGGAGATTCTTTCTCTTTTACTTCCGGCAGAGTAGTAATTTCTCCTGGGTTTACCACAGTACCATAAGTTGCTTCGATATTTTCTTCTTCTTTTTCACCTAAATTAACTTTAAGCTGAGATTCGCCCGGTTCGAATATCTCTCCCTTCACTTCTTCCCTGCTGCTTATAGTCTGCTTAAAATATTCAGTAGAAACGCTTATATCCTCTCCTAAAGAATCTTTGGTTTGAGTTGGAGGAACTATTGACACTGGCTCAGTCTCAATCTCAGGGGTTTTAACTTCTACTTTTGGTGCTCCTTCCGTTAATTCTTCTTTGCTTACTACTTTTGTTTCAGTTATCTCCTCTTTTATCTTGGGTGGTTCGGGTGAAGCTGGTGTAGCTTTTGGTATTACTTCCAGTTGGGCAACGGGTTTTTTCTCGGTAATCTCCGGTTTCTTAGATTCCGGCTGTTCTGGGGCAGGAATTTCCACCAAACTAACCAAAATAAGCTCTTTTTCTGGTAAGGGCCTGGTGAAATCAAAGGCAATCATATTTCCAAAAGCAAATAATAATATAATATTAAGTATGATAGAGATTAAAAATGATCTCCCTAAGAAACTCTTTTTGCTCTGTTTTAAACGCTTTGTTCTATATCTGTCTATGGGCATTTATTATTGATACCTCGTCATTAATTTACCAATTAACCAATTCGCCAATTGACCAATTGATCAATTAATTTAATTTACTAGTAGAGCGTTTCTTTAATAATGTTACAATGATTTGTCATTGCGAGCGATAGCGAAGCAATCTCGTTAATTGAATCTGTCATTGCGAGGCGAAGCCGTGGCAATCTCATTGGGATTGCTTCGTTGCTTTGCTCCTCGCGATGACAGAACAAAATGTAAAGATATTTAGAGAACGCTGTACTAGTCTTCCGGTCTACCAGTCAATATGGTTACCAAGTAAATTGTCACCAATTACTCATTACTTGTCACTGTATTTTATTCTGTCTCCTGACTCCTGGATTCTTAATTCTTCTTTTCTCTTTTTCTTTCTTCTTCACTATATACTATATACTACATACTATATACTATCTTATTTTTTCTCTACAGGTTGGGTGGCGATGGCAATTTTTTCCGCCCCTCCCTGTTTAAGCAAATCCATCACTCTGATTACCTTCCCATGGAGTACATTTGTATCTGCCTCTAAAACTACGATTTTATTGGACGCCTTTTTTAATTCTACGGCCACATTTTCGGTAAGTTTTAAAGGATCTATTAGTTTTCCATTAAGATAAACTGTATTATTTTCGGTAATGCTCACAATAATATTTTCCGATGGCTCGGCAGCAGCAAAGTCTCCACTGGGTAAATTGACTTTCACTCTATTTTCTAAATTTACAAAAGTAGTAGTCAGCATAAAAAATAACAATAAAAGAAAAACTACATCAATTAAAGGAGTCAGGTCAAAACTGGCGTTCTTTTTATTTAGATGAGGAAATTTCATATTCTACTTCACCACCCTGACTAAGACTGTCTCGAATAATCCCAACATTATTAGTTTCCTGATAAGTTAGAAGATCTATAAGCTCTATACAATTTACTTCCATCTCTCTTATCAATTCATCTACTCGGTGAGATAAATAATTATAAACCACGACAGTCGGTATAGCTACCGACAATCCAAAGGCAGTAGTAAGCAGTGCTACAGAAATTCCTCCTGCCAGTGCTACTGGGTTACCTACTCCCACAATTGCTATTACATTGAAGGCCTTAACCATACCAAACACTGTTCCCAAAAGCCCCAATAATGGAGTAATATTACCAATGGTAGAAAGCGTAGCTAAGTTTCTCTCTAATATAGGAATTTCCTGTTTGGCTCTATCTTCAACCGCCTCTTTCATCTCATCCCGCCCCTGGCCAAATTTCATTAAACCGGCCAACATAAGCTTTGAAATGGGAGTGGTGCTTTTACGACAAGCAGAAATAGCCAGTTCAATGCTCCCCTTTTTAACTAAATTTTTAACTCGTAAAACATATTTTTTACTTTTAGTTTTAATGCTCTTTAAATAGAACATCCTCTCAAAGAAAATAGTCATTGCAATTAACGAACATATAAAGATTGGGTACATTAAGAACCCACCTTTTTCAAATACTTCTAACATTAAATATTTGCCCCCTCTTCTTTTATGATCTTACTAATTAAATTTATACTTAATTTTCCAATTGACCAAATAAATTAGTCGTTAGTGAATAGTGAATAGTCGTTAGTATTAAATATAAGATATAAGATACGGCTTTATTCTGAGTTCTGGATTCTGTCTCCTATTTCTTTCCTTCTTTACTAAATACGAAATACCATATATTAATTAAGGTACTGATTTTTTCCTTTCTTCTTCACTATTCACTATTCACTAACGACTACTCACTTTCTTTCTTTAAAACTTCCAATCTTTCCTGGCTTTTTCCCACATATGGACTTTGAGGATATTTAGAGATCAAATTCTGGTAATCAGAAATAGCTTTTTCCTGATTTTCTAACTTTTCCCAGCAAATTGCCTTGATATACAGAATATCATCACCGTATTCTAGACTGGAATAATCTTCTAAATATTTTTCTCCCACCTTAATGGTTTTTTCATATTCATCTTTTTTAAAATAAGAAAGGCACAGTCCGTACAAAGCCTCAGACAGATATGGACTATCAGGATATTCTCTTACCAGCCTTTCTAAATTGATAATACTATCCATCCAGTCTTCTTCCTGTAAATAGATCTGGCTTAATAAATACATCGCTTCTGCCCTGAAACTACTATTACTGTAAGAATTTATAAACTTTCCCAGTTCTGCTTTAGCCATATTCTTCTCCCCTGAAAGATAATAGTTCTTGCCAACTCTAAACTGCGCTTCTTCAGTGAATTTGCTATCCGGATAAAGGCTGATAAGTTTTTTGAATTCCTCAATAGACGATTTGTAATCTTTATTCTCCAGATAAGTCCAGGCAAAAGCATATTGGGCATTAGCTGAAAAATCCCCCTCAGGATATATTTCGAGAAATTTTTCGTAGGCTTCTCTGGCCTTCTGATAATCTTTAAGATTATACCATGATTCTGCCGCCATAAACTTTGCTCTTTGCCCCAAATCTAAATTTCCTTCATCTTCTTCTACCTGGTTAAAATATTCGCCCGCTTTCTTATAATCAGTTAATTTAAAATAACTCCACCCCATCCAGTAATAGCTTTCCGAGAGAAAAAGAGATTGAGGGAAAAATTGAATAATTTTATTAAATTCCTCAATTGCCTCTTTATCTCTCTTCTGATTATAATAATAATTACCTAATCTAAAATATGCCTCCTGAGAAAAATTACTCTGGGGATATTTTTCTCTTAATTCTTCAAATGCTGCAATTTCTCCTTCTTGATCCCCTAATTCTTTAGAGGCCTTCCCTCTTAAATAGAGTGCTTCATCGGTGGATGTTTCCTTTAATTCTGATAAAGCTAATTGATATTTTTTTAAATCATACAAATTCTTGCCCAATTCGAAATGGGCTGACTTAATAAGCTCACTTTGCGGATATTTCTCTATAAATTCTTGAAATTTTAAAATTGCTTTTTCCTTATCACCCTGCCGAGAATAAGTTAAACCTAAATCAAAACCAACTTTTTCCAATAAAGAATCTTCCACTTCGAACTGCTTTAAGCTCTCCAGATTTTCAATAGCTTTACTGTATTCTTGTAAATTAAGCCAACACCGAGCCAGTAAATATTGCGCCTCTTCTTTCCTCTTATCTTCTATTCCTGTTTCTGAGATTAAGTCTTTTAATTGTACTATTGCTTCTTCATATTTATTTTCTTTAAACAAACTCAAACTATTATAATATTTCACTTCGGAAGCCAATTCAAATCCCGGAAAGAAAAATAATAAATTATTAAATACTTCTTCTGCTTCTTTATATTTACCAGAGCTAAAGTAAGCTTGACCCAATAAGTAATACACTTCTTCTGTCTCTTTCCCTTTATATTCGGAATGTTTTTCTAAAAATTCCCGGTATATTTTGATTGTATCCGCATAATTATTCCCCTGAAAATAAGATTTGCCCAACCTATGTCTGGCTTGTAAGGCTAAATCGCTATCGGGAAAATCATTTAATAATTTCAAAAACCTCTTGGCCGCTTCTTCATATTCTTCTAACAAATAATAACACCATCCGCTGCCCCAGAGGGCATCATCGCTATGCTCGTTTGTCTCTGAATCAGTGACTATTCTTTCATACTCTATCTGAGCCAACTTATATTCCTTTTGCTGGAAATAACACTCAGCCAACAGGTAGCGGGCACGGGGATAATCGCTCTTTATATCCAGGGCTTTTTTTATTTCTTCAACAGCCACGGCGTACTCCTTTAAGGAATAAAATTCATAGCCTAATTTATAATATTCTACAGCTTTTTCTTCCTCACTACTGGCCTGTAATTCGGTCGTCTTTTTTCTTTCTTCGCGGTATTTGTCCATCAGATTAAGCTGATAATATGAGCGTAAAAGAAATTGACGGGCTTTTTCAAATTCCGGATTATAATCTAAAGATATAGTAAATTCTTCGAGGGCTTTATCATATTCACCTTTCAAATAATAATCATAGCCAGCGTTAAAATGCTTTAAAGTCTCTCTCCCGTATTTTTTTTCTTCCCGGCAATTATTTAAAAAATGTTTGGCTGTATTGTCGAAAGAATCAATCCTGATAACTTCTTCCCATTGAGAAATAGAATTATCCAGATCCCCTATCTCATAATAGCTTAAGGCCAAAAAATAATGAGGCTCCTTAAAATTAGGATTTGCTAAAATAGATGATTTAAAATAACTTACCGCTTCTTTAAAATTGCCATTTTTATAAGACAAATAACCTTTTTCGTAGTTTTCATAAGCTTCCCGGCCGTATTTTTGGGACTGTTCGTTCCTTTTAATAATCCAGGAAATATCTTTATTCTGAGGGTCTATCCTTAAAACTTCTTCACTTTTATCAAGAGAAAGGCCTATCTCACCCCTATCATAATAAATTTGAACCAAATAGAGATAGGCATCTAATAAATCGGGATCATATTCTGTAGAAGAAATAAAATATTCGATCGCCTGCTCATGCTCGCCTTTAGAATAAAAGGCATATCCTAATCTAAAATAAGCCTGAGATGCTTTTTTATAAATATCTTTACTTTCCAAATGATTATCTTCTACCAATTGAATAAAACTATCTAAACTGTTTATTTCCCTGATAGTCCAACGGGTTCTGTTATAAATCTCCGCTAAAAGATAATAAGCTTCGGCATACTTAGGGTCTGCTGCCACCGCCCCCTCTCCGTATTCTATGGCCTCTGCCCATAACTTTTTACTGGGATAATCAACACCTTGGTATTCAATAATGGCCTTATCCATTGAATCAAGACATTTGTAATAATTGCTCAGAGCTTTAAGCGAAGTGGTGGGAGTTTTTGTTAATCTATCTTTATCTTGAATTGATAATTCAACATTTAACTCTTTTAAGATAAATAAAACTACCTTATCTTTTAAGCTAAAAATATCTGTATTTCCCACTGAAAACTCTCGAAAAGCGGTAATTTCTCCGGTGGAGTTATCGTACTTTTTAAGACTTAAATTCAAATTAGAGGGAGAAGAAAGATAGAAATCACCAAAAAATATAACCTCAGCATTTAGACTCTTACTAAACTGAATTAACAGAGATTTATCTATCCCGGCTGAAATGGGTAACAAGTCATATTTATAGTATAAATCCTCAATCTCTTGACGAGAAGAACAGATGAAAATATCAATCTGAGAAAGATTACCTATCAGCATGTCGGTCAAACCTTTACTTAGCCAATCCCAGCTTGACTGCCCGGTACGATTATTAAAATATAAAACGCTTATCTTCCTGTCAGAGGCCTGAACAATCTGACTATTATATAAAAAACTTATCATTATTATAAAAACAATAATGATGCAAAAAAGTTTCAAGGAAAATTTTTCTTTTATAAATCCATTTTTTAAAAGACAATTGGCTATTTTAGTCATTAATCCACCTTTGCTTTAATTGACCAATTAAACTAGTAGAACGTTTTTTTAATAATGTTACAATGATTTGTCATTGCGAGCGATAGCGAAGCAATCTCAAGTCCTTATAAATAAAGGGATTGCTTCGTCACTTCGTTCCTCGCAATGACATTTCTATT
>MEYH01000031.1:0-5513 GCA_001773955.1 Candidatus Sediminicultor quintus | reverse complement strand
CTTCTGTCTTCGCAATGACATTTCTATTTTTTCATTCTGACTTCTAACTTCTGTCTTCTGTCTTCTGTCTTCTGACTCCTGTCTTCTGACTTCTGACTTCTGTCCTATGAACTTGAAACTTGTAACTCGTAATTTGTCACTAATTACTCATTACTTATCACTGTTTTTCTATCCGCTCTACGCTAAACGCTAAACGCTAATTAATAAAATTATACCTTATTTATTGGAAAAAGTAAAAACGATTTCCTTGATTTTTACCTGATCTCCCTCTTTAATTCCCTTTTTAATTAAATCCTTTTCTAAACCCATTTTTTTTATAATCCTCTGGAAATAATCTATTGCTTCCTCATTATCAAAATTGGTCATAGCTACTATCCGTTCAATCTCTGCACCGGTAACTTCATAAAGATCTCCCTTTTTATTAATTACAAACCGGGGGGTAAATTTATACACTGTTCCTTTTTTGGGCAAAACCTCAGTAATCGTTTCTTTTTCTTTTAATTTTAATTCATCCAACAAAGAAGAAAGACTATAGATTAGTTTATTTAATCCTTCACCGGTTAAGGCAGAAATAGGAAATATTTGGTACCCTTCCTTATGGAAAACATCTTTAAAGTAGATCATATTTTCTTTAACGGAAAGAAGATCACATTTGTTTATAGCTATAAGCTGGGGTTTTTTTGTCAACTTTTCACTAAAACTATTTAACTCTTTGTTTATAGCCCTAAAGCTATATAATGGATCCTCTTTTTTTATTAGAGAACCGTCGACAATATGTAAGATTATTTTAGTTCTTTCGATGTGTTTTAAAAACTCATCTCCCAAACCAGTCCCTTGATGAGCGCCTTCGATCAGACCGGGAATATCTGCTGCCATAAAACTTTTTACTTCATCTACACTAACTACTCCTAAATTAGGGCTGAGAGTGGTAAAGGGATAATCGGCAATCTTGGGTTTAGCTGCTGAGATTCGAGAAAGCAAAGTAGATTTTCCGGCATTAGGATAGCCAACCAATCCCACATCGGCAATTATTTTTAGACTTAAATATAGTTTCTTTTCTTCTCCCGGTTCTCCTTTTTGGGCAAATCTGGGGCTCCTTCTAATAGAACTTTTAAAGCGAAAATTTCCCTTTCCACCCTGACCACCCTGAACTACAATAATTCTTTGCCCGTTTTCTATTAGATCACTTAAAATGGTGGAGCTGTCCATATCTTCTACCAATGTTCCTAAAGGAACTTTTATAAATAAATCTTCTCCGTTTTTACCTTTCTTGTTACTTCCCTGTCCGCTTTCTCCGTTTTGTGCACTTTGATGAGGGTGATTATAAAGATCTATTAAGGTGCCAATCTTATCATCTGCTTCAATAATTATATTTCCGCCTTTTCCTCCATCTCCTCCGTTAGGACCACCTTTAGGGATATACTTTTCTCTTCTGAAACTTACGACTCCATTTCCCCCTCTTCCCGCTCTCACTTTTATTTTCACTCTATCCACAAACATGCTCTTCTCCCGCTAAAATGAAAAATTTGTGCCAGGCACTTTTTTTCATTTTTTATTGTTTTACCTAATGATACTAAAAAACCCTGAGTTTTACAATAAAACTCAGGGTTAGTTTAATAATATTGTTTTCTTATTTCAAGATCTCTCAGCATAAACACAAACTTGCTTTTTATCTTTTCCCTTTCTTTCAAAAGTTACAAATCCTTCAGTTAAAGCAAACAGGGTATCATCATTCCCTCTTCCCACATTTTCTCCGGGAAGAATTTTAGTTCCCCTCTGTCTTATTAAGATACTACCTGCTGTTACAAATTGACCGTCAGATCGTTTTACGCCTAACCGTTTGGCGTTACTATCTCTACCATTCTTAATTGATCCCTGACCCTTTTTATGTGCCATAAATTCTCACCTCACCCTCTTAAATCTGCTTCCGATTAAATTATGTTATAAATGTTTAGTTGTCCTGATACTTTCTATTATACTTTTATATTTTAATATTTTCAATTAAAATTTCAGTATAAGGCTGTCTGTGTCCGGTCTTTTTGCGATATCTTTTTTTAGATTTATATTTAAAAACTATAATCTTTTTAGCTTTATCCTGGTTTAAAACTTTCCCAACCACTACAGCTTTTTCTATCAGAGGTCGGCCAATAATATGTTCACCATCTTTGTCAACCATTAATATCTGGTCAAATTCTACTTCCTTCCCCTTTTCTTGATCTAACTTTTCAACCCTGATAATATCTCCTTCTTTTACTAGATATTGTTTCCCTCCGGTTGCGATAACAGCTTGCATTTTTAGCAATCCTCCTTACCTTATAAACTCGCCATGATTAGGTAGCAATCTAATAAACCGACTACTTTTAGACCCAACCTGTGCGGATATGAAACCGATGCTTATAGAATTTAGCATATATTTATATGGTTGTCAAATTTATTCGTATATAGTATGTCGTATATCGTATATCGTGAGGAAATAGAATTTAGGGGCCAGGAGATAAGATAATATCGATTATCATGTATATAGTATATAGTAAAGAAAAGGAAGACAGAACAAGAATTAAAATTTAGAAGTACGGGCGTATGCTATACGCCCTTTCTCTGTCATCCCCATGAAAATGGGAATCCATTCTTCTTTTTCTGTTATCTATTATATGTAGGGGCACGATTCATCGTGCCCCTACATCTGAATTCTGTTTTTCTTCACGCGATACTCGATACGATACACTAACGACTATTCACTATTCACTAACGACTAATTAAACATCTGCTTAATTTTCTTTATTTCTTTTAGCCTGCCGACAGCAACTACGTCTATCTTCTCTATGTGAATATTTTTTGAAGATTTGATATAGATTGTTTTTCTTCCTTTTTTCTCCAACTGTTTAATCAACAGCATCTTTGCCCCGGATAAATTTTCCTCTACTTTAGGATTTACTCCTAATAGAACAGCTTCTGCTCTTGAAGTATTACATAACTCTTCTAACTTGCGTAGAACCATGTTGCCTACGGTTTCGGCAGACAAAACCCGGCCCGTTCCGGAACAATATGGACAAGTGGTTCTTAACATGTTTTCCAAATCTCTCCTGGATCTCTTTCGGGTAAGTTCGACCAGACCTAATTCAGTATTCTGGATAACATTAGTTTTAGTTTTGTCTTTTTTTAAATTTTCCTCTAATTTCTTTATCACCCTTTCTATATCTTCCGGATTATCCATGTCAATAAAATCGATGATGATAATCCCTCCGATATCCCGCAACCTTAACTGAAGCCCTATCTCCTCAGCCGCCTGTAAATTGGTCTTTAAGATGGTTTTCCTCATATCCCTTTTACCAACAAATTTACCGGTGTTTACATCGATTACGGTTAAGGCCTCCGCCTGGTCAAAAATCAAATACCCTCCGCATTTAAGCCATATCTTTTTTTGTAAACCTTTGTTGATTTCTTTTTCAATATTATATTCCTCAAATATGGGCTTTTCTCCACTATAGAGAGATACTCTGGGCTCTAATTCTGATAAAGACAAAGTTTTTAAAAATTTCAACATATTTTTATATTCATTATTAGAATTTATTAAAATTTCTTCTACTTCTTCGGTAAGCAGATCTCGGATAATCCGATAAGTAAGAGTCAGGTCTTCATGTAACAACATGGGAGCTTTGGCTTTCCTTCCTCTGTCTTTAATCTTATTCCATAATCTGGTTAAAAAATCCAGATCGGTTAAAAAATCCTCCAACTCTTTCCCCCAGGCAGCAGTTCGAATAATCAATCCTATATTCTTGGGTTTTATTTGTTGAACAATTTTTTTTAATCTTTCTCTTTCCTTTTCTTCTTCAATCCGGTGTGAAATGCCAACATTTGTACTATTGGGCATTAGAACTAAATATCTACCCGGAAGACTAATGTTAGTGGTTATCCGTGCTCCTTTAGGGAGTATAGCCTCTTTTACTACTTGCACCATTATCTCCTGGTTAACCTTAATTTTATCCAAAGCAGTTTTGGAAACAGAACCAGAATCGGTTTTTATAAACACCTCTTCATCTTTATCCTGATCATCTGTATCATTATCGATATGCAAAAAAGCGTTTTTCTCAATTCCAATATCTACAAATGCTGCCTCTATCCCAGGCAAAACATTGGTTACTTTACCTTTATATATATAACCTACAATCTTATCATCTTCAATTCTCTCGATGTGAATTTCTACCAATCGGCCAGCTTCGATTACAGCTACCCTCTCTTCGGTTAAACCCATATCAATAATTACCCTTTTATTCATTAAAAACTCCTGTTTTTAGTATAAATAGTTCAAATAGTTAATCAGTCTGCCAGTTCTATACTCCCTGCTTTTTTTTAAGCTTGAAACTTTCAAACCGTAACTTATCATTAATTACTCACCGCTTATCAATGTACTCGATACTCGATATTAATTTTTTCCCCATATATTTTACTCTAAATAATCTCATTAGTAAAGACTGACTGACAACAAAAATTTAAACTTAATATTTAAAACAGTACTTTAAAAATTTAGAAAAAATATTTTTTGAATATATTTTTATCTGATACTTAAATAACCTCTTCAATAACCTCTTCACCTTTTACATATAAGCCGTCTCGGCATATCTGGATGATATCAAAGTTATCTGCAAAATTGGAAATCCAGGCCTTTGCCACATATTGGGGATTTAAATTTCCCTGCTGTCCTATCCTTATTTCCAAACTAAGCTTTAAAATTGGGCTTTTAAAATTCTGCACTTTTATATCCAAAATCGAAGGCTTTATATCAACCATTTTGACCCCATTTTTAGTCTGTTTTTCTAGGCTAATTTCGTCCAAATTCAAAAATCTTTTATTATTTTTTCCTATCTCTTGCTTCAGCTTTCTTAATTCATCTTCTTGATTTTTAGTCACAGAATCTAATAGCTTTTCCTTTATCTTTAGGGTGATAATATAAGAAGCTCTATCGATTACCTTTACTAAAGAATCTGCAGAGGAAGGGATTATCTTTGCCTGTAATATCTTCAATCCTTGAGGTAATTCTAGATTTAATCTTTCTGTTAACTCCTCGACTTTTATCTCCTCTTTTAGCCTGATATCCAAATATTCAGAGGTGCTGGTGATACCCAGAGGCAAAGGAGGACCGAAAGATATTCTAAACCGGGGATTAAAACCGTTAGAAATAACCACAGGAATATCGGCTCTTCTCAGAGTACGGGTGAAAACCTGGGCCAGGTTTAAATGAGAAATATATTTAATCGGTCCGTCTTTACAATATTTTATTCTAACTAATTGTTCCAAATAAAAAAATTCTCCTTTTATTTACATTTATCAATTATGAATTTGTAAATCTTATTTCGTTAAGGAAATAGAATTCAGGAGTCAGGAGTCAGGAGTCAGTATTCAGAATATTAAATACATCTTATGTATTTCCCGACTGGTAGACCGGCAGATTGGCCGACTATTTTTTCCCGCAATTATTCCCCCACACCTATACGCTATACGCTAAACGCTACCCG
>MEYH01000030.1 GCA_001773955.1 Candidatus Sediminicultor quintus | reverse complement strand
AGGTTCAATCTCTAGAGTTCACTATGTCTATATACTTATTATCATTAGAAGTTCACTATGTCTGTATACTTAAAGACTCTAAGAAGGGTTCACGATGTCTGTATATTTAATAAATAGTCGTTAGTAGACAGGCGAACCTATCCTTTGAGCACGATGCATCATACTCCTATTTTTCTATCTTTTCTTTCGCTTTCTTAACTCGATACTCAATACTATATACTTGATACTATTACTATACTATACAATATTTCTTCTTTACGATATACTATATGTAGTATATAAATACAGAAAGGGAAAAGAAGAAGTTGTATTTCAAAAAAGTAAGATTGAAAAACTACAGAAATTTTGAAAAATTATCCTTAGAGCTTGATTCTAATCTTAATATTTTTATCGGAAATAACGCCCAGGGCAAGACTAACTTATTAGAAGGGTTGAACTTAATAATCAAAGGAAGCTCTTACAGAACAAAAGAAGAGAAGGAAGCAATAAAATGGGGCAATGAGGGTGCCTATCTATTTGGAGAAATAAACAAAGATAACGAAAATATTCAAATAGCCCTATCCTTAGCCTTAGAGAAGAAGTTAGAGGATTTTTATAAAAATAAACTGATTAAAACAATAAAAATAAACCAAAATATTCAAAAAAAAGCTGCTTTAAACAAAGAATTTAAAGGGGTGGTGTTTTGTCCCGAGCACCTGCAGATAATAAAAGGCGCCCCTGCCTTAAGAAGAAAATTTTTAGATGAGCAGATATCTCAAATTTACCCTCTATATTACAAGTATCTTTCAGAATATTATAGAATTTTAGGACACCGCAACAATATACTAAAGAAAGAAATTAATCAAAAAAAGATAAAAGAAAAACTTCTTGTATGGGATCCCCGGCTTATAGAGAGGGGATCTTTTTTAATTTTAACCAGGATTAAATTTATAAAAAAGATAAACCGTCTGGCTCATAAATTTCATCAAAAAATTACCAAAGAGAAAGAAAATATAGAACTAACCTACCAAAGCAATATATTAAAAGACCAGGAAGAGAATATTTTTTTGATAAACAAAGAATTTAAAGATAGATTAGAGGAACATAGAGAGAAAGAGGTAGAACAGAGAGCCACCTTGTTCGGCCCCCACCGGGATGATTTTTCAGTATATATAAACGGGTTTAATGCCGCCTCTTACGGCTCGCAAGGCCAGCAACGAACAGTTGTTTTATCTTTGAAATTATCCGAACTAGAACTAATTAAGGAAAAAGAGGGGGTCTACCCTATATTTTTTTTAGATGATGTTATGTCAGAACTAGATGAAGACAGAAGGCATTTCTTATTAGGATTAATTACCGAAAAAAAGGTCCAGACTTTTATTACCAGTATAAATCTGGATTATTTTAATAGTAATATTAAAGAAAAAGGCAGAATATTTAAAATAGAAGAAGGGAAGATAATTAATTTATGAAAGAAAAAGACCTAGTTCCCTTTAAAACAGCCCTGGAAAAATTTTTTAAAGAAAAAGACTGGAGTAAAAAGATAAAGGGGTATCAAATCATTAGCAATTGGGAGAATCTGGCGGGTAAGGAGATTGCTCAATCTTCCCAGCCGATTAAAATACAGGACCAGTGCCTTTTTTTGGCCGTAAAAAGCAATGTTTGGGCCAATGAACTGAATTTACGAAAAGGAGAGCTTATTGAAAAAATCAACCGGGAAGCAGGGGAAGAGATAATTTCTAACATCCTATTTAAGACCCGAACACCCCAGTTTAAAGACAGTTAAACAGGGATTTAAGAGAGGCATAAAGAGAGAGGGCGAATTTTGACATAAGCGCCATAATATAGTAAAATTAATCAGGTTTTAGAATAATAAATTAAAATCTTATACAACAAAATATAAAAATAAAAACCGTGGCGATAAGCTGCGGTTTCATTTTGACAGGAGTTTATGCTATTGCCAAAAATAAAAAAGAAAACCAATAATACAGACAATCAAAATCAATACACCGCTAAACAGATACAGGTCTTAGAGGGGTTAGCGGCCGTCAGAAAAAGGCCCAGCATGTACATCGGGAGTACTTCCAGCAGAGGATTGCATCATCTTTTAGATGAAGTGGTAGATAACAGTATCGACGAAGCGATGGCCGGCTATTGTAAAACAATAGAAGTAGTTATCCACCCGGATAACAGCGTTACCGTCACTGATGATGGGCGGGGGATCCCGGTTGACATTCACCAAGAAACCAAGTTACCGGCGGTAACTATAGTGCTAACCAAACTCCATGCCGGCGGTAAGTTTGGAGGAAGTGGATATCGGGTCACCGGCGGACTACACGGAGTAGGTATTTCAGTGGTAAATGCCCTTTCGGAATGGCTGGAAGTAGAAGTATATCGAGATTCAGGAATATTTTTTCAGAGATTCGAAAGAGGGGATGCCGTATCCGACTTAAAAAAAATAGGAAGATCTTCCCGTACCGGAACTAAAATTACCTTTAAGCCCGACCCGACCGTTCTTGAAGACACCACCTTTAATTTTGATAGTATTACTCACCGGTTAAGAGAAATCGCTTTTATAAACGCCGGGGTTGAGATCAATTTAAAAGACGAAAGGGAAGAGAATAAAGAAGTTTCTTATAAATACAATGGAGGGATAAGCGAATTTGTCAGCCATTTAAACAAAAATAAAGACCTTTTATTTCCAAAGCCCATCTATTTTACAGAGAAGAAGGATGATGTAGAAGTAGAGGTCGCATTACAATATAATGACAGTTACACAGAAAACATCCTTTCTTTTGCCAATAATATAAATACGGAAGAAGGGGGAACCCATTTAGCAGGGTTTAAGGCCGCCATAACCAGAGTGATAAACGATTATGCCCGTAACAATTTATTGGCTAATGGTAAAAAATCAGCTTTAAAAGAAGGAGAAAACAATATTTCCGGCGATGACGTACGAGAGGGATTGACTGCCGTAATTAGTGTAAAACTATTAAACCCTCAGTTCGAAGGCCAGACCAAAACTAAACTGGGGAATAGTGAGGTAAGGGGGATAGTATCTTATGTTGTCGGAGAAGGCTTAAACAATTTTCTTAACGAGAATCCAAGTATAAGCAAGAAGATACTGGATAAATCCATTTCTGCTTTAAATGCCCGGGAGGCAGCCAGAAAAGCCAGAAACTTGATTCGGCAAAAAAATGGAATATTAGGATTAGGGACCCTTCCCGGAAAATTAGCGGATTGTTCGGAAAAAGACCCTCTGTTCAGAGAGATATTTTTAGTAGAGGGTGACTCCGCGGGAGGCTCGGCCAAACAAGGGAGAGATAGAAGATTTCAGGCCATCCTGCCTTTAAGGGGTAAAATTTTAAATGTAGAAAAAGCACGGTTACATAAAATATTAGATAACAACGAAATAAAATCTATGGTTACCGCCTTAGGTATAAACATCGGGGAAGATTTGGATATTGAAAAATTAAGATATTATAAAGTGATCATAATGACTGATGCAGACGTAGACGGAGCCCACATAAAAACTCTGCTTTTAACCTTTTTCTTCCGTTATATGAAACCGTTAATCGAAAGAGGGAATGTTTATGTTGCCCAGCCCCCTCTCTATAAACTCGAATACAATAAGGAGAGTTATTATTTATATAACGAGCAGGAGCTAAACGATAAGTTAAAAGAGATGGACGGCAATCCTCGAATTCAGAGGTATAAAGGTTTGGGAGAAATGAATCCTGAGCAGTTATGGGAGACTACCATGAACCCGGGAAACAGAATTTTAAAGAGAATAGAACTGGAAGATAATTTAGAAGCAGAAACCATGTTTACGGTTTTAATGGGGGACAAAGTTGAGCCCAGAAGAGATTTTATATATCAACACAGCCTGGAAGTGAAGGAACTGGATATTTAAATTAGTCGTTAGTGAATAGTGAATAGTATTTAGCGAAGAGCAAAAGGAAGACCGTATAGCGCATAGTTGATAAATTTCGCTTCTGGTCATATTGTCTCTATCTAAAAACAAAAAACTATAAATCTATTATTCTGTACTAACGACTATTCACTATTCACTAACGACTAAGTAAATTGGAGAATTATGAAAGACGAAGAAAAAGACAATTTTGATAATAATAACGAAGAAGAAAAAGAAGAGCGGAAAGAAGAATTTGCAGAAACAGGCAGGACCTTACTCACCGATGTCGGAGAGGAGATAAAAGAAGCCTATCTCAGTTACGCCATGAGCGTAATAATAGGACGAGCTTTACCTGATGTCCGCGATGGATTAAAACCGGTTCATCGCCGGGCATTATATTCTATGGAAAAAATGGGCAATACGCCCGATAAAGCTTATAAAAAATCGGCTCGAATAGTAGGAGATATCATAGGTAAATACCATCCTCATGGCGATATAGCGGTATATGATACCATCGTAAGAATGGCTCAGGATTTTTCCTATCGTTATCCTTTGGTCGATGGTCAGGGAAATTTTGGTTCGATAGATGGCGACTCCGCAGCCGCCCAAAGATATACCGAAATTCGAATGTCAAAGATTGCCCAGGAATTATTAGCCGATATAGGCAAAGAAACGGTTAACCTTGTTCCCAATTATGATAATTCTCTTCAAGAACCGGAAGTTTTACCGGCAAAAATTCCCCAACTATTGCTTAATGGTTCTTCGGGAATTGCCGTAGGAATGGCCACCAACATCCCTCCTCATAATTTAGGAGAGGTAGTTGATGGCGCAATAATGATCATCGAAGACCCGCAAGTTTCCATACAAGAATTAATGACTGTAATTAATGGCCCTGATTTCCCTACCGGCGGCATAATTTGCGGCAAAACCGGAATAAAGACTGCCTATCAAACCGGAAAGGGAATCATAAAAGTGCAGGCTGCAGTATTTACCGAAGGGGTAGATGGCGAAAAAAACGGAGGCAAGAAAAATCCCCGCATCATCATTAAAGAACTCCCTTACCAAGTAAATAAAGCAAATCTAATAGGAGATATTGCCCAGCTGGTTCAGGATAAAAAGATACTCGATATTACCAACCTGAGGGACGAGTCAGACAGAAAAGGGATGCGGGTAGTTATTGAATTAAAGAGAGGTGCTAATGTCGATATAGTGCTGAACAATCTGTATAAGCATACCAAGATGAAAACTACCTTTGGGATTAATATTTTAGCAATTTCTCAAGGCCGCCCCAAAACCTTTAATTTAAAAGAGCTGTTAGAATGCTTTTTGGCCCACCGTAAAGAGGTGGTGGAAAGAAGAACCAGATATGAATTAAGAAAAGCCAGAGAAAGAGCCCACATCTTAGAAGGGCTGAAAATCGCCCTGTCTAATATTGATGAAGTGGTACAGATTATTAAAAAATCGGATAATGTAAAAACAGCGCACGATAAATTGAAAAGCAGATTTGGGTTGAGTGATATTCAGGCACAGGCCATCCTGGATATGAGGCTGCAGCGTCTTACTTCTCTGGAGACCGAAAAGATTTTAGAAGAATATTTAGAATTGATAAAACGCATTGCCTATTTAGAAGATATACTACAAAATGAAAAGAAGCTCATGTTGATCATTCGGGATGAGCTGTTGGAGATGAAGGAGAAATACGGTGATGAAAGAAGGACTAAAATAATAGAAGAAGAAGGGGAGTACGAAATTGAAGATTTCATTACCTTAGAGGATATTGTTATCACCTACACCCGGGACGGATACCTTAAACGCCTTCCTTTAAGTACTTACAGAAAACAGAGGAGGGGAGGAAAAGGTAAAATTGGGATGACCACTAAATTAGAAGACTTTGTAGATCAGGTGTTTGTCACCACCAACCTCCATGATATCTTGTTTTTTACCAGCAAAGGGATGGTTTATAGAAGGAGAGCATATCAAATTCCCGAGGGAGGGAGAACTTCCCGGGGGGTTGCAGCAATCAATTTATTAGGTATTGAGAAAGATGAACACATTACCACTCTTATTCCCATAGAGAGCAATGAATTGGCAGAATCAAAAGAAGAAAACAACGAAAAGTGTCTGTTTATGGCCACAAAAACAGGAAAGATAAAAAAAGTTTCTCTTTCCCGTTTTTCTAACTTAAGAAATATCGGGATTATTGCCATACGTCTCTTGCCAGAAGATGAATTAATCGGGGTAAAGCTTGCCGAGGGCAATGAAGATGTTATTTTAACTACTCAGCACGGAAAATCTATCCGTTTTTCAGGAGATCCGATAGGGCCCATGGGGAGAATCTCCTTTGGGGTAAAAGGTATAATTTTAAGGGCTGAAGACTCTCTTGTAAAGATTAGCTTAGTCTCTCCGGAAACGGATAAATGCTTATTATTAGTCACCGAGAAAGGATACGCCAAAAGAACACTCTTAAAGGAATTTAGAGTGTTTAAAAGACGAGGCAGCCAAGGGTTAATGTCGATTAGACTCACCAAAGAAAGGGGTTTAGTGGTAGATGTAAAAGTGGCAAGCGAAGAAGATGAGATAGTATTAATCAGCCAGCAGGGGATTGTTATCCGGGTTCCGGTAAAAGAGATTCGTCATACCGGGAGATGCACACAAGGAGTTAGGGTAATGAACCTTGCGCCGGAAGACCAGGTAGCCAGCGTTGCCCTGGTATCGAGCGAAGATGTTGACCTAAGCTAAAGATGTTAGAAATATTTTTCTGTTTAGAGCAAAAAACGATAGTGAAGAGGTGGTCTAATTGTCTTCTTCAGAATCTTTTTTAGAAAAAATGAATAAAATTAAAAAGGCTTGGAAGAAATTCATAGAAAACGATGAAATTAATACCTCAATAGTTCGTCCTATAATTGCCGATTCATGGAAAAGATGTAAATCGGCCAAGGTAGATCCTTATTCAAAAAGACCCATTAGCTCACTTAATAGCAAAGAAATAAATATTTTATTAGAGCGAAATAAGCACTTAATTGAGGTATCGTGGCCAATACTAAAAATGATAGACGAGATGATAAGGGGTTCAGGGTTCAGGGTAGATTTGGTTGATAAGGATGGTCATTTTTTAAAAATAATAAGCGATATAGAGATATTAGAAGAATCTAAAAAGCTTGGCTCAATAGTAGGTGCAAATAGATCTGAATTAATAGCCGGAACCAATGGCATTGGAATTGCTCTCTCTACCGGGGAACCCATACAAATTTTTGGACCCGAACATTATAATGTTTACCATCACAATTGGACTTGTTCTTCGTCCCCCATCCGAGATCCCTCAGGTAATATAATCGGAGCTGTAAATATGTCGGGTAATTATCGTTTATTGCACAAACATACTTTGGGTATGGTTGTCGGTATTGCCAATGCTATTGAAAGTGCACTTAAAACAGAGAAAAAAGTTCTTGAGTTGAGTATAAATAACAAATTTTTAAATACAATAATTGAGTCAATAAGCGATGGTTTAATTGTAATAAATAAGAAAGGAGAAATAACTCATTTAAATTCTATTGCAGGAAAAATATTATGTAAAGAACCCCATGAAGCAATTGGGAAGCCGATAGATAAATTAATCAGAACAAATCTTTCTCTACTCAATGTTTTAAATAATAGAAAGGGATATTTAGAGGAAGAAATTATTGTCTCCCCATTTTATAACAAAAAAAACTCTCAGCGGTATTTTCTTACAGAAAAAGTAGTTGAAGATTCCGAAGGAGAACCTCAAGGAGTAACAGCATTATTTAAAGAAATGAAGAAAGTACACAGACTAATAGGTAATTTTATTGGGGCAAACACGAGATATGATTTTTCAAGCATAATTGGAAACAATGTGAAATTAACAAAGGCAGTTAATTTGGCTAAAGTTGCTTCGGTTAGTTCTTGCAAGATATTAATACAAGGCGAAAGTGGAACAGGAAAGGAAGTTTTTGCCCAAGCTATTCACAATAATAGCAATCGGCGGGATAAACCTTTTATTGCTATTAATTGTGCTGCGATTCCCAGAGATTTAGTGGAAAGCGAATTATTTGGATATGAGGGAGGAGCATTTACCGGGGCAAAAAAAGAAGGAAGACCGGGAAAATTTGAATTGGCAGAAGGAGGGACTCTTTTTCTTGATGAAATTGAAAGCATGCCGCTTGATGCCCAGCCAAAATTGTTGAGAATATTAGAATCTAATCAACTAATGAGGATAGGGGGCAATAAAATTATTACTACTGATGTAAGGATTATTTCTACAACTAACCAAGATTTGTTATTGGCTGCAAAGAAAGGTAATTTTAGAGAAGATCTTCTTTATCGTATAAATACAGTTACCGTAGATGTGCCCCCATTACGAGAACGAAAAGATGACATTCCAATTTTGGTAAAATATATTTGTGATAAAATTAGGAGAAGAATAAACAAAAATAATATTGAAATTGATAAAAAAGTTTTAGAAGTTTTGTGTGAGTATAATTGGCCAGGCAATATAAGAGAATTGGAAAACGTGCTTGAAAGTGCAATAATTTTAAGTAAAAATAATAAAATTACTATTGAGATGATACCCGAAAATATTAAGCCTTTTAAATCTAATAACCTAGACATTAAAAAGAATAGTGAAGTTAATTCTCTAATAGATATTGAAAAAGAAGTAATTTCCAAAGTCCTGAAAGAGGCTAAAGGCAATATCAATAAAGCTTCCCGAGTATTAGGGATTGATAGGAGTACCCTATATAGGAAGATTGAAAAATACAGAATTTCCAAATAAGGTTCGAATAGACATTCACATCTTTAAACCTTTCCAAATAATCTACTTATATTTTTGTTAGTTTCTTTTAAGAAGTTAAACTTTCTCCTCAAAAGTTTTTCTAAATCATTCCTTATAATCTTCGTGAAATAATTATGCCAATGTTGCAAAGTGCTATGGCACAATGCAACAAATAATGACTATAATAATGGTTACAGTTATTTGTATATCCCAATTTAATTGTTGAAACATAAGAGTTTTACACAACTAATTTATTATTACAATTTAATTGGCATGAAATTTGCTTCTATTACATAAGTGAAAAGAGTTTTAAAAGTTCCTATCGTATATAAAGAAAGGTGGATTTTGGTGGTATTTCAAGAAGAACTAATCAAGGATTTAGAAAAAAAAGCAAATATTATTAGAAGATATATTATTGAGATGATATCTAATGCAGAGGGAGGACATATAGGGGGAGCTTTATCAATAACTGATATCATGGCTGTTTTATATTTTCATATTTTAAAAATTGACCCCGAAAATCCTGAATGGGAAGATAGAGATCGTGTTATTCTTTCTAAAGGTCATGCTTCGGCTGCCTGGTATGCTGCTTTGGCCGAGAGAGGGTATTTCCCTAAAGAAGAATTATTAACTTTTGATCATATCAATAGCAGACTTCAAGGACATCCTGATATGAACAAGACGCCTGGAGTGGATATGTCTTCAGGTTCTTTAGGACAGGGAATTTCTGTGGCATTAGGAATGGCTTTAGCTGCAAGATATTTAAAAAAAATCTACCGAACTTTTGTTATTTTAGGAGACGGGGAAACTCAGGAAGGACAAATATGGGAAGCGGCAATGGTAGCCGCTAATTATAGTACAGATAATCTTATCGCTATATTAGATTATAATAAATTACAACTTTATGGCGAGACGAATACAATTATGAATATTGAACCAGTAATCGAGAAATGGCGTGTATTCGGTTGGAATACGATAGAAATAAATGGCCATAGAATAAATGAAATAGTACAAGCATTGGAAGAGGCGGTTAAATTTGAGGGTAAGCCTACTATAATTATTGCTCATACAATTAAAGGAAAGGGTGTATCTTTTATGGAAAATAAAGTTGAATGGCACTCATTGGCTCCCACCAAAGAACAAGCAAAACAAGCATTAAAAGAATTGGGATACTCTAACGAAAAAGGATTTTAATTATGAAAAATAAATTAATAGCTACCAGGAATGCTTTTGGCGAAGCATTAGTAGAATTAGCAAAAGAGAGGAATGATATAGTGGTTTTGGATGCTGATGTAGCAAGCTCAACTAAAACATCTATTTTTAAAGAAGCCTTTCCGGATAGATTCTTTGAAATGGGTATTGCCGAGCAAAATATGATGGGGGTAGCCGCGGGCATGGCTTCTACCAAAAAGATTATACCTTTTACAGTTACTTTTGCAGTTTTTGCCACCAAAAGAGCCTGTGATCAAATTAGTATTTCTATAGCTTATCCTAAACTCAATGTTAAGGTAGTAGGCTCATATGGGGGAATTCCAACTGGAAAAGCCGGGGCTACCCATCAAGCCTTTGAAGACATTGCCATTATGAGAACTATGCCAAATATGACTATTATTGTTCCTGCAGACGCTGTGGAAATGAAACATGCCGTTAGAGCATGTGTTGAATATAATGGACCTGTATACCTGCGTTGTATCCGTTGCGAGACTCCCGTTATTTTTGATGAGAATTATAAATTTGAATGGAATAAGGGTGTTACTTTACGAGATGGCAAAGATATTACCATTGTTTCTACAGGGATAATGACCTCGAAGGCTTTAGTTGCTACAAACATATTAACTGAACAAGGAATAGATGTTCAATTAATCCATTTGCATACTATTAAACCAATAGATAAAGAAATATTATTGAGAGCATCTAAACAGACCAGGCATATAGTAACAGTAGAAAATCATAGTATTATCGGTGGTCTTGGTGGAGCGGTTGCGGAAGTCTTAAGCGAGGGCGCTCCAGCATTAATAAAAAGGATAGGCATAAAAGATATTTTTGGGGAATCAGGTTCTGATGAGGACTTATTTAATAAATATGGCTTAACTTCTGAAAATATTGTAAAAGAAGTTAAAGAAATAATTAAGAAAAAAACTAACAAATTTTATAATTTTTAGTTTAAGTAAAAAGTTGAGATAATTCATTTATTTTACTCGTTCTAGGTAGAGAGTTTTTTGAATTAGAATGTTGCAATATAATGTAGCATAATGCAGCATTAATAATTAATAAGCGATGAATTGCAAAATATAACTGAGTGCCATCTATTGTGAATTTATTGATATTCCTTAAGTTTTTAAAGAAATTATGTCCAGAAAATTTAATTGGCATGAAAATTGCTTACTTATATTATATAGATAGTAGGTATCAAGAGGGATAATCGGACAATTTGGGACTTGTGATTAAAGTTTTTATAACAAATA
>MEYH01000029.1 GCA_001773955.1 Candidatus Sediminicultor quintus | reverse complement strand
GACCATATTAAAAGAAATTGTCGGAGTTTTTATGTGGTGAAATATATAAGAAGAACCCTGGTTTATCACTTCTCGGGCAGGATTATCAATGGTGCCGATAATCTGAGGAATACCGATAAGCACCGCTGCCCAGTGAAGTAAATCTATCACCTCCGGACCAGAAATACCCGGAAAAAATATTTTTAATCCTCCGGCGTAGCCGGCTGCTTCATGAGGCAAGGTCCCACTAAGGGCAATAATTAAGTCATAATCTTCTGTAACTAATTTATTCATCACTACAGGAATAGACTGAGAGAGCTCTCCTTTAGTTTTTTCCGCTACAAAAGAAGCGGGAATCTCCCCCATGGTTACCAGTTTTTGAGGGTCGTTATATTCATGATTATAAAAATGGTTAAAATTAATTTGAGAAGAGAGCCCCAGCTTTTTCCGAATTTCTATTTCGGCCATCCCTCTATGAGTTCCACCGGCATTTAAAGAATCAATCTGACTCATTCCTTTATTTTTTAATTCTTTATAGATAAAAGGAATTAATTTATCGGTAAAGTCTGTTCTGGTATAATCAGGATGAATCAATAAAACTTTTTTTACCGAACAAAAATCTTTCAGACCTTTCTTTACGATTTCTTCTAATTGTTCATCCGTCAATTCTCCATTGAGATCCTCAATTGAAAGCACATTAATCCTCCGTTTAATTAGTCGTTAGTGAATGGTAAATAGTCATTGCGAGCGACCGTAGGGAGCGTGGCAATCCCTTTTGCTAATCATTCATTATTATTTTCTCCTGGATTCTGGCTCCTGGATTCTATTTTTTCCACTATATATACTATCGACTATATACTATTTAAATTTCCTCTTCCGGGCGTTCGGGCAGCATCCATTCCGTATGAAATTCTCTAATTTTTCCCTCTGGTGTAGTCATTACTTCCGGATCATCTAATCCTTTGAGTTTAAAATAACCATGGGCCCCAAAATAATCTCGCTGCAGGGCTGATACCTGAGCAGATACCATAACTGTACTGGCCAGTTGAAGAATATAATCAAAAGCATTATTCATGGCCGGAGCAGGTACTTTTACCCAATGAGCAATTTCGATAAAATTAGCTAATTTGTTAATGCCTTGTTTAACTACTTCAGCGAATCGAGGAGCGGTCAAAAGATTAGGCATTTCCGGATTCTCTTCATAGGCCCTGGTAACTTCATCCAAAAATTGAGCCCGAATTATACACCCGCTTCTCCATCCTTTAACCACTTCTCCTAAATTAAGGTCCCATTTATATTCCTTGGAGGCAGCCTGTAATAAAGCCATCCCCTGGGCATAAGAAGAAATCTTAGCCAGATATAAGGCATCATGGGCAATCTTAATGAACTGTTCTTTTTCCCCCACATATTTTTCTTTAAAAATAGATAATTTTTTTGAAACTTTTAGTCTTAAATCTTTGTCTTGAGACATCTCTCGAGAGAAAACCGCTGCAGTAATAGTAGGAATGGGGACTAACAATTCCAAAGCGCTTTGCACGGTCCAGGTACCCGTCCCTTTCATTCGAGTAATATCAGCAGTTCGATCAACTAAATATTCTCCACTTTTCTTATCCTTTTCTTTCATGCTATCCCCAGTAATCTCTACTAAATAAGAACAAAGAAGGTCATCATCACTATTCCAGCTGGTCATAACCCGGGCAATCTCCTCTGAACTCATATTCAAAGCATTTTTAAAAACCCAAACACATTCACCGATTAACTGCATATCTCCATATTCAATACCATTATGAACCATTTTTACAAAATGACCTGCTCCATCGGGACCAATATAGGATACACAAGGAACACCATCATGGGCTTTAGCTGCAATTTTCTTGAATATGTCTTCTACTAGAGAATAAGCTTCTTTCTGCCCGCCAGGCATTATAGCCGGTCCTTTCAAGGCTCCTTCTTCTCCTCCGGAAATACCTGTACCGATAAACAATAATCCTAAATCATTTAACTCTTTATTGCGTCTTATCGTATCTTTGAAATAAGAATTACCAGCATCTATAATCAAATCTCCTTTATCTAATAAAGGGATAAGTTTTGCAATAAAATCATCAACTGGTTTTCCCTGTTTTACCAATAAAATCATCTTACGGGGGCTTTCTAAAGAATTTACAAACTCCTCTAAAGAATAAGTTGGAAATATATTTTTGCCACGGACTGCCCCTCTGGCAAAATCTTCTGTCTTGGCACTGGTTCTATTATAAACAGCTACGGAATACCCCTTATCCTCTATATTTAAAATTAAATTTTGCCCCATCACCCCTAAGCCAATCAATCCAATATTTTGTTTTTTCATTTCTCTCCTCTCCTGTATTAATGTTAAGAAACTAAAAATTTAAAACCCTTTTGTATGGTATTCCGGGTAGGGGTCGGATTCATCCGACCCGAGTTATTCGGTAATTTTAGTATCGGGTTCGATGAATCGAACCCCTACAAATTACTCATTACAGATTACTTATTACAGTATTTATTAACTACACATACTATATACTCGATACTCGATACTAATTACACTCCCGAAAAGGCACTAAACCCTCCATCTATAGGAACAATAATTCCGGTTACGAATTTTGAGGCATCAGAGGCCAGCCAGACACAGGCCCCAATCAAATCCTCAGGGTCACCAAATTTTTCCATAGGAGTATGAGCAATTATGGTTTTACCCCGAGGAGTTAAATTACCCTCTTTATCGGTAAGCAAAAAACGATTCTGATTGGTTAGAAAAAACCCTGGTGCAAGGGCATTAACCCGCAGGTTTTTATTATATTCTTGTGCAAAATGAACCGCTAACCACTGGGTAAAATTACTTACCGCTGCTTTAGCGGCGGAATATCCGGGTACTTTGGTAAGTGAGCGAAAAGCACTCATAGAAGAAATATTAATAATTGAACCTCCTTCTTTATTCCCCACCATAATTTTTCCAAAAACCTGCGAGGGGAGTAAAGCCCCTCCAAAAAGATTAAGCCCCACCACCTTCTCTAAAGCTAAAAGAGGAAGGTCAAAAAATTTCAGCTCTTCTGAAGTAGTCGCCTCTTTCATATTCCCCCCGGCGGCATTAAGCAAAATATCAACTTTAGCAAAATCTTTCATTATTTCATCTCGGCAGATCTTAATCTTTTTAATATCCATCACATCTAAATAATAACCTTTAGCTTCTATCCCTTCTGATTTCAATTCCTGGGCAACTTTATCAGCATTTACAATATCACATAAGGCTATTCTGGCTCCCGCTTTACCCAGCCCTCGGGCAATAGCAGAACCTAAAACACCAGCACCCCCGGTAATCACCGCAGTCTTTTCTTCTAAGCTAAACATACTTAAAATTTCCTTCATTGTTATCTCCTTCTTTGAGTTTACTATTTTATCAAAAATATCCCCTTTTTATGTCATTCCCGTTCTCTTTTATGTCATTCCCGCGAAAGCGGGAATCTATTCTTGACAGGCGGGCCAGTCCTTGGCAAAACTGGGAACGCCTGTCCTACAATTAAACGGGCTCGATGAATCGAGCCCCTACATACTAAATACTAATTACTTAAAAGCTCCAAATGTCTCCTGATATGATTAGAAAGTTCCCGATAATGGTCTTCTTCATAATCAAATAATATTTTGTAGATTCTATCTTTAAAGATATATTTTCCTACATTATCCTTTGCCATTAGAATAGAGCCATAAGTTATATGAATAAGTTGTCGAGAGTCATTCTGTTTAAAAAGACTTGCCAATTCACCATCAGAAATTTTATCTAAATCGGGTATACGGGATAGGTCAGTGGTTAAATTGTACGATGCTCTATCTTTTTTGAAATTCTCCAAAGCAAATCGATGAATTTCCCGATAAAGAGCCGGGTCTTTCATGGCAACCACTTTTGCTTCCTCTAACCAGCTGGTCCCGGCAGTTTTAATATGACAAAGGCCGCCTGTCTCTCGGGCAAAAATAGGATAAACAGAAAACTTATCACTACCGGTGTGAAGGGAAAGTTTGTAGCCGCCAATACTCTTACTTAAAGCTGCATGTAGAGAAAATTCCCTGGCAAACTGCTTCACATCCCCTTTATATTCTATCCCTTTTTGCCAATCTCCTAAGAAATGAAGAGCCAAATTTTGGAAATTTACTTCTCTCCTCTTGAATTCCGACACGACAAACAGATGGGCTAAAGGAGAGGTTACAGTAGGAGTTTCATCCACAGATATTTCTAAATCAAAATTACACTTTTTATAATCCTTTAAAAATTCATAACACTTCACCACATGATTTATGGCTTCAGAATAAGTAAGTATAATTTCTTTTAATGATTTTTCATTAAATATTAATTCTTGTCCCTTAATTTTGTATGACTTACTTAAATACAATCCTTCTATTTTTTTGCTATCAGGAATTTGATTATAAAGTTGGTCTAATTCTTGTTTGCCTAACTTTTCAATATCATTTCTAATAAAATTAGAAGGATCTAAAGTAAACATGGTATAACCACAATCTACTGCATCTTTCAAATCTTTTATCTCTTTTACATGGTCAGCATCTGCCCCAAATGGGCCTTCATAACCAGCTTCAAAACATCCCCAAATCGCATCGTCTAATACTTTCTGCCAATTTCTCTCCGTCCGAGCCATCTCTCTAACCGACTGCTGAGCTAAAATCGGAAAAATAACTTTACCCTGAAAAGCCTGAAGATGAGCCGGAGTAGCTATCCCTAAACGGTCTCCGGTGCCAAAAGATGGTCTAAGACCACAAAAAGAAGGGTTGAGATGAGGAAATATTTCTCGTAATAGAGAAATATTAAGATGGTTTAAATAACATTTCTTTATAATCAATTTATTTTCATCCACTATCTTCTCTTCTAAATTCACCCCTTCAAATTTATTAGCAAGATTAAGAGGTGCCAAAATTATCAAATTTTTTTCTTTATCACCTTTCGCCATAAAAAAATAATTATCTTTTTCTGACTTTATAGAAGATGAATATACCTTATATCTGTCACTATAATGCTTATCAAAATACTGTAAAATATCCTGTTTATTCATTAAACTCTCCCTTTAAATTAAATAACCTCATTTGATTTTCATACATCAACGCTTTTGTTGTTCTAACCCCTCCATTATAAGACATTTGCCCACTCGAAACAAGTTTTAGTCTTATCCAACTGTTTTACATATTATCCTGTCAAAAACTTCGAACCTGCTTCCCTCTGATAAAATTTTCCTTCCATCACAGACTGGTCTCGTCTCCAGAACTTCGGCTCTCCAAATATTGGGAAAAGGTTTATTTTCTATAATCTGCCTTAAATTATGATGAGTGTGAGTATCAATAATTCCAACTTCCTTTCTTGGGGGAACAGCAACATGTAGAAAATTGCATTTTAAGAGAATATAGCAAGGAAAGAAGAGAAATTGCATAAAAAAAGATTGCAATAGGGGATTGAAAAAGTACTGTCCAATCACCGTGAGCTATAATAAGAGCTCTGCCAAGTTCATCTTCTGCAATAGGACCTAAAATCACGCCTAAAACAACTGGGGCTATTGGAAAACTATTTTTTCTCATAATATATCCAATAACTCCAAATATAAGAGCAACAGACATATCGTAAACACTATTATTAAGTGAAAAGGCACCTAAAAAACATAAAGTTAATATAACCGGAAAAAGAATGGCGTCAGGAGTTCTTAAAACTTGAGGGAATAGCCTAACGCTCAAAATTCCGAGTAAAAGTATCAGAACATTTGCCAATAACATTCCAGCAAAGATTGAATTCACAATTTCCGGATGTTCTCTAAATAAAAAAGGACCGGGTTTTATCCCTATAAGAAGTAAGGCACCGAGCATGACAGCGGTAACTACATCTCCGGGAATTCCCAGGGACAAAAGTGGAACCATGGCTCCACCTGTGGTACTATTATTTGCCGCCTCAGGTGCTGCCACACCTAAAATATTTCCTTTTCCAAAAGAATCAGGATCCTTTGACCATCTTTTAGCTTCATTATAGGCCAAAAATGAGGCGATTGTTCCCCCAGTCCCGGGAATAATGCCAATAAAAGTCCCCAGAAAAGAGGATGCAATAATAGTAGGAAGTAGTCTTTTTAATTCTTTAAAAGATGGTAACACTTTATTAATTTTTTGTTTATAGTGCCTAATTTTTTCACCCACCGCTTCCAGTTGAATAAAAATTTGTGATATGGCAAATAAACCAATAAGAACAGGCAAAAGGGGGAAACCAGCCATTAAGTTAGGAATATTAAAAGAAAAACGCGCATAACCAGTAACCGGATCAAGTCCGACCGTTGCGACAAGAAGACCAAAAAAACCTGCAATTAGTCCTTTGACAAGAGACTTCCCGGAGACACTGGCAATAATGGTAAGCCCAAATATCATAAGAGCAAAATATTCTTCTGGCCCAAACTTAAGGGCAAATCTTGCTAATTGCGGAGCAATAAATATTAAACAGAAAGTAGAGATAATTCCGCCAGTGGCTGAGGCAATTGTAGCAACTCCAATTGCCTTTCCTGCTTCTCCTTTCTGGGATAACGGATATCCATCGAGCACTGTTGCTGCAGCAGAGGGAGTTCCGGGAATAGAGAGAAGGATAGCAGATATTGACCCACCATACATTGCTCCACAGAACATCCCGCAGAGCATGACTATTGCAGTACTTGCATCTAATTGGTAAACAAGGGGAAGAAGTAAAATAATTCCAACTGAAGCAGTTAATCCCGGAATGGCTCCAACAATAATTCCTCCTGCTACTCCCAAGAAAAGAAACATAAAGTGTAAGGGTTGCAAAACATATAAGAATCCTTGTATAATTGCCATTATTTATATCACCTTGATAAAAAAATATGCTAAAAAAGATTAAAGCGCGGTAGAGGAATTTTAAATACTATTCTAAATAAAATGTATAATACAGCTGTAGCAACAATTGAAACAGTCACAATCAAAAACCACTTTTTTTCATTAAAAAGAAGCATGGAGCCTGCTATAAAAGGCGGAGTTGCTACTACAAAACCTACTATCATAAGAATTCGTGTATAAAAAAATGCTAAGATTATCATGGTTAGCATTTTAAGAAGAAATATATTATTTAATGCCAACTTCACTTTCTTTTGTTCGGATTCCTTTTTGACTCCGGTTATCCCTTGTATTAATAGTACCAAAGAAAGTATGAATAGACATGCACTAACAAACTGAGGAAATACCTTGGGGGAGAGTGCAACAGTCTGTTTGGGAAATTGATAGGTTAATACATAAATAGTCATGGAAATTATTATGAAAAAAATACTCAATAAAATCTCTTTTTTGCCCATAAGCTCCTTTCAGTTTTTAGCTTGAAAGGTGATAGGTGGTTAAAAAACCTATCACCTTTCAAGCACTCCGCTATGATTATTTATACTTATCGCCCAGTTTATTATTTATAATCAAATTTTTATAATACTCATCCTGCTCTTCAACCCATTTTGTAAATTCTTCGGTCCCCTTATATTCAAGGATTATTCCTGCACTTTTGGCAAGTGTAAGAAAATCAGGGTCCTCCATAGTTGCTTTGAAGGCATCATGGATAACTTTTATCTTTGCTGGATCGGTGCCTTTAGGAGCCGCAAGACCTCTCCACTGTCCCAGAGTAAAATCGAAACCTTGTTCTATCGCTGTGGGATAATCCGGAAATTCTTCCAGCCGGTCTTTGGAAAAAATTGCCAGACACCTTAATTCTCCAGCCTCCAACTGTGCTACTCCCTCAGGGGGAGAAAGAATTGCTGAATTAACATGTGATCCCATTACTCCAACCAGGGCAGGCCCTCCTCCTTGGTAAGGTACATGATTCAAGCTAACCCCTGCTACTTGCTCAAATGCTAAGGCAATCATGTGTGTTCCGCCGCCTGCTCCCGCATTACCCATAGTAACGTTACCAGGCTGTTTTTTGGCTGCATCAACTAAGTCATTCAAGGTCTGATAAGGTGAATCGTTCGGAACCAAGATCCAACAAGGGGCATTGACCAGGTTAATAATTGGATCAAAGGTTTGGTAATCATAAGGAGTCACACTCATGTGGGTTTTGGTGAGTGAAGGTGTAGCCCAGGCAAGAATATAATATCCATCCGGTTTCTTTTGCATTGCTTCTGCATATCCCGGGACAGCTCCTCCCCCGGGTCGGTTAACAATCATAACCGGAACTTTTAGATATTTTGGAAGTATGGAAATAAATGTCCTGAATGCTATATCCGTTCCACCTCCAATACTCCAGGGAATCATCAGCTCTATCTCGCGAGAAGGATATGCTTCTTGAGCTAAAACCTCGGGGAAAACAAACACAAAACACATTAAGGTAACCATAATCATGCAAACAATCAATTTTTTAGACTTAATAAACACTTTCATTTGATATCTCCTTTTTATAATTTTTTATCCATAATTATTTATGGATAATTTAATTATTTTTCCAGAATATCTGGTCTTATAAAGATATAATCACCTCCTATTTTTATTTCTAATTTGGGGAAGATTATTGGTCTGGATAAGAGTAAGGGACCATCAGAAGTAGCCAGCATAGTATCCTCACTTTTACTACCGATTATGGATGGATTCCAGGCAAATCCCTGATTTTCCTGTACCATCTCTGTTGTTTGAAAATTTACTTTATAATCTCTTCCAGTATAGCCAATAGCTCCACCCTGATGATGAAGTTGGTATTCTTCAGGATATCCCATCTCCTTATATGCTTCTATCCCTTTTTTAAATGCTTTGGCTGCCGGTTTTCCGGGTATAGTATTTGCCATTAAAACGCAGTCAATATAGACATTGGCGCTGTATTTCTTTCTTAATTCATCTGGAACTTTACCAAATTGTACAAATCTGGTAAGAGAAATAATCAACCCCCATTTCCGGGCATTAACACAGAGCATTGCTCTCTTCTTTATCTTTTTTTCTGTAGCAATGGGATGTCTAAAGTTAGAAATCCGTTCATCCGCTGCACAAAATGTGGTGATATAATCTAATCGATTAGACCACAATTTTTCTGCAAGCCTTCCAATAATTTCACATTCTTTATTGCCTGGTATTATTGTTTCTGCAGTTTCTTCAATAGCTTTAGAAGTAAGATAACCAACTTCCTTATATCTTTCAACTTCCCAGGGGGTAAGAGAATAGCGGAGAGGATCTAAATCTTTCGAAATGTTTTTTATTCCTGGAAATTCGCAATCACATCCGACTTTCCCACCTTGAGTAATTTCATCAACCATTTCCTTTTCGCGATTTTCATACCATTTAAAAGGTTTAATCTTGTAACCCTGTTCTGAAAGCTTCTCTTCTTTTTCCATACGTGTTGCTTCAATATTATTACAGATTACATACTCTTCATCAGCAGTAATGAGAAGAGAGGCGGAACCCATTTCTGTCGCTATACTGACATAATTAATTCCACCACAGGTTAGCCATGAAAAATTCCACTGTTTCCTTAGAAGAATAGCATCAAGGTTCAATTTAACCATTAGATTCCTGATTCGATTTTTCTTTTCAATTACTTCCAAATTATTTCCCATCATATTCTCCTATATTATCAGCTCTGCCATTAAGTGTTTTCGCGGGATCTCCTATTCCAATAGAAGAGTCAAGCGGTACCTCAACTTCAGTTCCTTTACGTTCCGCTGAAATGTAACCAGCATAGAGAACACTTACTACATCACTCGCTGCCAACATTCCTGACTTAGGTTCCCGGCCGGCAGCAATTGCTTCCATAAAGTCTTGAATCTCCTGGGGGTAACCAAACATAAAGTTTTCATCCGGTGCAGGATTAGACCAGCCTTGTTTAGTGCCAATTTTTTCCATTACGTAAATATCTGCAAACTGTTCTTCTTGAGGATTGTAGACTTCCATCGCATTTACAGGGCTCAGATTACACTTAGCCCTATGATTGTTGGCAAAAATTTCCAGCCAGTTATGTACACCTCCCATTACCAATTCCGAAGCAAAAATATCAGCAACCATACCATCATTGAAAATTACATGAAGCTGGCAGTAATCTTCAATATCCTCATAATCAGTTCTTAGAAAACCTTTATCGATGAATTTTGGATTTCGGGTTATCTCATGAGTCCGAGCGCTAACCGCCTTCGGACGAATCGCTTTGCCGTTACGAGCAAGGCCTTCTACCTGCTTCAGGTAAAGTACAGCAGTTAAAGGGTGGCAGCTCTTACCCACCATCGATCCTCCCCCTGATAATCTCCAGATTCCATATGCCGGAGAAAGACTGCCTGAATGTGATTGACCTCCTAAAGACCATAGAATCTGCCCTTTGGTTTTAGTAATAATCTCAGCTTCCTTCTGAATTGCTGGTGCGTAAATCCAATTTTCTGCATAACAGAGTCTTCTCTTGCTCTTTAAAGCTGCTGCAATGATACGTCTCGCACTGGCGACCGCACTTTCTAACATCTTTTCCTTGGGGAATTTATTTCCTTTAAAATTCTTATCTTCAGGAGGTCCAAAGTATCCGGTAAAGGGCTTTTCGACTACTATATGTTTTCCTGCTTCCAAAGATGTTATAGAAACTTCCTCATGAGCATATCCCGGAGTACAAACATCAATGACATCTACCTCGGGAAGCATTTTTTCCAGGGAATCAAAAGCATTTATTCCACGGTTTTTTGCAAAATCTTCACGATGTTCTCTATTAAGTGAAGTAACTCCAACTACTTCTACATCTATGCCAGTTACCCGCTGATAGGCGGTATAATGAAACTGGGCAGCAAAACGACTACCAACGATTCCAATGCGGATAGGCTCTTCCATATTTATAAACCTCCCCAATTTTAAGTACTTATTAACTATAAGATTACTTTATTTTTATAGTAAGGATCTACAAAAAATTGAATACCTTAAGTGTCTGAGGAGTATTCAGGACAGAAGATTTTAAATTCGGATTAAATCGTCTGTTCCAAATGTCCATACATTAATCCATTAAATATCCGCCATTGACATCCAATACTTCTCCAGTTATAAATTTTGCTTTATCTGAAACCAGAAATGCTACTGCTTCTGCAATATCCTCAGGTTCCCCCATTCGGCCAAGAGGGATATTGGCAACAATATTTTTCCTTTTTTCTTCTGACCATTCCTTGCTCATATCTGTTTTAATAGCATGGGGTGCAACAACATTGACATTTATATTATACGCTGCTAATTCTCTGGCCAGCGACTTCGCCAGGCAAATCATCCCTGCCTTGGAGGCTCCATAACAAGGAGCAGAGGCAAGATCTCCAATCTTTCCTGCAATAGAGGAAATATTTACTATTTTACCGTATCTCTGCTTTTTCATAATTCCCACGACTGCCTTCATGCAATTGAAAGCACCTTTGAGATTTACATCGATAACCTTATCCCAATCTTCTTCTGTAAGATCCTCTATCGAACCACGCTTTATAATGGCTGCATTGTTTACCAAAATATCAACTCTTTTAAATTTTTTAAGAGCTAATTGTACCATTTGATTAACTTCTTTACTATCTGAAACATCTACCCGGATGGCTAAAGCTTTCCAGCCTAAGGATTTAATTTCCTTGACTACTTCTTCAGCTGTCTGAATATCAATATCATTAACAATTACATTTGCCCCTTCCCGGGCTAAAGCAATAGCTATAGCCTTTCCAATACCTCTACCAGCACCGGTTACTATGGCTACCTTATCAACTAAATTCATCTATTTACCTCCTTATAGAATCTTTCTTTTTATTACCTGGGGATTAACCATTGTCCTGGGTAACCCTCCTTTTAAAACTGCACGAACTGACTCG
>MEYH01000028.1:731-5491 GCA_001773955.1 Candidatus Sediminicultor quintus | reverse complement strand
AAAGAACCCAACAGGATTAACATAAGAAAAAGGGATAGAGAGACAAGTTCAAAGTGCCAGGCAAAAACCCAACTGAGGTTGGCAAGAGAAGAAACAAAAAATAGGATACCTATTTTTTCCAGGAAAGAAATATTTTGCTTATTCTTTCTAAAAGCATAGATTAACTGATAAACAATGAAAATAGCAAGTAATAGGTAGATTACTCCCCAAATGGAAAAAGTAAATCCTGCCGGAACAAACAAGTTAGGGTATTGGTCAGATAACTCACCAGTTGTCTTGTTATTTAAAGGAAGGGCGACAGCAAGATAATTTACGATAACCATACCAAGAAAGCCTAATAAGTTTAGGATCGATAAAGTCTTTCTTAACCGAGTATTATTCATGAGATCTCCTCCTTTTCTTTGGTTTATGTTTCCGAATCGACATACTTTGCAAATTTTTTGTTACATGATATATTATTTTCTATATTTATTATACTACGAATCTTTAAAAAATCATTTTTTTATACTATCTTTGGGTAATTTCTTTCTGGGAAAATAACTAGTTTGTTTTTTTTCTGGCTTTAACTACCAATGATTTTTTGTTTCCGGATTTTTTTTGAAAAACACCTAGAATAGTCTTAGCTTCCTTAAAAGGTACGGTTATAAAGGAAAAGTCATTGTACACTTCCACCTGGTCAATATCAGAATTCTTAACCCCTGTATTTTGGATAATAAACTTTACCAGTTTGCTTGGACTTATCTTATCTTTCTTACCCAATGCCACAAATAGCCTTGTTCTGCCTTCCATCTCTATTTTTCTGTTTTCCCTTGATAAATCCAGTATTTCGTTATACAGACCGGGGTTAAGTTTATCATCAAAACTGTAATTTAGTAATTTAGCAAGTATCTGAGTCGGGTTATTATCATCAAGAAGTTTTTTAGCCCAATTATAGTAGGCATTATCTATCGCTTCGCCGTTAATAGCTGTTATATCTTCGTTTATCTTCTTTTTCTTTGCGTTAATAATATCCTTAACATTTGGTACTTTTAGCTTTTTTATATCAGTCTTTGCTATACGTTGAATAAACATCAGTCTATTATATTCGCTTGGTGTAATAAAGGTTATGGCCGTTCCCTGTTTACCCGCTCTTCCTGTACGACCGATTCTGTTCACATATGATTCGGGGTCATTTGGAAGAGAATAATTAATAACATGGGTCAGATTGTTAACATCTATACCACGTGCAGCCACATCAGTTGCCACCAGTACATTAATCTTCTTTTTCTTAAATTTATCCAGGGTCTTTTCTCTTTGAGCTTGTGAAATATCACCGTGAATAACATCAGCATCGTACCCTCTGTCAATAAGATGGCCGGCAACATCATCGACATCATTCTTTGTCCGGCAGAAAACTAATCCGTAAAAATCTTCTTCAATATCAATGATCCGGCACAATGCCTCAAATTTGTCAGCAGCTTTGACTTCATAATATATCTGTTCCGTAAGACTGGTAGTAAGCTGTTGTTTTTCGACAGTAATAAATTTATAATCCCCCATGTATTTACTGGCGAGTGTCTTGATCCTTGACGGCATGGTGGCCGAAAACAGAAAGGTCCTTTTCTGGGGATTGGTATGCTTCATTATCTCTTCCATGTCCTCAATGAAACCCATATTAAGCATTTCATCTGCCTCATCAAGGATCAGATATTCGATATCCTTGAGATTGAGTGTCTTTCTGTTGATGTGGTCAATAACTCTTCCGGGCGTACCTACAACAATATGCACTCCTTTTTTAAGGCGCCTCAGCTGCTGATCGATTGATTGCCCTCCGTAGATAGGAATGACCTGGATACCGGAATCTCCCTTTAATGAACTAATCTCCTCGGAAACCTGTATGGCAAGCTCTCTTGTAGGAGTAATGATAAGAGCCTGTACACTTCTCTCACCGGGGTTTATCATTTCTATTAAAGACAGTCCGAATGCAGCTGTTTTACCGGTACCGGTCTGAGCCTGTGCCATTATATTGGTATCGTCCCGCAACATGACGGGGATGGCTAAGGCTTGAATCTGAGATGGTTCTTCAAAACCTTTCTTATGAATAGCATCTAAGACCCTTTGAGAAAGGCCGAGATGCTCAAAATTAATTTTATCTGTCATAATTTTTCTCCTGAAGTTAACGTTTGTCAGGGGACGTGTGTCAAAGAACCTTCCCCTATTATACTACTGCACTTTTAAAACTTTTTTCTGTTGATAACGAGAGTGAGAATCCAATACTTTTTTCCTAAGGCGTATATTAGAAGGTGTTATCTCTAATAGTTCATCTTCTTGAATATAATCTAATGCTTGCTCCAAGGAAAACTGACGGGGGCTCTCCAAACGCAGTGCTTCATCTGAACCACTGGCACGCATGTTCGTAACATGTTTTTTCTTGGCGACATTCACTTCCATATCTTCCGTTTTTCTATTCTCTCCAACAATCATCCCCTGATAAATTTCTGTTGCTGAATTAACGAATAATGTTCCTCTCGCTTGAGCATTGTGAAGACCATAGGTGCTGGTTAACCCGCTTTCATAGACAATTAACACTCCTTTAGGGCGATCAGGGATATGCCCCTTGTAAGGTTGATAATTAAGAAAGAGGTGGTACATGATGCCGTTACCTTTTGTCCTGGTAAGAAATTCATCTCTGAAACCAATTAAACCTCTTGCCGGAATTTCAAATTCAAGCCGAAGCTGATCATCGGAAAAGTCAATCATGTTAATTAATTTTGCTTTTCTTTTCCCACAAATTTCCATAACTACCCCCATGGTATCTTTAGGAATTTCACAGGTCATCAGTTCTATCGGTTCACACTTTTCTCCATCAATATACCTAAAAATAACCTTGGGCTTGGAAACCTGAAATTCATAACCTTCGCGGCGCATGTTTTCAATTAAAATAGAAAGATGAAGCTCTCCCCTTCCCGAAACATGGAAAGTATCTGTAGATTCGGCTTCTTCCACCTTCAAACTTACATTGGTTTCTATTTCTTTAAACAACCTCTCTCTTAAATGTCGAGAGGTAATAAATTTACCCTCTTTCCCGGCAAATGGACTATTATTTACCATAAAATCCATAGTCAAGGTTGGTTCGTCAATTTTGATTTTTAATAAAGCTTCCGGTTTTTCTTTACAGGCAACAGTTTCTCCAATATTAGCATCACTGATGCCGGCTATTGCCACAATTTCTCCTGATTCAGCTTTTTTTACCTCTTTTCTTTTTAAACCTTCAAAAAGGTAAAGCTTCATAACTTTACACAATACTTGGCTCTTATCCCGCTTGATTAAAGATACGATTTCCCCTTCTTCAATTTTTCCACGATTAATAAGTCCAACCACTATTTTTCCTACATAATCATCATTAATAAGATTAGTCACCAGTAATTGCAGGGGAGCATTGTATTCTACCAAAGGAGCGGGTATACGCTTCAAAATGGTTGAAAAAAGAGGTTCAAGATCATCCTCTAAATCCTCTACAGAAAATCCGGAAACACCAGCACGCGCGGAAGTGTAAATAACCGGAAACTCGATCTGGTCATCATTTGCCCCCAGTTCAATAAATAGATCATAGATTTCATTCAGCACTTCGGCAGGCCGGGCATTGGGCCGGTCTATTTTATTGATAACTACGATAGGAATAAGATTCAATTCCATTGCTTTACGCAAAACAAATCTGGTTTGGGGCATGGGCCCTTCAAAGGCATCTACAATCAAGAGAACGCCATTTACCATTCTAAGTATTCTTTCCACTTCCCCGCCGAAATCTGCATGTCCCGGAGTATCAACAATATTAATCTTTGTTTTCCGCCAATAAACAGATGCATTCTTGGAGAAAATAGTAATTCCTCTTTCCCTCTCTAAATCGTTAGAATCCATGACCCTCTCTCTTACTTCTTGGTTATCCCGAAAAGTGCCGCTTTGTTTCAACATAGCATCAACCAGGGTAGTCTTACCATGGTCTACGTGGGCAATAATAGCAATATTTCTTAGATTTACATTTTTCATTATCTTCATTTCCTTTATTCTAAATGGTGACAAGCGGGTAAATTTTGAGTATACCACAATTACAAATTATATTCAAAATATTTTTTACTCATGTTATTTACAAATCAAAAGTGAAGTAACCTGAAATGGTAAAAAAATGTAATATAAAATTAAATCTTAAAGGTAAAAGAAGCTCTAAATTATTTCCAAATAATTACGCAAAACTTTACCGATGATCAGGTTAAATCACTTTTGAAAGGTTATGTGTATAAAGAAATCAAGATTAATTACATCTTGCAAATGCTTAATATCAAGAGAAGTAGATTCTTCGAATTGTTAGTAAAATATCGAAAAGATCCAGATAACTTTTCTATCCAGTATAACAGAAAAACAATTAATGGAAAGATATATCCGGATTACTAATCAAGGTTTTACTATCGCCTTATCGATACTCTTAATCTTTCGTATCGGCAGATATTGGAAAATACTGAATAGATACATAATATGATCACCAGCCTAAACAAGCAGGATTGAGAGTACTGCTCTCTTCCTTTTTCTTAGGTGTAAAAAATAATTGGCAGGAGCAAAAGTAGCTTTGGGAAAAATTGAATATAGATAAAAAAATAATGAAAAAAAAGGCAAGTTAAAAAGAAAATTATTTTCTTTACTTGCCTTTTTTTATATTCTAAAAATTAATACAATTCAATGGAGATTGGTATCAACGTTTGACATATTATTTTCATTGGGTTACCTTG
>MEYH01000028.1:0-711 GCA_001773955.1 Candidatus Sediminicultor quintus | reverse complement strand
ATTAAATTGTATTTGAAGCTATATTTAGCATAAGTTACATTCAGCAAATTATATCTACACCAAAGACATCCTTATCATTATCTAAATTAAAGTATAGGTGGTGTGACTACAGTATGGCAACAATTAGGAAGATAACTGAAAAAAATGATTTTTTTGATCACCTTTTGAATATTTATTAAACTTTTTACTACTCAATTGTTTTTTAAATTTCAACTCTTTTAATTTTTAATAAATCACAAAGGTCTGCAAATTCTACGAGTAGATCACCTTCCTTTAATAGTAAATGATGGTCTATGCCTTCGGCAAGAATCTTATTAAATTTATCAATTGCGTTTCCACCCAGATTAACTTTGGCAAAAAATTTACTGCCGCCATCCATCCATTCCTGATGAGTTACTGGTTCGGTCGATACTTTAGCTATTAACATTCTATAAGTATTTTCTCTACCACATAAATTGACCATGGTCACTTCCGGCATCCTTTTAAAAGGAGTTCCAACAAAGCATCCTAACTCTCCACTCCCTGATATCTGAACCTGGGAAATATCTTCGGTTAAAGAGTGAGCTGAACTTCCTTCGTGCGCCAGATAGATGATATTACCGGCCATGCTTCCAATTTCAGCTAGGGCAGTGGGTCCTGGTTTTAATTGATTAAGGATGGTCATCAACACGGCGTGTCCGATATCACCCTCGGTATCCAACACAAGACCTT
>MEYH01000027.1 GCA_001773955.1 Candidatus Sediminicultor quintus | reverse complement strand
TAACCGGATGGTTTAGGCTTTGGGTATTACTATAGATAGACATTCTAAAGGAAGACCTCGTAAAATGGAAAGCTAAACCATAAAATAGGATGCGCGCCTATTTAAATTAATAATTCTAAAAAAATAGAAGAGGAGATTGTTTTAGTCAAATTCAATAACTCGCAAAATAGGAAAGAAGTTATTGTCTCATGGAGTGGAGGCAAAGATAGCTGTTTGGCTGGTTATAAAGCAATGGGTAAAGGCTGCCAGATAGGATTTCTTTTAAATTTAATTTCGAAAGAATACCAAAAGAGACACATGTACTTTAATTTTTAGTTTCAAATATTTCTAAAAATATCTCTACTATTTTAGGCTCAAACTGAGTCCCGTTTCCTCGTTTAAGTTCCTGGATAGCTGTTTCTTCGGATAGAGCTTTACGATAGGGTCGGTCGGATTTCATGGCATCATAGGCATCGGCTACGGCCAGGATGCGGGCACCTAAAGGAATATTTTCCCCGGATAATCCATCAGGATAACCTTTACCGTTGCACCATTCGTGATGGTGTCTGATTAATGGCCTGATTGATTGTAATAATTCTATGGGTTTTATAATGCCCTCGCCGACAAGGGGATGTTTCTTGATTTCATCGTATTCTTCACTGCTTAAACCATTGGGATTATTTAAAACAATTCCCCTTACTCCAATCTTTCCGATATCGTGCAGGATTGCCGCATATCTTAATGAGTCTATTTCTTCTTTTGGTAGTCCCAACTTTTGGGCAATTTGTATCGTATATTGCATAACTCTTTCCGAATGACCGTGAGTATAAGGATCTTTCGCTTCTATAGCCTGTGCCAATGCTTTTACTATTTCGAAATAACTATCCTGAATTTTTTGATATAAGCGGGCATTATTGATAGCGACTGATGCTCCCTCGGAAAAGGACTTTAGCAAGTCTATTGTATCGGGATTAAGGGAAGTATTTTCTAAATTTATAACCCCTATTACTTTATCTTCTATAATGATAGGAATGATTAACAGTTGTTTTATCCGCCTGCGAATTATCTTTATTTTTGAAAAATGTTTATCATTTTCTAAGTCTTCAATATATAAGAATTTTTTGTTCTTAACTACCCAACCGATAGTGTTTTCATTTTCGGCAAAAGTAATCTTATCAATATTTTTTTCGCTCTTATCATAGGGAGTTTTAATAAAGAAAATACGTTTCTTTTTATCCAAAAGCATAATTGAACCCTTGCCCGCACCGCTTATTTTTACCGAAAAATCTAATATAACCTTCAAAATGCTATTTAACTCTAATGTTGAACTGATAGAGCGGGAAATCTGATAAAGTATGGATAACCGGTCTTTAGATTTTTTTAGTTCGTCGGTTTGCAATTTAACTTTATCTTCTAACTTATTACTCGATTCTTCTAATTTTTTCTTGGCTTTTACTAATTCATCATTTTTCTGTTTTAACATCTGGGTAAAATCTTTACCAGCAAGAAAAATAAATATAAATACTAAGCTAATCACTAAAACCGTACCCATAATATATCGGATATCTTTATAAAGATAAGGGTTGAATTTAATAATTTCTTTATGCGGGAGATAACCTAAATATTCCAGAAAAACTATCAAGCTAAAAAAAACAATCGCCAGAAGAGTGATAATTAAACCTTCTTTGGGGGTAGATAAAAGGCTTACATAAAGGATGGGGAAAACAAAAAAAATAGCTCCAATCCATAGAATCCCCCCGGTATAGTAAAAGAACCCAGTCATAAATAACAAGCCTATAATATAATGGATAAAATCTAATTTTTTTAATGTAGTAAGGCGAATTATTCCTTTTTTTAAAATGTATTGAGATAAATAGCTTAATATGAACCAGCTTAAAATTAGAATATAAAGTTCGTTGTAAATGTGAATATAGAAAAAATATTTTAGAATTAAAATTGTAATTAAAAAAAAGGTTAAAACAATACACCTGTAAGTAAAAATAATAATTAGTTTTGTTTTTACTTTTTTAAAATCTTCTAATTTAGGGTTGGGATTTAAATTAATAGTTCCGCCACCTACTTTTTTTATAAAACTCTGGTTGGCTAATATATTTTTATATATCATAAATTAATTGTTACGAGTTTCTTTTGGGTAAATATGTTTTCCCTAAAATAAAAAAAGTTGGTAGTCTGGCGGTCATAGCATTAAAATGCCTAAGACCCATAACTTTGCGTCCTACCCTTTCAGATAGTTTGCCTTTTTCAACTTTATGAAATATATTATTAAATTAAAGAATATCCTTATATAAATATTATTCCCTATATTTACCAAATTTAGACATAATTTTATAAATTTTTTTAATAAATGGGGACAAGGGAAAGCGTATAAAGTGTGCCCCTAAAAATTTACATTATCACCTGTGGAACTTTAAGACGAGGATGGTTTATCAATATTGGTCTAACTCCATAGGCCTTTTGGATCATTTCTTCTGTAAGCACTTCCTGAGGAAGGCCTATCTTTTCTATTTTACCTTCGTTTAAAAGGAGAAGGCGATGAGAGGCGATACTGGCTAAATTTAAGTCATGAAAGACAGAAATAATGGTTAATCCCTCTTCTTTGAGAGCCCTTTTTAAGAGATTTAACATCTCGTATTTATAGTTTAAATCCAAGTGGGAAGTAAATTCATCTAAAAGTAAAAGCTGTGGAGTTTGGGCCAGGGCTTTCGCCATAAAAATTCTTTGTCTTTCTCCTCCGCTTATTTCCTGAATATTGTTTTCGGCAAGTGATAAAGAATGCGTTTTTTCCATTGCTTCTCGAGATATTTGATAATCTTCCAGGGTTTCTCCTCTTAATCGGGAAACATAAGGCAGCCTTCCCATAAATACGACTTCTTTTGCTTTGAAATTAAAAGTGACCCAGGTATCTTGAGGCACGACTGAGATGAATTTGGCAATTTGTTCAATGGGAAGTTTATTAAGGTTCTGGTTGAGGAGAGATATTTCCCCTTTTTTTGGTTTTAATATTCCTGAGATAACCTTTAAAAGAGTGGTTTTTCCGGAGCCGTTAGGTCCGATAATTCCCAACAGTTCCCCTTTGGGTAGGTGAAAGTTTATATCTGATAATATTTCCCTATTGTTATTATAGGAGAAGTGCACTCCTTTTAAAGTTAAAACATTGTGGTTATCAGCCATATTATTTATTTTTCCTCCTTAAAAGATAAATAAATAAAGGAGCACCGACGATAGCAGTGATTGCTCCGATAGGTATTTCAGTCGGTGCGATTACAGTTCGTGCCAATACATCACATAAAATAAGAAAAATTCCTCCCAGGAAGGCAGACGCAGGAAGCATAATTCGATGGTCTGGCCCCACTAAAAGCCGGGCAATGTGTGGAATTACCAGTCCCACAAATCCTATAAGACCGGTAAAGGAGACCACGGAAGCAATAATTATAGAGCCAATTAGAAAGATGCGGATTCTTAGTTTACCGGTATTAATTCCCAAATGAAGGGCTTCTTCTTCTCCCAGAGATAAGGCATTTAAATCTAAAGAAGAAAAGAACAATAGCAGGCAGCCAATTATTGCAGGTAAAGTAATGATGCTTATTTTTTTCCAGTTGGCAGCAGATAAGTCTCCCATAAGCCAGAACACCATAGATTGTAATTCTTTTCTGGAGATAGCCAAAAGAATGGTTATGAGGGCAGAAAAGAGAAAAGTGATAGCTACTCCGGCAAGAAGCAGCCCGGTGGAATTGGCAGAATAACTGATTTTAGAAGATTGATATACCAGATAAAGAGAGAACATTGCTCCGATAAAAGCAAATAAGGGAAGATAAGAAGCAAAAAGATAACCGGTAGCATGCTGTAAGGCAATACCGATACATGCTCCTAAAGCAGCGCCCGCAGATACTCCTAAAATATAGGGATCAGCCAGAGGGTTTCTTAAAATTCCCTGGAATGCTCCTCCTACGGTAGACAAAGCAGCACCGGTAATGACACCTAAAACGATTCGAGGTGCTCTTAGCTGCCAGATAATCAGATTTTTGGTTTTATCCTGTGTGCCATTCAAGAGGAGAGAAATAATATCTTTAGGATTAATAGGTACTACTCCAAAGTTAAGACAGATCAGGCTGACTACCAGGATGCTTAGACTTCCTACCAGAAGCATCAATATTAATTTTTTTCGCCAGTTGGTATAACCGGCAATTTCTACTAGCGGTTTATTCATAGAAAATTCCATATAGCAATTCGAGCCCATCTACCAGCCTTGGGACAGCACGATAAAAAAGATCTTCATTGACTATAAAGATTTTTTGATTTTTTATCGCCGGTATATTTGACCAGCCAGGATGTTGGGATAGGTCCCTTTTAATCTTTGATTCTTCTCCCTGGTTCATTGCCCCTACAGGGACAATAATGATATCCGGTTCTGCCTGGGCAACAAATTCCGGACTTACTTTTTTCCAGAAAGAAAGACCGGCAGCTATATTTTCCCCCCCGGCTAAAGTTATCAGTTCATGAAATAGTGTGCCTGCTCCCGGGGTAAAGATAGTCTCAAAAGTGCTTCCGACAAATATTTTAGGGCGGACAGAAATAGGAATTTTTAAAACTTTGGATTTAATGATATTAACCCTTTGGGTCAGATTGTCCACCAATAAAGAACCTTTTTCAGATATTCCGCAAATATTTGCAATCATTTTTACACTTTTAAAAGTATCTTCAAGGGTTAAGGGGTCAAGGGCTATTACGCTAAGTCCTAATTCCCGCAAGCGCTGGATTTCTTTTAATTGAAGTCCGGGATAAGCTAAAATAAGGTCTGGGTATAAAGAAATAATTTTTTCCAAGTTCAAAGGGGTCATTTCTCCGATTTTTTCAATATTTTTAGTTTCTTCCGGGAAATTACAATAGTTGGTTATTCCTACAATTTTTTTCTGAAGTCCCAAGGCAAATAATATTTCGGTATTACTGGGGGCAGTTGAAATAATGCGCTGAGGTTCTTGAGGGATGGTAACTGCTGTTCCGGTGTCATCGATTATAGTTAAAGGATAATTAACTGTAATCGATGAACCCATTAATAGAAAAAGATTTAATGGAAATAATAGAAAAATAAAAATTAAAATTGATTTTTTAAAAATTTTCATAATTGACCTCCATGGTTAAATAGTTAGAATACAGTAATGAGTAATGAGTGATAAGTAATAAGCAATAAGAAAAGAGTTAATTTGTTAATTGGTTAATTGTATATTTTATAAACAAAAATAACACCTCCTTGTCCACGAAGAAGTGATTTGTTTGTCTAAGCAGACAGGTCTCCTGGCTTAAGGGGTCAATCTAATCGCCGTGCCTTCCCATTTATCACTTTTTGATAAGTGTTTAACAGTGGCCTATTACAGCTTTCGTCTCCCATTACAGTAGCGGGACTGCGGTGGATTTTCACCACTCTTCCCTTAATCTGCTTATCTTTAGATATTTAATTTTCAATCAACAAAATTATAATACATTAGCTAAAAAATTACAATATTTTTGCATATATTTCGCAGTTATTGTTTCTATTCTTTCTATCTTTTCTTTCTCTTTCTTCACTTGATACTTGATACTATATACTCGATACTTTTTTAATAGTGTGTTTTTTGTTAATTATTTTGGTATAATAATTTTAAATGCTTTGGACTTATCAAGATGGGAGGTCAGCCGATTATATGATAAAAGGTTTAATTCAAGTATATACCGGTGATGGAAAGGGTAAAACTACCGCCGCCTTAGGTTTAGCACTCAGGGCAGCCGGTAGGAACATGAAAGTATTAATCGTTCAGTTTATGAAAAAATGGGATTATGGAGAACTACATTCTGTTGAATTAATTCCTAATATTACTTTAGAAACCTTTGGTACCAAAGAATTTATCTATAAAGGCAAAGCAAAAAAGATAGATTATGAGGAGGCAGAAAAAGCCTTTTCTTTTGGTCTAGATGGGATGCAAAGCGGGAATTATGATATAGTAATATTTGATGAACTAAATATGGCTCTCTATTATGAATTGTTAGATTTAAAAGAAGTTATTAAAAAGATAAAGGAAAAGCCCCTGAATGTCGAAATAGTTATTACCGGAAGAAGAGCCCCCGAAGAGATAATAGAAATTGCTGATTTAGTTACCGAGATGAAAGAGGTTAAGCATCCTTACCAAAAAGGGGTAGAGGCGAGAAGAGGAATTGAATATTAGAAGCGGAAAATTAAACTATTTACGAAAAATATTATCTGGAATGGGGAGTGTTTTGATTGCTTATTCGGGAGGAGTGGATAGTACTTTTTTATTAAAAATAGCCCGAGAGGAGTTAGGGGACAGAGTTATTGCGGTAACTGTAAAGTCAGAAATTCATCATCCTGGCGAGATAACTGATGCTAAGAAAATGGCGCAAAAATTTAAAGTAAAGCATCTATTTATTGATATTGATATCTTGTCGAATAAAGAATTTGTCAACAATTCTAAAGAGCGATGTTATATATGCAAAAAAGGAATATTTAAGCGAATAAGTGAAATGGCTAAAGAACTTCATTTGAATTTTGTGGCAGATGGCTCTAACTATGATGACTTTGGCGATTATCGCCCGGGGATGAAGGCGGTTAGAGAATTAAAGATAAGAAGCCCCCTGCAGGAAGCTCTTCTTACCAAAGACGACATCCGTCTTCTTTCTAAAGAAATGGATTTGCCCACCTGGAACAAGCCTTCTAATTCCTGTCTGGCTGCCAGGATTCCTTATGGAGATGAGATAACTTTAGAAAAGTTGAAGAGGATAGAACAGGCAGAGAGTTTTATTCATCATTTGGGGATTGAACAGGTAAGAGTCAGGTATTATAATAAGTTGGCAAAGATCGAAGTAGGAGAAAAAGATCTACTTTTATTAATGGAAAAAGATTTAAGAAAAAAGATAATCGCTAAATTAAAAAAAATAGGATTTATTTACGCTGCCCTTGATTTGCAAGGATACCGAACCGGGAGTATGAATGAGGAATTGGGGCAGAAAGTTGAGGATTGAATAATGGAAAAAGAAGAGATCAAGAGAATATTACAACAATTTAAATCCGGTCAAATGGAAATAAAAGAAGTGTTAGACAAGTTAAAACATTTCCCTTATGATGACCTGGGTTTTGCCAAAATAGACAGCCAGAGGCAATTAAGAAAGGGTTTTCCGGAAGTTATTTTTTGTCAGGGTAAAACCATAGAGCAGATAATTAAAATTGCAAAACGAATAAAGGAAACCGGAGGTCAAATTGTTGCTACCCGGGCTGCTCCCGAAGTATATCAGGAGATTGAAAAGATTATTCCGGAAGTAACTTACTTTAAAGAGGCCAGGATTGTAGCAGTAGAAGAAAAAAAGAAAGTTAGTTCTAAGTTTATTTTAGTGGTTAGCGGCGGTACTGCAGATATTCCTGTAGCCGAAGAATCTGCAGTTATTGCTGAGTTGATGGGCAATAGAGTGGAACGCCTTTACGATGTTGGAGTAGCAGGCCTTCATCGACTTTTAACCAATTCAAAAAAATTGTTAGCTGCCAATGTTTTAATCGTGGTAGCGGGAATGGAGGGGGCTCTCCCCAGCGTAGTAGGAGGATTGGTAGATAAACCTGTCATTGCCGTCCCCACCAGCGTAGGCTATGGGGCGAGTTTTAATGGACTATCTGCCCTATTAACTATGCTTAACAGTTGTGCCCCCGGTTTAGCGGTAGTAAATATAGACAACGGTTTTGGAGCCGGCTATATGGCCAGTTTAATTAATCAGCTAAATGAGGTGAAGGAATGAAGATTGCCTATTTTGATTGTTTTTCCGGTATCAGCGGGGATATGATAGTTGGTGCCCTGCTTGATGCGGGATTAAAGATAGAAACATTAGAAAAGGAATTAAAAAAATTAGGTCTCACCGGTTATCAATTAGAGGTAAACAAAGTAGTAAAAAAGGGAATTTCTGCAACTAAGTTTAAGGTAAAGATAAAAGAAGAAGGAGTGGAGAGAAGATTTAAAGATATTTTAACCATACTTGAAAAGAGTAAATTAGATGAAGAGATTAAAAAGGAGACCCAAAAGATATTTTTTAATATAGCCCAGGCTGAATCTAAAATTCACCAGGAAGATATAGATAGAATTCATTTTCATGAAATTGGAGGATTGGATAGTATTATTGATATTACTTCTGCAGTTATCGGAATAAAAACTTTAGGAATAGAAGAAATATATTCTTCCGCCCTTCCCTTGGGAAAGGGTTTTGTTGAATGCTCTCATGGAATTATCCCGGTTCCTGCCCCGGCTACCTTAGAATTATTAAAGAATATCCCAACTTATAGCGGGGGGATCGAGAGTGAAATGATTACTCCGACAGGGGCAGCAATTATCAGCACCCTGGCTAAAAGTTTTGGAGAGAGACCTTTGATGAAAATAGAATGGATAGGGTATGGAGCGGGAGAGAAAGAATTTCGCATTCCTAATCTTTTAAGGGTGAGCATAGGTGAAAAAATATTAAAAGATGAGAACTTAAAAGATGGTTATGTTAGCGACGAAGCTGTATTGATAGAGACTAATATTGATGATATGAATCCGGAATTTTATGATTATATTATGGAGCAATTATTTTCCCGGGGAGCTTTAGACGTATTTTTAACTCCTATCCAGATGAAAAAGAACCGTCCTGCCCATATGCTTAGCATCATTGTTTACGAACAAGATCTTAAGAAAATATTGGAAGTATTATTTTCAGAATCCACTACCCTGGGGGTAAGGATAAGAGAAATAAAAAGATTGAGACTGGCTCAGCAAAATATTATTGCCGAAACAAAGTATGGTAAAATTAGGGTTAAGGTCGGTATTTTTAAAGGGGAAATTAAAAACATTGCCCCCGAATTTGAAGATTGCAAGAAGATGACCAAGCAGCACCAGGTTCCTCTTAAAGAGATATATGAAGAGGCTAAAAAGATTGCCTATAATAAATTAGGATTAAGATAGTATTGAGTATCGAGTATATAGTATATAGTAAAGAAAAGAAAAATACAGAAGATTTATTACTTGATTATTTAGTTAAGATAGCGAGAAGCGAAGCGACGAAGCAATCTCAGCACGAGATTGCCACGCTTCGATAAATCGAAGCTCGCAATGACAGAGGAGATAACAGTTTTATAACCGATTTCCTTTACTAACGACTAGCGACTATTCACTAACGACTAATTAATTGGTGAATTAATTAATTGGTGAATTTGAAGCAATTGGAGGAGATATTTTGCCGGAAAATACCGAAAATAAAGACAAAGATATGAAAATCGTTGAACTCTGCCGGGTTCCACGTGAAGATGAAGCCCTTACTATTGAAAGTTTGTTGGCGAGTTATAATATTAGATGTATTCTGCAATCAGATGTTACCCGTTCTGTTTATCCTTTTACCATAGATGGATTAGCAGAAGTAAGTATTTTAGTCTCTGAAAGAGATTTTGAGAAAAGCAGAGAAATTATTAGTAAAAGATAATCTTGTGTTCATAGTATTCATATTTCCCCCTCACAGGGGAGTACTCTAAGTAAAATTGGAGGCATTTATGTTAAAAGAAATTACCATTCAAACCGGTGCTCAAACACAAATATTCGATATTAGCGCTAAAGTTCAAGATGCCGTCGGGGAAAGCGGCGTTGCGGAAGGATTATGTTGTGTTTTTGTCCCTCATACTACTGCCGGAGTGACAATAAATGAAAATGCTGACCCCAGTGTTAAACAGGATATAGTTATGGAGTTAAATAAGGTAATCCCTTTTGACGATCATTACAGTCACTTGGAAGGAAACTCCGCTGCTCATATCAAAGCGAGCATCATTGGGTTTTCGGTAAATGTACCGGTAAAAAATAATCATCTTCTTCTGGGAACCTGGCAGGGAATATGCTTTTGTGAATTTGATGGCCCCCGCAGCAGGAAATATTTTGTGAAAATAATTTAGATAAAGTTAAATTCGTATCTCGTATCTCGTGAATCGTATCTCGGCAAGAAAATAGAATTCAGGAGCCAGGAGTCAGAATGTAGTATCGAGTATCGAGTATATAGTATGTAGTGAAGAAAGGAAAAGATAAAATTCAATGTAGGACAGGTGTCTCGCCTGTCAAGGTAGGGGTTCGATTCATCGAACCCGCAAAAAAATACTAATTTTTGTCATTGCGAGGGAGTGAAACGACCGAAGCAATCTCAAATGGGGATTGCCGCACTTCGATAAATCGAAGTTCGCAATGACAGAGGAGATAACAGTTTTTATAACCGATTTCCTTTACTAACGGCTATTCACTATTCACTAACGACTAATTCAAGGAGTACTAATGGAAACCATACAAGGAACCATTGAAAAAATTGTATATCGAAACGAAGAGAATGGCTATGTAATAGCCAAGATAAGTCTGGATAAAAATGAAGAAAAATTAGCTACCATCGTGGGGAATATGGCTTCTGCAAATGTTGGTGAAACTTGCGAATTAAGAGGGGAATGGATTAATAATCCTAAGTATGGCTGGCAATTTGGCTTTAGTGATTATCAATTAATTTTACCTACTTCTTTGCTTGGTGTAAAAAGATATTTAAGTTCAGGATTAATTAAAGGAGTCGGAACGGTAACTGCAGATAGGATAATAAAACAGTTTGGCAATAAAACTTTGGATGTTCTGGAGAACAACCTCCAGAGATTAACTGAAGTGGAGGGTATCGCTGAAAAAAGAGTGGAGATGATCAGTAAATCCTGGGAAGAACATAAAGAAATTAAAAGGGTAATGATATTTTTACAATCCTATCAGATTACTACCGGATACGCAGTTAAGATTTATAAAACATATGGGAATAAAGCTATCGAAAAACTAAAGGAAAATCCCTACAGATTGGTAGATGATGTTTCTGGGATCGGGTTTAAAATTGCGGATAGGATTGCGCAAAATATGGGCATAGAGGCTACCTCTCCGGCCCGAATAAAAGCAGGGATTAAATATATTTTAAACGAATTGGCCAATCAGGGGCATTGTTATGCTACTAACGATGAGATAATTAATGGGGGAAGTGAATTATTAGAGGTTGAAGAATCATTATTTGAAAAAGCTTTAAATATTTTAAGAAACAACCAGGAGGTCATAGTAGAAGAAGATAGAGTCTGGTTACCTCTTTATTATTTTGCTGAATTAGGGGTGAGTAAAAAATTAATTGAATTATTAAAGTTTCCTCAACAGCTGATCAATATCAATGTGCAAAAGAAGATAAAATATTTGGAAAAAAAGTATCGTTTTTCTTTTGCTGAAGAGCAAAAAGATGCCATTAATAAAGTCCTTCTGAACCGGGTATTAGTGTTAACCGGTGGTCCCGGAACGGGTAAAACTACTACTACCCTGGGTTTAATTGAACTTTTTGAGGAACTAAAGTTAAAAATAGTCTTAGCAGCACCTACGGGCAGAGCGGCGAAAAAGATAAGTGAGACTACCGGTAAAAAGGCTAAAACTATTCATAGACTGTTAGAGTATAGTCCCAAGAGCGGAAATTTTATCAAAAATTCTGAAAACCCCATTCAAACCGATGTAATTATTTTGGACGAGGTTTCCATGATAGATATTCTATTAATGAGCAGCCTTTTAAAAGCGGTTTCTCCCGGAACCACTTTAATTTTAATTGGTGATGTGGATCAGCTGCCTTCTGTTGGTCCGGGAAATATCTTAAAAGATATTATCGATTCTGAAACTATTCCGATAGTAAGATTAACCAGGATATTTAGACAGGACCAAAGGAGCCTGATCATTGTAAATGCCCATCGAGTTAATGAGGGGAAATACCCTGTGCTTAAAGGAGAGAGAGAAAGGGATTTTTATTTTATGGAAGAAGAAGACCCTCAGGCTGCTGCTCAAGAAATAATTAACTTATGCACTGTCCGCCTCCCCTCAAAATATAAAATAGACCCGGTGAGTGACATCCAGGTCCTTTCTCCTATGTATAAAGGAGAAGTGGGTGCAGATAATTTAAATCACTGCTTGCGAGAGGCATTAAATTCTAAAGGTAAACAGATTAAATATGGAAATCACTCTTTCAGGATAAATGATAAGGTTATGCAAATTAAAAATAATTATGATAAAGATGTCTTTAATGGAGATATGGGGAGGATTAAAAATATAGACGCAGAGGAGCATATCTTAGAGGTAAATTTTTACGGTAAAAAAGTTTGCTATGATTTTTCTGAATTAAATGAGCTGGTATTGGCCTATGCTATTACGGTTCACAAAAGTCAGGGCAGTGAATACCGAATAGTTATTATCCCGGTAATGACTCAACATTATTTGCTCCTTCAAAGAAATTTATTATATACTGGTATTACCCGGGCAAAAGAAATGGTGATATTAGTCGGGACCAAAAAGGCTTTATGGATTGCCATTAAAAATAATAAAACCTTTCATAGGAACACTTCACTGAAAGAAAGATTAAAAAATGAGTAAAAACAATAAAAAGTAAGACAAGGAGAAAATACTATGATAAATGAAGAGATTATGAGATCATTAGCCATTAAGACCGAATCAAAGATTGTTCTTTTAGTTGCTGATGGGATTGGTGATTTACCTTCAGAGAATAATAAAACAGTATTAGAAAGAGCTTTTATTCCTAATCTGGATAAATTAGCTTCTAAATCTGTCTGCGGGTTAACCGATCCAATTTCTCGCGGCATTACACCAGGGAGCGGCCCTGCCCATCTTTCTTTGTTTGGTTATGACCCAATTAAGTATCAGATTGGGAGAGGAGTTTTAGAAGCCTTAGGTGTAGGGATGGAGCTTACCTCTCGTGATTTAGCCTGTCGGGGGAATTTCGCTACTTTAGATAAAGAAGGAATAATAACTGACCGTCGGGCAGGAAGAATAGCTACAGAATTAAATGAAAAACTGTGCAAGCTTATGCAAGATAAAATTAATCAGATAGGAGAGGTTAAAACAATAATTAAACCGGGCAAAGAACACCGTTTTGTGGTAGTATTTAGAGGAGATGGATTAGAGGATGCTCTTTCTGATGCCGACCCCCAAAAAGTGGGAGAGAAGATAAAATTTGCCGAACCTTTGGATTCCAAAGCAAAAAAATCTGTAGAAACAGTCAATGAATTTATAAAACAAGCAACCGAAGTACTAAAAGAACATCATCCTGCCAATACAGTATTGTTGAGGGGATTTGCCAAATACCCTGGGCTGCCAACGATGAAGGAGTTATTTAAATTGACCCCGGCAGCTATAGCAACCTACCCCATGTATAAAGGATTGGCTAAATTGGTGGGTATGGATATATTGGAAACAGGAGAATCGTTGAGCGATGAATTTAAGACCCTGCAAGATAATTTTAGTAAATATGATTTCTTTTATCTTCATATAAAAAAGACGGATAGTTATGGAGAAGACGGAAATTTTGAGCAGAAGGTAAAAGTAATTGAAGAGGTAGATAAATATATTCCCAAGGTGCTGGCCTTAAAACCGGATGTCCTGGTAGTTACCGGTGACCATTCTACACCAGCATTAATGAAGGGACATAGCTGGCACCCTAATCCCCTTATGTTGTTTTCCAAATATATCAGGGTAGATGAAGCGGAACAGTTTAACGAAAAAGAATGTGTCAAGGGAGGGCTGGGAAGATTTTTGGCAGTAGAGGTTCTTCCCTTAATGATGGCTAATGCCTTAAAGTTACAGAAATTCGGAGCTTAATCAGAGAGAAGATTAAAGAGCAAATGAATAATTTAGAAACTTTATTTATTCCGGAAGAGATAAAAAATAAAGAATTAGCTGGTAAATTAGTAGTAGTCATTGATGTTTTAAGAGCTTCCAGCACCATAGTAACTGCTTTGGTTAACGGATGTAATGGTTTTATTCCCATTTTATCTCCGGAACTGGCTAAAGAAGAAGCGCAGCAATTTGAAAAAGAAAGAGTATTATTAGGAGGAGAAAGAGAAGGAAAAAAGATAGAGGGTTTCGATTTAGGTAATTCACCGAGGGAATATAAGAGAGAAGTAGTGAAAGATAAAACAATTATCTTTTCAACCACCAATGGAGTAAAAACATTAGAAATGGTTAAAGATGCTCACAGGATAATTATTGGAAGTTTTTTGAATTTACAAGCAGTCTGTAATTATTGCACTAATTATCAGGGAGATATTTCAATAATCTGTTCGGGAAAGGAGGGCCAATTTTCTTTAGAAGATGCAGCTTGTGCTGGTATGATAATTCATTCTTTAAGAGATGTTTCCTTTAGTGGTCATAAGGAGATAGATGCCAATTTAACAGCTCAATTACTCTATGAAAAGTTTGGCAATAATATCTTGAAGCTATTACGAAAATCTCAACATGGTCGATATTTGGAGAGTATCGGCTTGGATGAAGATTTAAAATTCTGTTCCCAATTGGATTTTTTTGATATTGTTCCCATATTTAGAGATGGGATAATATCCATTTGACAAAATAAGGAATAAAAATTACCATACACATATGCGAGATAAACCTTATTTTTAATCTCTAAAAATAATTTAATAAAGGAAGGAAAGATTAGTTATGAAAAAGAAATTAATGATGATTCCCGGACCCACTCCCGTTGATCAATCTATCTTGGATGCATTGAGCAAAGAGACAGTTTCCCATTTAGACCCTGAATTGGTGAAAACCTTAAAAGAAACTTTAAAGTATTTAAAGACTGTTGTCATGTCTGAAAAAGGTCAGCCTTTTATAATACCCGGAACTGGAACTTTGGGAATGGAGGCTGCTATAGTTAACTCTCTAAAAAAAGGTGACCGTTTATTAGTAGTATCTCACGGTTTCTTCGGGGATAGATTTGCAGAAATAGCTCGGGGTTACGGTATAGAGGTTGAAGTTTTAGCTTCCGAGTGGGGTAAAATTGTGGAAGTTGAAAAAATAGCCCAGAAACTAAAAGAGAAAAGTTTTTCTGCTATAACCGTGACTCATGTAGATACTTCTACTGGAGTTTGTGCTCCTTTAGAAGAGGCAGCAGAGGTTATAAAAAGATTCCCTGAAACCTTATTTATTGTGGACGCAGTTTGTGCTGCCGGAGGAATTGAAGAACGTATGGATGATTGGTGTGTTGATATTATTTTTGCAGGAAACCAAAAAGCATTTGGTGTCCCTCCGGGATTAGCTAATTTAGTATTTAGTGAAAAGGCTTTAGAGAGAAGAAATGCATTAGGAAATATTTCTTCTTATTATATGGACATTAA
>MEYH01000026.1 GCA_001773955.1 Candidatus Sediminicultor quintus | reverse complement strand
AAATCTCTTCCAAAGAGGCGGTAACCGGGGAATTATCTAAATTAGTTTCCATGATATTTTTCATATAATCCCACCATTTTTTCATTATCTCTTTCGAAGGGAGTTCGCTAACTGTATTATTATCTTTTAATTTTTGCACCGCAAAAAGAGTAAGTGTTTCTTTATCAAGAAATATGGAATAATCATAAATTCCCGCTCCGGATAATTTTTCTTTAAGTTCAGGCCAGATTTCATCATGTCTTTTTTTATACTCTTCTTCGTATCCCGCTTTTAATTTCATTTTAAATGCTGCTCTTTTCATTAACCTGCTCCTAAAACTATTTTTTAACCTTACCAAAACTATTTTTAGGTTTTAACCTTTCAATTAATTGAGGAAGCATAATTGCTAAAATTAATAATAACCCTATAATAATAGTCATTACCTTGCCAGGTATATTAATTAGTCCCATTCCGAATTTAAGAAATCCAATGATAAAAATGGAAATAACTACGCCAAAAATATTTCCTTTTCCGCCGGTAATAGCTACTCCGCCCAGCACAACTGTGGTAATAATCTCCAGCTCCCAACCACTCGCAATATTTGGACGTGTACTCCCGATTCTGGAAGTGAGCAAGATTGAAGCCAATCCTGAACAGAGACCGGTAACTGTAAAAATAATAAGACGTACTCTGTTTACAGGTATCCCTGAAAAACGAGCAGCAGTAGAATTATTTCCAATAGCAAATACCTTCCGTCCTATAGTAGTTCTATGCAAAATTATACCAAAAATTATTGCCAGCATTAAAAAAAGGACCAATTCAAAAGGAATCATCGTGTTTCCTATGTATCCCTGTCCAAAATAAGCAAAAGGTATCGGGTATTTAGTAAATGCCTTATCTCCAAGAATGACATAAGCAATCCCCCTAAATAAAGACATACTTCCCAGAGTAACAGCAATCGCAGGAATCCCAAATTTTGTAATAACGAAACCATTTAAAAAACCTGCCGCCGAACCAGCAAAAAGTCCTATCGCAACCAACCCAAAAGTATTCACTCCGGCTTGGGAGGCCATGCCCATAAAAACCGAAGATAAAGCGATAATTGAGGCAACAGAAATGTCAATATCACCACATATAATCACAAACATCATGGGAAGAGCGATTATGGCTTTTTCTATAAAATTAAAAGTGGTGTTCATAAGATTGGTATAATCTAAAAAATAGGGAGATAAATTAGAATTTATTATTACAACCATAATAAAAATAAATAGGAGAATGATTTCCCACTGCCATATAATATTTGGCAAGGATATTTTTCTATTTTCTTTATTCATTAAAACTTCTCTTTCTTAACATCAGCTGCTGATTACGTTTATCCATAACCGTATTTATTATAATTGCAAAAAGTATAATGAAGCCCTGAATCGCCATCTGCCAGAAGGGCGAAACATTAATCATAGTCAGAGCATTATAAACAATTCCCATGAAAAAGGATCCCAGTACAACACCGATAATCGTCCCGGTACCACCAGCAATACTTACCCCTCCAATAACACAAGCCGCAATAGTCTGAAATTCGAAACCGATAGCAGTTTCGCTCTGAGCAGCGGCATAACGGGCAACCCAGAGAAATCCCGCAAGACCAGTAATTCCTCCACCTAAAGTAAAGACAATATATTGAATTTTCTTCAGGTTAATGCCCACGTATTGAGAGGCTATCTTATTGCCGCCTACCCCGTAAATCTCTCTTCCGGTTCTCGATAAATTTAAAAAAATTAAAAATAATATTACTATTAGTATCGATATCCATATAAGACTGGATATACCCAAAAAACTGCTTCTGGGGAACCCCCGAAAAGTCTCGGTCATCTCATGGGCACTAACCCAGCTTCCTTTGCAAAGCACGAATACCAATCCTCTATATATACTCATAGTTCCAAGAGTAGTTATGATAGGTGGGATCTTGGCCCGGGAAACCAACAAGCCATTTATCGAACCAAGCAGGAGTCCGATGGCTATTGAAATTAAAATAATCACAAAGATGGGAATTCCTGGGTGATATTGATTTAAAAGTGCCACACTCATACCACTTAAAGCGAGACTGGAACCGACAGATAAATCTATACCCCCCGTAACAATAATTATAAGCTGCCCAATGGCGACCATAGATAAAATGGCAGTATCATTCAAAATATCAACAAAGTTATTAATATATAAAAAGCTGGGGGTTCTCAAACTAACCCCAAATACGATAAATAAAATAAAAATAAAAAGACTAAATTCTCTTTTTCTAAATAAATCCCTCATTTTAAAATTTCCTCACTTTGAAATACTTCCAATTGCAGCTCTAATTATTTTTTTAGAATTTGCTTCTTCGCGAGTAAATTTAGCAGTTATAATCCCCTCATGCATTACTATAACATGATTAGACATACCGAGAATCTCTGGAAGTTCAGAGGAAACAAGGATTATTGCTATACCTTTTTTTGCGAGTTCAGAAATAAAATTATGTACCGTAGCTTTGGTTGCCACATCAATTCCTTTGGTTGGTTCATCCATAATTAATATTCGCGGCTTGGTGGCAATCCATTTAGCTAAAACTACCTTCTGTTGATTTCCTCCTGAAAGGTCTTCTACCAACTGTTCCCAACCTGAAGCTTTTATTTCTATATTTTTCCCATATTCATCAGTAATTTCAAATTCCCTATTACGATCCAAGAAAATATGTCTGCTGGTTCTATCTATTATTGGCAGGGTAATATTCTCCCGAATATTCATAGCTAAAATAGCACCCTGTATCTGTCGGTCTTCGGGGAGATAAGCAAGACCATGCTTCATTGCATCAGAAGGATTGGTAATATTTACTTTTTTTCCATTAATAAAAACTTCTCCTGAGGTCTTCGTATCAATTCCAAAAATGGTTTGCATCACTTCTGACCTTCCCGCTCCCACCAATCCAAAAAATCCCAGTATTTCCCCTTTGTGCAAGTCAAAAGATATGTTTTTAAATACGCCTATCCTGGTAAGATTTTCAACCTTCAGGATAATATCACCTTGCTCTGCCTCTAACTTCGAATACATTTGTTCAAGACTACGACCAATCACCATTTGTACAATTTTATCTACGGTAATATCGGCAATCGTCCCTTCTCCGACATACTTCCCATCTCTCAGTACGGTAAAATAATCTGCAATTTCAAAGATTTCTTCAAATTTATGAGAAATGAAGATGACCGCTTTATTTTCAGATTTTAATTTTCTAATAATTTTGTATAAATACTCAACTTCTTTAAGGGTAAGGGCAGAGGTAGGCTCATCCATAATTACTATTTTTGCATCCAGTGAGAGCGCTTTGGCAATTTCCACCATATGCCTTTGGGCTATACTTAAATTTCTTACTTTGGTATCAGGACGAATATCCAATTCAAGCTTATCAAGAAGTATCTGGGTTTTATCTTTCATTTCTCTCCAGGAAAGCAGACCGTTGGCTTTATTTCTAATATGATGGCCCATGAATATATTTTCAACAATGGAGAGATCGGGGAACATTGTAGCCTCCTGGTGTATGGCGGATATCCCAGCTTTTTGCGAGACTTGGGGAGATGGAAATTGAGTAGGTTTATGGTTAAGGATAATAGTACCAGCAGTAGGTTGATATACACCGGTCAAAATCTTTACCAAAGTAGATTTCCCAGCCCCATTTTCACCTATAAGAGCATGTACTTCTCCAGTTCTTACTTGAAAATCTACTCCATCAAGTGCTTTAACACCATAAAAATATTTTTTAATCCCCTTCATTTTAATAATGCAATTATTCATTAAACCAAAATTCCTCTTTTGTTTCGAGGTATTTACAAGTAAAGCGGGATATGATTAATCCCGCTTTACCAAATAGATTTTTTTAATTCAAAAAGTAAACCATTAGTAAATTTCAGCAAATTTATCTATATTATCTTTTTCAAATATATATGGTTCGCCCATAACTGCTTCGTTACCTGAGCCTATTTTAATTTCTCCCATTCTACCGACCTTCATTACTTCGCCCTCTTTCCCCTGAAATTCACCCTTAATCAATTTATAGGCAATATAAGTAGATGAATATCCTAAATCAATGGGGTTCCAGAGAGACATTTGCCGGCAAGTACCATTTTTGATATATTGCTTCATTTCAGATGGTAAACCAAGACCGGTGAGTTCAATCTTTCCTGATTTTCCAGCATCTTCTAACGCCTTCCCGGTTGCCGCGATGCCAACAGTTGTAGGTGAAATAATCCCTCTTAAATTAGGGTAAGATTTAAATAACCCCGTTGCTTCCCGGTAACTCTTGTCAGAAAGATCATCACCATATACTACTGCAACCAAACTCATATCTTTGTAAGCAGGTTCTTTCAGTTCTTCTTTCATCCATTCAATCCAGGTGTTTTGGTTGGTAGCCTGAGAAGAAGCACTTAGAATAGCAATTTCACCCTTGTAGTCAATTAAATTTGCCAACATTTTTACCTGGCTTCTGCCAATAAACTCACTGCTGGAAGGAGCTAAGTGAAGTATTCGTCCTTCTGGTGCAATTCCTGAATCAAAGGAAATTACTGTAATTCCGCTCTGCATTGCTCTTTTACAAACAGGAACCAGGGCATCTACATCATTTGCTGAAATAACAATTGCATTTACTTTTTGAGCAATAAGCGAGTCAATAATTTCTATTTGACCCTCTGCAGTTGGCGTGGTGGGCCCCTGAAAAATAAATTCAATTCCTCCAAGTTCTTTCGATGCTTCCAAACCTCCATCCCTACAAGCTTCAAAAAAAGCATTCCCCAAGTTTTTAACTAACATAGCAATTCGGATTTTTTCTTGTGCTCCTGCAAAAGAAACCACAGATGAGAGAAGAATTACGATTAGAACTATCGCGAGTATAAATTTTTGCTTTTTCATTTTATTTACCTCCTTTTTTAGATAAAATGAAAACTATTTGATAATATTTTATCTAATTATTATCTTTTTGTCAAGATATATTATCATGATATTTTCATATATTGACTTTATTTTCATCATATAATATAATATTAAGCAAATAAAGCTGATACAATATTGTAAATAAAATATATTAAAGCTCACCAAAGAGGTGGAAATACTATATGGGTAAGGCAGGGCGACTTGAAAAAATGTTAGATTTAATCCAAAATAGTAATTTTATCTCTCCGGTAGAACTTGCTGAAAAAATGAATGTATCCCTGGTTACCATTAGAAGAGATCTTAAAAAATTAGCAGACCAAAGATCTATAATAAAAGAGTATAACACCATTAAAATAGCTCGGGATTACGATAAAAGATTCCATGAAAGACTTAATACCAATCTCGAACAAAAAAGAATGATAGCAGAATTAGCCAAAAGATTTGTGCAATCAGGAGATACGATTTTTTTAGATACCAGCACAACTTGCTACGAGTTTGCTCGTACATTGGCACTCTCCTCTCATAACCTGCACATTATCACTAACAATATATATATGGCAGTTGAGTTAATGAGTATTTATAAAATAGATTTGGTTCTTGTTGGAGGCAACATAAGACACGGCTATTTCTCAACGATTGGCCCGCTCGCAGAAAAAATGTTATCAAATATAAAGGTTACTAAATTCTTCTTCTCCTGCACGATGTTAGATACCAGAGGCATCTATGAATCTAATGTCATGGAAGGGAACATTAAAGTAAAGATGTTCGAAAATTCCAGGCTTCACTATCTTCTGGTAGATTCCAGTAAATTTGATAAGGCATCAGTCTTCAGAACAAATGGTATTGAAAACTTAGAAGCGATTATAACGGATAAATCTTTGTCAAAAGAATACCTTGATAAATTAAAAGATAGAAATACCGAAGTTATTACTCCGAAGAATGATTAGCTTCGAAAAAATTAGAAGGGGTGTTTTTATCCTATTCTTTCGGTGTTAATATGACCTCTAATGGCAGTTTGGTGCTTGCATCAATCGCCATTTTTGCTTTGAATCCGAGAGCTACAAAGTTTTTGGTAATTAACTTTATATTAGTTTTATCTTTAGAAGATTTTTGTTTTTTATTATACTTACACTTGCTGCCACCGCAATTACAACTTTTATTTTTTCCGTTATTAGAATGAATTATTATATGGACTATGTTACTACTTATATTTATTTTATTTATTACGGCGGCAACTACTGTTTGAGCTATTAAGCGGTGTAAGATTTTATAATAAATATCTTTTCCAATTCTTTTCCTGAAGTGCGAAAAAGTAGAATGAGCGGGGGTTTTAAGAAAGTTATCAAAACCGCAAAAAACACAAAAACGCGAGTCAAATAGTAAGCTCTCAGCCAATCTTCGATTTGATTTTACTTCACCCAACCAGATTAAAAGTTGAGCTTTAAATAGAGACACCGGGTCATAAACTAATTCTCTGCCGGTGGCGTATTTATCTTTGATTATGGGATAAATAAAGCTCCAGTCTATGGATTCAAAAATAATCTTTAGAGGATCATCTTTTTTAATTTTTTGGGAAGCCTCGTAAATAATGAAAGAAAGCTGTCGACTCTTTGCCTTTTTCATAAGAATAATTGCACCAAAATTTATTTTAAACAAGTGTAAATCTAAAAAAGTTTCCCAAAGGTGCCTGGCACCTTTGGGAAACTTTTTTAGAATAAAGTCTTTTTCGGTTTTGAAGAATCGTTCGGTATATTACCTTTCATCTTTTTCCTTAAGAAAGCAGGGATTTCTAAGTCTTTATCATCGATCAATTGATCTTTAATTTTAAACTTATCTTCTATTATCTTTAGATTATCTTTTTCTGTATAATTTTCTTTAAATGATTCTTTTTTATTTACTTCTTCCCTTTTTTCTTCTTCTTCAATATTTTCTTCGCATTTTGTTGCAATGACAGATACCCTTATTTCGTCCTGCAATTCCTCATTAATAATTGCTCCAAAAACAATATTGGTGTCTTGACCAACTGCTTTAGATATGACATCAACTATTTCGTTCACCTCAAATAAGCTCATATCTAAACCGCCGGTAACATTAATCAATAATGATTTTGCTCCCTTTATGGAAACCTCTAATAAGGGACTGGTAATAGCCATTTTTGCTGCAGCAGCTGCTTTCTTTTTCCCTTTGCCTTTCCCAATACCTACCAAAGATAGCCCAGCATCTTTTGCTACTGTTCTTACATCGGCTAAATCTAAATTTATTAATCCGGGAATTATAATCAGATCAGCAATTGCCTGAACAGATTGACATAATACTTTATCCGTCATTTCAAAGGCATCTTTCATAGAAGTATCTTTAGAAATAATTTTTAATAAACGGTCATTAGAAATAGTAATTAAAGCATCTACTTCCTTTTTTAATTCTTCTATTCCGGTTTCCGCTTGTAATTTTCTCTTTTTCCCTTCGAAAGCGAAGGGTTTAGTTACTACCCCTATGGTTAAAATGCCATGTTGTTTTGCTATCTTTGCCGCAACTGAAGCAACTCCAGTTCCTGTTCCTCCTCCCATACCGGCCGTAATAAAAATTATATCTGCATTTTCCATGACCTTAGAAATTTTATCTTTATCCTCTTCGGCTGCTTTTTTACCTAATTCAGGATCTCCACCGGTTCCTAAGCCATTAGTTAGAGATTTGCCAATTTGAATTTTTTGTCCAGCTTGAGATAGGGATAGGGCTTGTAAGTCTGTGTTTATAGCAATTAGATCGAGATTACTCATCCCCTGCAGGGTCATTTCCCGAATCGCATTATTCCCTCCTCCTCCAATACCAACCACTTTAATATTTACAAATTTATCTACCTCTTTCTGGGGAGGGCTCATAGGCCTTCCTATGAATTCATCTTCTTCCCTATTCTGAACTTCAATTCTTTCATCAATCCCCCTTGATGTATCCCTAATTAATTCTTCTTTATAATCTATGATTTTACTGAATCCCCGCGCTAATCTCTTCTTTTTCAAAAGATATCACCTCTTGTGCTAATTTATAATAATCAACAGCCCCGTGAGAATTGGGGCTATAATGTAGGACCGGTACACCCTGGCTGCTGGCTTCTACTAAGGCTATATTTTTTCTTATTATCGCTTTTAATAACTTATCACTAAAATATTGTTTTATTTCACTTATAACTTCCTTGGCTAAATTACTTCTTGTGTCAGCAATGGTAATTAAAATATTTATTTTTAAAGAATGGTTTAAATTCTTTCGTACGATCTCGGTTGTTTCTATAAATTCTTCTATCCCCCTGAGAGCAAAATAATGTGGCTGCATAGGGATAATGACTTCATCACAAGCCTTTAAGGCATTTACAGTCAAGATCCCTAAAGAAGGAGGACAATCAATAAGAATATAATCAAAAGGGACTTTGCACTCTCTGATACTGGCACTTAAAAAATCTTCTCTGCCTATTTGGTCTATAAGTTTATATTCTGCGCTGGCAAAGTCAATATTAGAAGGAGCTAAAAATAAATTATTTTCGCTGTTTATTTTTAACTTTATTATTACTTCTTCTAACTTCAATTTATTCTTGGAGCGATGAGGCTCTAACACATTTAATATCGTGTTAGACAAAGTATTCGGTTCAATACCCAATCCTAAAGTAGTATGGGCTTGAGGGTCCAAATCGATTAATAACACTTTTCTCCCCAATGCTGCTAAGCTTGCGCCTAAATTTATGGTAGTGGTAGTCTTTGCTACTCCGCCTTTTTGATTGGCAATAGATATTTTCCGCACGTACCCTATCCCCCTAAAAGAATAAAAGTGAATTTATTTTTAGCAGAATATTTTGATACAATTATATCATAGTTTTTTTAAATATAGAAAAATATTTATAAAAATAACAAATATTCTATCTGTCCAATTAACTCTTTTATATTTTATTCTACATTATTTTATAAAATCCTTCTTTTTAATTATTTTTTTTAAAAATAATTTATTAGTTATTTCCCAAAAAACCAAAAATATTTTCAACAGATTATATATATGGTGCGTTGCAGATAATTTTATAGTAAATTATGATTTTTCGGTTATAATTATGTTGTAGGGGCACAATGAATTGTGCCCTTGCCATATTATTACCCAATTTCGCCTGTGGGCACGATGCATCGTGCCCCTACAAAAAAGAAAAGCAGAGGCATGGCGTGCCACGTCTTCTTGCACTAACGACTATTCACTATTCACTAACGACTAATTTAATAATTTGACTTTTTAAAAATTTATATGTATACTTGGTGTTAACAACTACTATTAATATTAACTAATAGTTATTTAATAAAAATTATGGGGGGAGAGAATTTTATGAAATTACAAACACTAAATGAAATGCTAAGAAATAGTGTAAATCTTTATGGTGATAGAACTGCTTTTAAAGTAAAAAAAGATGGACAATTTGCACCAATTACTTATCAAGAATTTTATAAAAAGGTAGAAATTTTTGGTTCAGGATTACTTAGTATCGGAATAGAAAAATTTGACCATGTAGGCCTGGTCAGTGATAATCGTTTTGAATGGATTATATCGGATATGGCAATTATTGGCTTAAGAGCAGCAGATGTCCCTTGCAGTGGGAATAGTTCATCTCAAGATATCTATTTTAAACTCAGCCATTCGGAGGCTCAAGCAACTATTCTGGAAGGAGAAACGCAATTTTCCAATTTTTGTAAAATAGCCAAAGACCTGCCTAAGATAAAAAACATCATCCTCTATGACAGAATTAAGATGTTCTCTAAAAAAGAAGATACTCCGGAATGGACTATTCCAACCAACTTTGAAGAAAACGGAGAAATAAGTAAAAAATTTGAAGCTGAAATAGAATTATTAATAAAAAATAAAAATAAATATATCTTTTTATCTGCAGAAGCTAAAATATTTTTAGAAAAATATTTAGAAAAAAATATTGGAAGTATGTTAAAAAGCTTCGGCTCTAAAGATACCGCTAGCCCTACAAAGGATGAATTATTAAAAAGAGTAGTAACACTAGAAAAAGAATACAATAAAAACCATTCTCTTTCTATCTTCTCCTTTGATGAAATAAATAGATTTGGAGAAGAATTGTTAGCCAAAGGAGATACCAAATTTTCAGAGATATCTAAAACCGCTCTTCCCGAAGATTTAGTTACTATAATTTATACTTCCGGAACTACTGCTGACCCTAAAGGAGTTATGTTGATTCATTCTAATTTTATACATAACATAAGAGTTACTCCACCGACGCAAAAACTTAATAAAGAGGACAGATATTTGTCAATCCTGCCTTCCTGGCATATCTTTGAACGAATAGCAGAATATATCGCATTAAGTACAGGTGCCTCAACCGCCTATAGTAAACCTTTTAAACAGATCCTTCTTCCAGACCTTAAAGCAGAAAAACCTACTGTTATGATCAGTGTTCCTCGAATATGGGAAAGTGTTTATAAAGGGGTTATGGATAAAGCTAAAAAAGGAAGTACGCTTCAAAAAACTATATTTAATTGGGCTATTGGTATCGGAGAAAAATATAAGGAGGCAGAAGGAATTCTTAATAATACTCTGCCTTTATTCGACCGAGCTGATTATACCTCTGAAGAAATAACCCAAGCTAAAAAAATGATTAAGAGTTTAGGCTGGAAATATCGACTTGCTGATAAATTAGTATTTAAGAAAATTAGAGAGGTAACCGGAGGAGAATTAAGATTTGCTATTAGTGGAGGAGGGGCGCTTCTTGAAACTGTAGATTTATTTTTTAATACTGTTGGAATTGTAGTCTGTGAAGGATATGGATTAACCGAAACCTCTCCAGTTCTAACGGCAAGAAACCCCAAAGACAGGATTATGTTTACTGTAGGCCCCCCCCTTCCGGAAGTAGAGATAAAGATTGTGGATAAAGATAATTACGATAAAGAATTACCTAATGGTGAAGTAGGTATTGTATTGACTAAAGGTCCGATGGTTATGAAGGGTTACTATAAAAATGAGGAAAAGACCAAGGAAGTTATTAAAGATGATTGGTTTAATACCGGTGACCTGGGCAAGAAAACTTATAGCGGAAAATATCTCAAACTTGTGGGAAGGATAAAGGACACTATAGTCTTAAGAGGTGGAGAAAATATTGAACCACATCCTTTAGAAGATAGATTAAAAGAAAGTGAATATATCAATATGGTAATCGTAGTCGGCCAGGATAAGTCTCGTCTGGGAGCATTAATTGTTCCTGATTTTGAAGCTCTAAAAATATATACAGAGGAAGAGGATATTAAATATAAAAATATTGATGAGCTAATTAATCATCCCAAGGTTCTCTCTTTATTCCAAAAAGAACAAAAAAGACTTATCTCCAAAGAACACGGATTTACCCCTTATGAAACGGCAATGGGGATAGCCTTGCTTCCTCATGAATTTACCATGGAAACCGGGGAAATGACTGAAACCTTAAAGATGAAAAGATTTGAGATACATAAGAAATACAAAAAAGAGATAGATAGGATATGTGGATGAAATTAGTCGTTAGTGAATAGTGAATAGTCGTTAGTATTTGGTTAGCTGGTTAAAGTAGTTGTTAGTGAATGGTTAAAGTAATAGGGGCAAACACAAGGTCTGCCCCTACATATTATACATTACCATTTTCTTTGCGCGATACTCAATACGCGATACAATCTTATTCCTTGGGAATTGTAAACCTTTGATAAGGGTAAATCATGCTAGGATTTTTTATTTTGTCCATATTTGCTTCAAAAATTCTTATCCATTTCTCGCCTGCATTATAAAATCTTTCAGCAATTTTCCAGAGCGAGTCTCCCTTCTTTACCTCATAATAATCTGGTATGTTCTTTTTTATTGCCTCGGCTAATTGGGCCTCTATTATACCCTTACCTTCTTTTAATAAAGCTAAACTTTCAGCATATCCTGCTTCTTTTTCTTTTCCCTCCTGGGCCATCTTTTCTCTTATTTCCGTAACTTGGTTCTCATATCCTTTTATGCTTTCGGATAGTTCTGCGACTGTTTTATCTTTTTCCATAAGACTTTTCT
>MEYH01000025.1:4126-5401 GCA_001773955.1 Candidatus Sediminicultor quintus | reverse complement strand
CGTATATCGTATATCGTATGTCGTATATCGTATATCGTGAAGAAAATAGAAGCCAAATTAGTATATAGTAAAAAAGCGTATAGCGTACAGCGTGGAACGTAGAGTTAGAGAAAAGAAGAAGACGAAATACAAAAGCCAATTTTCCTCTGTCATTCCCACGAAAGTGGGAATCCAGAATAAAAAGATAAAGTATAGATTCCCGCTTTCGCGGGAATGACATAAGACAATATGAATGACCGAAATTAGCAGAAGTTACATGGATAAACAAAAATAGTAAAATATTAACTTATTGAGAATTTATCAAAAGAAGTTGGTAGCATGTTATACGGAATGATTTATCTTATACCTATACGCTAAAAGCTGTACGCTATATTCTACACTATATACGAGATAGAGAAGGAGCAAAATCATGAAAATAAAGTGGTTAGGACATTCTTCGTTTTTAATTGAATCTGAAAGGGAAATTAAAATTATCACCGATCCTTTTGATGAAACTCTTGGCTATAAACTCCCTCGAATTAAAGCAAATATTGTTACTGTTAGTCACGAACATTTTGACCATAATTATGTGAGGGGAGTAAAAGGAAGGCCGGTAGTTTTCAAAGGTTCGGTAAGCAGAGAATCACATAAAATGGAATTTAGAGGAATATCATCTTATCATGATAGCGTTTCTGGGGGACAGAGAGGGCCTAATACTATATTTGTTATAAAGGCTGATGGATTAAACTTGTGTCACTTGGGCGATTTAGGACATATTTTAAATTCTGATAAATTAGCCGAGATAGGTAAAGTAGATATTCTTTTTATTCCTGTGGGTGGATTCTATACTATAAATAGCAGTCAAGCTGCTCAGATAATTGAAGCCATTAAACCCAAGATAACAGTTCCGATGCATTATAAAACCGAGGCTATTAAATTCTCTATAGACCCAGTGGAAGTATTTCTGTCAAATAAAAATAATATACAAAGATTAGAATCGAGCGAGTTCGAAATAACGGTGGATACATTGCCCAAAAATACCCAAATTTATGTGTTACAATATGAATAATATATAGTATTTAGTATATCGTATATCGTATATCGTGAAGAAATAAAATTCAGAAGACAGAAGACAGAAGACAGAGGACAGAAGTCAGAAGACAGAAGACAGAGGACAGAAGACAGAAGACAGAAGACAGAAGACAGAGGACAGAAGACAGAAGTCAGAAGACAGAAGTCAGAAGACAGAAGACAGAAGACAGAAGACAGAGGACAGAAGACAGAAGTCAGAAGACA
>MEYH01000025.1:0-3972 GCA_001773955.1 Candidatus Sediminicultor quintus | reverse complement strand
TACAGGAGGAGTAGTTTCATCTTTGGGTAAAGGTATTTCTGCTTCTTCTATCGGAAGGATATTGAAAAACAGGGGTTTAAATATTTCCATACAGAAGATAGATCCTTATATAAATGTTGATGCAGGCACTATGAATCCCTATCAACATGGTGAAGTATTTGTCACCGAAGATGGAGCGGAGACAGATTTAGATTTAGGACATTATGAGAGATTTATTGATACAAATTTATCTAGTGATAATAATATGACTACCGGAAAAATCTATAGTTCTGTAATTTCCAAAGAAAGAAGAGGAGATTTTTTGGGAGCCACTGTTCAGGTGATACCTCATATAACTGATGAGATTAAATCTGCCATTAAAAATATTTCCCAAAACAAAAAAGAAAAAATAGATGTAGTAATCGTAGAGATCGGGGGAACGGTAGGTGATATTGAAAGCCTTCCTTTTTTAGAAGCCATAAGACAATTTAGAAATGATATAGGAAAAGAAAATGTTCTGTATGTACACGTTACTTTTGTTCCTTATATTAAAGCTGCCAAAGAGTTAAAGTCAAAACCTACACAACATAGCGTAAGAGAGCTCAGAGAGATTGGTATTCAACCAGATATAATTATTTGCCGCTGTCAATTAAAACTTTCCAAAGATGTAAAAAATAAAATATCCTTATTTTGTGATATTAAGAATGAAGCGATAGTCGAAGCAGCAAACGTTAAATCTATTTATGAAGTACCCATAGTATTTGAGGAACAAAAGTTGGGAGATTTAATCGTAAAGTTGTTAAATTTAAAATGCCAGGGTTCTGATTTGCAAAATTGGAAAAACATGGTTGATAAAATATATCATCCAAAAACAGAAGTTAATATTGGCGTGGTGGGAAAATATATTAGTTTGAAAGATGCTTATATAAGTATTACCGAGGCGCTTCTTCATGGTGGAATCGATAATGATTGTAGAGTAAAAATAAAAAGAATTGATTCGGATGAAGTAAAAAAACATTCCCCAAAAGATCTTTTTAAGGGCATTAATGGAATCCTGATACCGGGTGGTTTTGGAAAAAGAGGGATAGAAGGCAAAATTGAAACGGTAAAATATGCAAGGGATAATAAAATACCCTTTTTAGGAATTTGTTTAGGAATGCAATGTGCCGTTATAGAGCTTGCTCGTAATCTAATAAATTTAGAAGGAGCTAATAGCTCAGAATTTGATCCCCAAACACCATTTCCCGTAATTGATCTTTTACCGGAACAAAAGAAAATAAAAATAAAAGGCGGTACGATGCGCTTAGGTGCATACTCTTGTAAATTAGAAAAAGATTCCCTTGCTTTTAAAATATTTAACCAAGAAATGATTTATGAAAGACATCGGCATAGATACGAATTTAATAATTCATTCAAGAATGATTTTTCTAAACACGGCATAAAATTTAGCGGTTTAAATCATGATTTAAATTTGGTAGAAATTATTGAGCTTCCGAATCATCCCTGGTTTATAGGGGTACAATTCCATCCCGAATTCAAATCAAGACCTAACCGAGCTCACCCATTGTTTAGGGAATTTATAAAAGCAGCAATAAAAAATAGTCGTTAGTGAATAGTGAATAGTGAATAGTGAATAGTATTTCGTAAATAAAATAGTATGATGAGTGATGTGTAATAAGTAATGGGTTAATAGTTTCGAGTTTATAAAAACTAAAAAGCAAGAACTAAAAACTTGTATTTAATGCTAACGACTAACGACTATTCACTATCGACTAATTTAATTATTAAATTAAAATAATCAATAGATTATTTTTAAAGGTGGGTAAAAAAATGATCAATGCTTTAATATTAGCAGGAGCGAAGAAAAAAGGTCCTTTAGAAATTGCTGAGAACGTAGATAACAAAGCTCTAATTATGATAGACAGCAGACCCATGATTGACTATATTGTTGATGCGTTAAATAATTCAGAAAATATTGATAAAATTTTAGTGGTAGGTCCAAAAAATGAACTTCATCCTTATATAGGTAGAAAAGTTGAAGAAATATTAAATCCCGGTAATTCTATACTTGAAAATATGGAAATTGGGTTAAATTATTTTAATTCTTCTGATATTTTATTGCTTTTAACCTCTGATATTCCCCTGATTACAGCTGAAGCGATTGAGGAATTTTTAAGAATATGTACTAAAAGAAAAGCTTGTATTGGTTATCCCATAATTACCAAAGAAAACATTATAAAAAAGTACCCTGAAACGGAGAGAACTTATGTAAAAATGAAAGAAGGAATATTTTGTGGAGGAAATATTATATTTTTTAAACCAGAAGTATTTTTTCAAAATAAAGAATTAATTCAAGAATTATTTGATAATCGAAAAAATAACTGGAAAAATGCTAAAATATTAGGCCTTAAGATTATATTAAAATTTTTATTTAAAACTTTAACTTTGGAAGAAGTAGAAAAAAAAGTAACCAGGATGCTTGGTTATAACTCCATTGCAGTTATAATATCCCATCCAGAAATAATGATTGATTTAGATAAGCCCAGTGATTTGAAATTAATTCGAAACTGTTTGGAGAGGCAGAGATGATATTTTAAAATAATAAAATAAAATTTGTAATATTATAATATTAGTGATAAAATGTCTTTGGATATAATAGATAGAAGGACAACTCTTCAATAGCCCTCTTTTTTATGAATTTCTAAATATTTTTAATACTCCAAGCTTATTTTTTTAGATAATCACTTAACCAGGTAAACAAAAGACAGTAAAAACAGAAAGGGCACAATTCATTATACCCCTACAAAAAAATACTAATAAAATCTAATCATATATATAAAGGGAGGTCTTGCAATTTGCTTTTAACAGAATTAAAAGAAAAAAAAATTAGCGATTTACTTGAAATTGCAAAAGAATATAATATTAATAATTTTTCCAGAATAAAAAAGATGGATCTAATCTTTAAAATTCTACAAGCAGAAACAGAGAAAAAGGGTTACATGTTTTCTGAGGGGATTTTGGAGATTATGGATGAGGGATTTGGTTTTTTGAGAACAGGAGGGTACTTGCCCAGCGAAAACGATATTTATATTTCCCCTTCTCAAATAAGAAGATTCAATCTTAGCGTCGGGGATCTTGTATCAGGCCAAGTTCGACCACCAAAAGAAGGAGAAAGATATTATGCTTTGCTAAAAATTGAAGCCATTAATCATGAAGATGCAGAGTTATCTAAAAGAAGAATAGATTTTGAAAACCTTACTCCTCTTTTTCCCGAAAAGATGATTAAATTAGAAAGTGAATCAAGTGGAATATCAACACGAATTATAGATTTATTTTCACCAATCGGAAAAGGTCAGCGAGGTCTGATAGTTTCTCCTCCAAAAGCAGGTAAGACAATGTTATTAGAGAAAATTGCCAACGGAATTACCATTAATCATCCAGAGATAAAACTTATGATTTTATTAGTTGATGAAAGACCGGAAGAGGTGACTGGCATGCAAAGATCGGTAGATGCTGAAGTAATAAGCTCTACCTTTGATCAACCCGTCACTAATCATATAAAAGTAGCGGAAATTGTCTTGGAAAGAGCTAAAAGATTGGTAGAACAAAAGAAAGACGTAGTCATATTGTTAGATAGTATTACCAGATTAGCGCGCGCCTACAATCAAAATATTCCAACAAGCGGCAAAACTCTATCCGGTGGTTTAGATTCCAGTGCTCTTTATTTACCCAAAAGGTTCTTTGGGGCAGCGAGGAATATTGAAGAGGGAGGCAGCTTGACTATACTTGCCACCGCATTAGTGGAAACAGGAAGCAGAATGGATGATGTAATATTTGAGGAATTTAAAGGTACTGGTAATATGGAATTAAGGTTAGATAGAGAACTTTCTGAAAATCGAATATTTCCGGCAATTGATATTAGGAAATCAGGCACTCGAAAAGAAGAATTATTACTAACTAAAGAGAATTTACAAAAAATGTGGGTGCTAAGAA
>MEYH01000024.1:5231-6155 GCA_001773955.1 Candidatus Sediminicultor quintus | reverse complement strand
GGGAATCCAGAATAATATTTAAAGATGGATTCTCGTTTCTACGGGAATGACAGAATCAGAGGTTATAGCAATACGCTTCTATATACCACAACTTGTAATCTAAAATAATTATCTGGTTGGCCAATCAATTTGGTTAACTAGTTGATTGTTTTGATTTTACTTCCTTAACTAGCTAACTAATACTTAACGAGATACTAGATACGAATTTTGAGTTACTAAAAACATAAAAAGGAATATAATTAAGAAAAATTTCCAATTAGAGGGGATAATGTTGAAAATAAAAGAAGTTATGATAACAGATTTAACTTCCGTATCTGACGATACTCCAATAAAAGAAGCAGTCAAGATTATGAGCCGACAGCGTATAGTAGGCTTACCAGTAGTCGACAATGAACAGAATGTCATAGGAATAATTACGAAAAGTGATGCTGCCAAGGCTTTTTTACCCGAATATTATAAAGAATTACAAAATTCATCTTTTATCCCAGATTTCGACCAATTTTCTAAGCAAGCTAAAAAAATTGCTCATTTGCCAGTGAGAGACTTTATGACTGCTAAGGTCTATTCGCTAGAAGAAGATACCAGCCGAACTGAGGCAGCAAACTTGTTATTCAGAAAACACCTAAGAATAGTTCCGGTGGTGAGATCAGGCAAATTAGTGGGGATATTAACCCCTTCCTCATTATTTAAAAATGCAATGGAAGAAAATTAGATTAAAAAAATAGTAGTTTTTTATACCTCCCAATAAACAGGGTTCATTATAACTAACTCATAATAATGAAAAGGAATAAATAATGAATCAAACCATAATTGCTTTAATAATATTCATTGTTACTCTTATATTTGTGAGCCTGGAAAAGATTAATCGCACTGTAATTACATTAAGTGGAGCTCTTCTATTTATATTAGTAAAAATATTAAATC
>MEYH01000024.1:4223-5212 GCA_001773955.1 Candidatus Sediminicultor quintus | reverse complement strand
TACCATCGGGTTATTGACTGGAATGATGGTGATGGTTTCTATAATTAAAAAGACCGGACTATTTCAATACTTAGCCATCAAAATATCCAAACTTGCTAAAGGTACCATCTTTTACCTTTTATTTTTCTTGAGCATTATTACTGGCATTTTTTCCTCAGTTCTGGATAATGTCACCACTGTAATATTAATTACACCTATAACTTTGGCTATCTGCGAAAACTTAGAAATATCTCCCGTTCCTTTAATATTATCAGAAATATTTGCCGCCAATATTGGTGTAACAGCAACCCTTATCGGTGACCCTCCCAATATAATAATCGGGAGTGCCGCCCATTTATCTTTTATGGATTTTATCCTAAATCTTGCCCCTTTCATCCTGGTTTTATTAATTCTCCTGCCTTTCTTGGTTAGGTTGTTTTACAAGAAAGAGATATCTCAAAATATTGAGGAAGCCTGGGAAAAAGTAGAAAAATTCGATGAAAAGAAAGCTATCGAGGATACATTACTATTAAAAAAATCCTTGTTTATCTTTTTCTTAACTATATTAGCCTTTATCTTTCACCATAAATTAGGTTTAGAAGCAGCAACAGTTGCCTTGAGTGGAGTAACTCTTCTTCTTTTAATTAGTAATATTGACCCAGCGGAAACTTTTTTAGAAGTAGAGTGGTCTACTCTCTTCTTTTTTATGGGACTTTTTATTATAATCGCGGGGATAGAAAAGGTTGGGATTATTCAATGGTTGAGTAATAAAATCATTAATCTGACCAAGGGAAATCTTGCCCTTACTACTTTATCAATTTTATGGGTTTCAGGAATCTCCTGTTCTTTTATTAATAACATCTCCTATACCATCTCAATGGTACCGGTAATTCATAATATCGGGGCAGTACCTTCATTTAACCTCACCCCTATCTGGTGGGCTTTATCTTTGGGTGCCTGTCTGGGAGGAAACGGAACCCTTATAGCAGCTGCTGCTAATTTAGTGGGAG
>MEYH01000024.1:3592-4174 GCA_001773955.1 Candidatus Sediminicultor quintus | reverse complement strand
TATCTATTATTCTATCTTCTGTTTATCTTTTTTTAAGGTATTTATTATAATACTAATATCGAAAAAGGGGACTACTTTTTTACCCATTCTTACTTTTAATATTTTATAAAAAGTAGCCTATCCCCTTTTTATTTATCTTTAATTTATTTCTTTTAATGTGCTGAGAAAATCAACCCCCAGCTTTGCAAGCTTCTCATAACTATGATGTCCATTGGCAACCAGCAGACAATCGCAGCCTATATGTTTTGAAACATCGTAATCATGGATAGTAGCTGCTATTAAAAGCACGTCTTGCGGGTTTAAATTTAACTTAGCTATCCACTTTTCCCCTCTTTCAACTTTACTTTCGGCATAGTGGTTTCCCAAGCCTATTATTCTACAAAAATACTTATCGATGCCATAATATTTAATCTTCTCTATCAGGACATCTTCTTTTGAAGCAGATAAAATTGATTGAGATATTCCTCTATCTCTTACCTTTTGCAGCACTTCTTCTGCTTCATCAAATAACTTACACTCATTAAAACGCGTGTAATATTCGCTAATAAACTCATCAGTAAGCTCCTCGAATGATTCAGCAGA
>MEYH01000024.1:0-3581 GCA_001773955.1 Candidatus Sediminicultor quintus | reverse complement strand
CCAGTTTTAAATAATATTTGGTTACCGGGAAATCAAAGATCTCCCTATATTTTTTTGAATCAATCCTGGGCAGTTGACGTTTTTTTAACATCTTATTCATTATGCCCACTACTAACCATACATCATTTATTAATGTTCCGTTCCAATCCCAGATAATATGCTTATAATTACATATTTCTTTTATCATTCATTGCCTCATTCAATAAATATGGTAAAAAGAATATTAAGGCGGTGTCTCCTTGATTATTTATAAATCATATCAAACAATCGATCTGCTGTCTCCTGATCTAAATCTTTGAGAATTTTATATTCGTTTAGGGCAGCATTTTTATCCCCCTGAACCAGGTAAATCATTCCCATACTATAGTGAGCAAAAGTATAATCCGGCTGAATCCGTATCACCTGTTTAAAGGATTCAACAGCTTTTTCATAATCCTTTAATTGGCTGTAGGCCCATCCCAGGCCATAATGAAAATCCGCATCTTCCGGATTTTTTTTCACCGCTTCCTTAAAAGCATCAATGGCTTCCTGATATTTTTCCAGCTCTCCATAAGCCCAGCCTAAGTTATGATAAATATAAGTGTAATCAGGATTGATGCGAATAACTTCCTGGTAAGCTTCTATGGTTTTCTCGTAATCCCCTTTTTTATTGTAGAGCCATCCTAAATAGAAAAAAGCATCGGCATATTGGGGATTCTTTTGAGTGGCTTTTTTAAAGCTTTCGATAGCGGCATCTTCATTATTTTCCATTTTTCGGTACATCATGCCTATGGTGTAATAAATTTCGCCAGCAGAATCGGGTAGGAAACTTACGGCCTTTTCCAGGTTTTCGACAGCTTCCGGATATTTTTCCATCTTTTGGTAATTCATTCCTAAATGATAAAAAGCCTTACCATAATCCGGTTGGAAATATACAGCTTTATTCAAATTATCAATTGATTTTTGATATTCGCCGATTCGCTCATAGGTAATTCCCAAACCATAATAAGTTTGAGCATCTTCGGGGGCAAGCAGTAAAGCCTGTTGGAAGGCTGCAATCGCCTCATTATATCTTTCTAATTCATTGTACGCCAATCCCAGGCCGTAATGAGCGCTGGCAAAATCAGGTTTACTGCGAACCGCTTCTTTAAAGGCTTCCAATGCATCTTTGTTTTTTTGAAACTCCAGATAGGCAAGCCCCAATTCGTAATAAGCTGAACTATAATCTGGTTTCAAATTGATAGCATTTTGATAATAGGTTATTGCTTTTTCGAATTGACCAGTAGCTCTAAATATTTTTCCAATTTGGAAATGAGCTTCCGCGTGACCCGGGTCTAATTCGATAATCTGTTGGAAAGAAGTAAGTGCTTCTTCGTATTGTTTTTTATTTTCTAATAATTCAACACCCTGAAAGTACAGTTCTTCTATTGATTTGTCCTGACTAAAACTGATATTACTGCCCAAAACCACAAAGATAATAATCAAGAGCAAAGAAATAATGAGCATATGTGGGTTTTTCATTCCCTACCTCCTGCCTATATTATCTAAATTTTATAATATCTAAAAACCTGCTGCTTGACCATCTTTTCTATGATCTGAAGTGCCACAATATCCCTGGTTTATTTTGTGAATTAATTGTGCACCACCGAATAATGAACTGTCTCCGATAGTGATTTCATGTCCCCTTTTTTCCAAATCCTTCATGACCTCTTTATTTGTTCCTTTTTCAAAGGCAACTTCCGTGTCACTCAATACACACCATCGGGGTGCATCCGATGCTGCCTGAGAATTTTGATGATAATCAATCATTCGAACCAAAATCTGTGCCTGTCCCTGGGGCTGCATGGCACCACCCATCACACCGAAGCTCATGAACGGTTGACCTTTTTTAGTGACAAATGCAGGAATAATGGTGTGAAAAGGTCTCTTCCCTCCCTCAACCCGATTGGGATGGTTTTTCTTTAGGCTAAAACATGCTCCTCTGCTTTGCAGGCTTATTCCTGTACCGGGAACAACAATTCCTGAGCCAAAATCCGTATAATTGGATTGAATGAATGAAACCATCATGCCTTCTTCGTCCGCGGTAGTCAGATAAACAGTATCACCTTGTTCACGGGGGAAACCAAAGGAAATATTTTGCGCTTTATTTAAATGAATGCACTTTGCTCTCTCGGACAAATAGGATTCATTCAACAAACCGTGATAGTCGATATTCATATAATCCGGATCGGAAATATATTGGTATAAATCCGCAAAGGCTAATTTCATGGCTTCAATTTGCAAATGAATACTATCGGCAGAATCCAGAGGATATTTTTCAATATTTAAATGAGAAAGAATTGCCAACATAATTAAAACGGCAATTCCCTGACCATTGGGAGGAATTTCATGAATATCAAATCCTTTATAATGTATGGAAATAGGTTCCAGCCATTCTGCCTGATGATTCAGCAGGTCGTCTTTGGTAATAAATCCTCCGGTTGATTGAGCATGAGCAGTAATTTTGTCAGCTAACCTTCCCCGATAAAAACTTTGGGTTTTGGTCTGTCCAATTTCGGTTAAGGTATTTGCTTGATCTATGAAACTAATCTTTTCGCCTACTTCCGGTGCCCTCCCCTGAAAGGTAAAATTGTTTATAAAATCCGGAAATTCTTTATATTTGATGATAACTCTTTTCCATAATTTGGCAGTAATGGGAGAAACATGAAAGCCATTTTTGGCATAATTGATGGCCGGTTGGAATAAGGTCTCAAAAGGTAATCTTCCAAACCTGTCGGATAATGCAAGCCATCCCGATACCGCTCCGGGAACCGTGACTGTATCCCAGCCAACAAAGGGCATTTTTTTATATTTTTTATTAAAATATTCAAAATTCCACGATTTTGGTGATTTTCCTGATGCATTTAATCCGTATAATTTTTCGGATTTATTGTCCCAGATAATGGCAAAAGCATCTCCACCGATTCCATTGCAGGTACATTCGACCACCGTAAGGGTAATGGCAGCAGCAATGGCGGCATCCGCTGCATTACCTCCTTTACGCAAGATTTCAAGTCCGGCCTGTGCTGCTAACGGTTGGGAAGTGGCTGTCATGTTCCTTGCAAAAACCGGCATCCGCTGTGAAGGGTAGGGAAAATCCCAACGTTGATGATAGTAGGCACCATGAAGTTCTGCAACCCGGCCAATCGAACCGGGAATATATCCTTTTGTTATTTTTACCTCCGCCATATCCTGCCTCCCTTATTTACTCTTTTATTTGATATGAGACATATGTGGCATCCCTTTCCTCTCCGGAATCACTAATTCCGGCATTTCACTAATAATCTCTTCTAAAACTGAAGAGACTATCAACATTTCTTCCTGAATGATGCTGCTTGCTTTTTTCTAGTAAACCTTCCTTCTTATTATCTGTAAAATTACTCCAAGTGAAATACCTACTAATCCAATAATAACCACCGTGATTATACTTTGAGCTGGCACAGCATCAACCGTAAGTCGTTTTATTAATATACCTAATAGAGCCCAATTCACTACCAGACAGTAAAAAATATCTTTTCGATAAAAAAGTATAGCAAGTGAGATTGCTATACCGATGATAATGA
>MEYH01000023.1 GCA_001773955.1 Candidatus Sediminicultor quintus | reverse complement strand
CAAGCGTTAGAACATGTATTGTTAGGTTTGAAAGGGAAAATAACTTATGATTTTTTAACTATCGACTTAAAAGATGCCCTGGATTCTCTGGGTGAAATAACCGGGGATTCTATTAATGATGAAATAATTAACGATATATTTTCTCGTTTTTGTATCGGGAAGTAGTCGATTAATTTTGCATAATACAGCAAAAAATATTATCTTAAAAGGGCAATGTTCCACGTGGAACATTTTAAAAAATGAATTGTGAATAAACTGTGGAAAACCCAAAACTAATTAGAACCAAAACTTTTAAGCTGCTTCCTCAAATAAACCAAATATCAGCAAAAAAAATAAGACAAAAATTACTTATGTAAAATGTTTAATTATCTTAGCTACATCAATGATTACGACTTTACATATTAAAAAGTTTTTTAATTGTAGTTTTTTAATATTTGAATTAAAATGGGTTTAAATCATAGTATTTAATATTATTTTATTTATGTGGATAAATTGTGGAAAAACACAATTAGTCGATAGTGAATAGCCGTTAGTCGTTAGAATGACTAATACAACCGGCCAACAGGAAAACTAGTTAAACGGGTAACTAATATAATTGGTGGATTGGTCAATTGGCAGATTGGTAGATTAGAAAAAGAGGAGAATGTTTTTTGTTCAAAGAAGATGAAAACATTTTGACTGAAGGTGCCCAAAAAATGGGAATTAATCTCCATAAAGAGCAGATTAAAAAATTTTCCCGATATTTAGAGTTATTAGTCCAATGGAATCAAGAAATAAACTTAACTTCTTTAAAAACACCACAGGAAATAATTATTAAGCACTTTTTAGATTCTATTAGCTGTATAAAGGTTATCAATAAGTATATGAACATAGAAGAAACAAGCATTATTGATGTGGGTACGGGCGCAGGTTTCCCGGGCATACCCATTAAAATAGTATGCCCTTCAATTAGTTTGTCTCTCCTGGAAGCAAGAAAGAAAAAGACCATATTTTTAGAAAAAATAATCGAAGAGATAAATTTTCAGAAAGCCGAGGTAATTAATGGCAGGGCAGAAGCTTTTGGGAAATGCTCGGATTACCGGCAGAAATACGATATAGTACTATCCAGAGCGGTAGCCCTTTTGAGCACTTTAAGCGAATATTGTCTTCCCTTTGTAAGGGTTGGAGGGGTATTTGTAGCGCAAAAAGGAAGATCTTATAAGGAAGAAACCGATAAAGCTCTCAAGGCAGTTCAATTTTTAGGCGGAGAACTGATTGGAGTGGAAAACGTTAGAATTCCCTTTATAAATCATGAAAGACATCTTTTGATAATCAAGAAAATAAAAGATACTCCTTCGAAATACCCCAGAAAAGAAGGTCTACCTCAAAAAAGACCTTTGTAATTTTAAAATTTTTTTGATAAGATAGTACTGTATAAGTTATATATTATAAAAAGCAAAACGGAAAGCGAAAAACGCAAAAATAAATTCGTATCTCGTATCTTACAGAGAAAATAGAAGTAAGAAGCCAGGCACCAGAAGCCCGATGCAGGGGCACGATGAATCATGCCCAAAGGAGGCAGATTCACCTGTCTCTTATTATGGTCCACTGGTCAACCGGGGAGCGAATGTAAAATAAATGACTGTTCCACGTGGAACAGTCATCACTATGAACAAATGTTCTATTTATGATATTTATTCACTAATAATCTAATTATTTGGGTATTTTCTTTACCTATAAACCCTGTTTGTCGGATACTAACTTAAAAGAGCAAGTTTATCCTAGACCATGTTAAATGTTTATTGTTAAACAGGGCAGATAAAATAGTTGTATTTAAGAACTCTAATTGTATGTCTTGCATTTTGTATTTAAAACTAACGACTATTCACTAGTACAGCGTTCTCTAAATATCTTTACATTTTGTTCTGTCATTGCGAAGAGCAAAGCGACGAAGTAATCCCTTTATTCATAAGGACTTGAGATTGCTTCGCTATCGCTCGCAATGACAAATCATTGTAACATTATTAAAGAAACACTCTACTAGCGGCTAATTTATAATCTGAGTAATCTGATGTTCGTCTGAGCAATTATTTTAGGAGAATATCTATGGCCAAGGTCTTGGCAATCACCAACCAAAAAGGGGGAGTAGGCAAAACCACTACCGCAGTAAATCTATGCACTTCTATAGCCTTACACAAAAGAAAAACTTTGTTGATCGATATAGACCCTCAGGGGAATGCCAGCACCGGCATAGGTTTGGATAAAATAAAAGTTAAAAGATGTATTTATGATGTATTGATTAATCAAATCCCTATAAAAGAAATCATTATACCGACCCAGGTAAAAAATTTAGATATTTTGCCTTCCACTATTCAATTAGCAGGAGCAGAAATCGAATTAGTTAATTATATCTCTCGGGAAAACAAATTGAAACACGCAATTAAATCAATTAAAGATGATTATAATTATATAATCATTGATTGTCCGCCTTCTCTGGGTCTTTTAACTCTAAACTCTCTTACTGCTGCCGATGCGGTTATTATTCCCATTCAATGTGAATATTATGCCTTGGAAGGCATTGGACAATTACTAAATACCATAAATCTGGTCAGAGAAAATCTAAACTCATCTTTAGAGATCGAAGGGATTTTACTTACCATGTATGATAACCGAACAAATCTTTCCCGCGATGTTGTTAAGGAGGTTCAAAAACATTTTAAAGGAAAGATATTTAAGGCAGTCGTTCCACGAAATGTCAGAGTGAGTGAAGCCCCCAGCTATGGCAAGCCCGTTGTTTTGTATGATGCAAAATCTAAAGGGGCGATAGCTTATAAAAAATTAGCCCAAGAGGTGATATCAAATGGTTAAAAGAGGATTGGGGAAAGGGTTAGAAGCCCTTATCCCCAAGACTGAACACAAAGAAAAAGAATTTGTAGTCGAGATGGATACAGAAAGTTTAACCCCTAACCTTTTTCAACCCCGTAAAAATTTCGATAAAGAAAAAATGGAAGAACTGAAAGATTCAATTAAGAAACACGGAATGATTCAACCGATCATAGTAAGAAAGATGACCAATGGGTATGAGATTGTTGCCGGAGAGCGGAGATTAAAGGCAGCCAAAGAGATCGGTTTAAAGAAGATACCGGCAATTATTAAGAGCGTTAATAATGAAAAAAGCTTAGAAATTGCCTTGGTAGAAAATATTCAAAGAGAAGATCTTAATCCTGTTGAGCAGGCCAATGCCTTCAAAAGATTGGCAGATGAGTTTAATCTTACTCAGCAAGAATTAGCAGAAGCAACCGGAAAGAGCAGGGCTTTAGTCACTAATACCATCAGGCTGTTAAAATTAAATCCGGAGATACAAAAAAATATCTCTGAAGGAAAAATATCTTTCGGCCATGCAAAATTATTATTAAGTATAGAAGATGAAGAAGTACAAAAGGCGGTTTGTAACAGAATAATAGCCAGTGGTTTATCCGTCAGAGACACTGAGCGCTTGATTAAAAATATCGGAAAAGTGCAAAAAAAGCAATTTAAAGTCGAAAATATTACCATTGAACATTTCCCCGAGGCAGAGGAAAGACTAAGAGATGTTTTGGGAACCAAGATAAGCATAATATATGACGGCAAGAGAGGAAAGATAAATATAGAATTTTATAACAAAGAAGATTTAAGAAGAATCGTTGACCTGTTATTAAAAGAAAGGTAAATAAGTAAAAAATTGAAAGGATGATTTAAAATGAGTAAAGAGAGTTTTAATAATTTAATTTTTGTTTTGTTTTTAGTGGTTACAGTTTTTATCTCCGGGATTTTTTTAACTCTTTCTTTGAGATTATTTTCCCTGGAAAACTTTTTCTTTAAAACAAATTATTTGATCTACTCCAATCTCTTCAACCAAATTACCCTGGGTTTAATAGGAGCCTTATTATTTTTTTTTGCGGTTTATTTAATCTGGCAAAGAGCCCAAATTGATAAGGGAAATTTATCCGTGGTTCAAAAGACTTCATTTGGAGAAATTAAAATTTCTACCGGGGCTATAAAACGTTTGGCTTTAAAAGTAGTTAAGGGGATGGGAGAGGTTGCGGAAATCAGGCCAGAGGTTAATATTTTAAAGCCCGGAGGGATAAACGTAGATCTTCATCTTTCTGTAAAGCAGGATGTAAATATCCCTGAACTTTCGGAGAAAATTCAACGAAAGTTAAAAGAATATCTCCTGGAAACAAGCGGGATAGAGACAAAAGAAATTAAAATACATATAGATAAAATATTCTACGAAGATAAAAAATAGTTTAAATAAGTTTTAAAAAAGGGCGGTGAACAAGAATGTCTGATAAACAGGTTATTAAAGATAATCCCCAAGAACAAGAATTGGGGAATGTAACGGTTTCCAAAGAAGCAGTAGCTGTAATTGCTGCTTTGGAAACTATAAAAACTAAGGGAGTGGTCGGTATCACCAGCGGGTATAGAGGTAAATCGCCAAATGTATTGTCCCGGAAGGACCTGGCTAAAGGGGTGGAAGTGTGGATGAAGCCGGGAGAAGCGGCAATTACCATTCCTATTATTACTGCTTACGAAGTAGGAATTTTTAAAGTAGCCGAAGAAGTACAGCATAAAGTGAAAAACGCTGTCTGCTCCATGACCGGCCTAAAAGTTCTTAAGGTTGATGTTAATGTTCAGGGAATTAAATTTAAAGAAGAGAAAAAGAAAATAAAGAAAGAAACGCAGAAAGAAATAAAAAATAAAACGCAGAAAGGATAAATTGGTGAGATTAAAGTGACAGAAATTATAAAATTATTAGCAGTAATCGCAGTAATTATTTTTTTGATAAGAAAGAAATGGAATTTAGGATATATAATGCTGATAGCCTCCTTGTTATTGGGGTTATTATTTGAATTGAATCCCAAAGAAATGGGAATTAATTTTTTACAGGCTATGATAGACCCGGTAACAATTCAATTAATCGGAGTGATTGTGCTGGTTCTTTTATTAAGCAGTATTTTAAAAAGGATAGAAAGTTTAAAGAATATAGTTGATTCCCTTCAAAAATTGGTAAAGGACTATAGATTGATATTAGCCTTTATCCCTTCTTTTTTGGGTTTACTGCCCATGCCGGCCGGAGCCATGTTTTCCGCTCCTATGGTGGATGAAATAGGAGGCAGAATGGGTCTTGGGGCAGAGGAAAAAACTTTTGTAAATTACTGGTTTCGCCATATTTGGGAATTTATCTGGCCTCTCTATCCCAGTATTATATTGCTTTCCGCCCTGTTGGGAGTAAAAGTTCGAGAGATTATAATGGTTCAGCTTCCCATATCTCTTGTCGCCCTGATATGGGGTTTGATTTGGGAGCAAAGATATCTTAAGAGGGATGGAGCAAGCGATAAGAGAGGAGAGTTTGGCTTAAATTTAAAGAAACTGTTTTTGAGTATCTGGCCTATCCTTTTAGTCACATTTCTGGTTATAATTATAAAAATAGATTTGTTAATTTCCCTGATTTTGGTCATCTTATCCCTGGTTTTATTAAACAGGGCTAAAATGAAGACAGAAGTTATAAGGGAGATTATTAAAAAAGATATACCTCTAAATACAGTAGTTTTAATAAGCGGTATAATGATCTTTAAAAGAATATTAGAAAGCACCGGAGCAATTATGGTTATCCCCGGGTTTTTTACTGAATTGGGTGTCCATCCTCTGGTTATTCTGTTTTTCATCCCTTTTTTAATCGGGATACTTACCGGGATTACTTCTGCTTTTGTCGGAATAGGGTTCCCGGTCCTTCTGCCCTTTATTATTACCCGGGGAGAGGTTAATCTTAATTATGCTATGTTTGCCTTTGTTGGCGGTTATATCGGGCAGTTGATTTCGCCCATGCACCTGTGCCTGGTAGTAACCAATAATTATTTTAAGGCAGATATGGGGAAAGTATATAAAATGTTAATTTTGCCCTTGATAATCATTACTTTAAGCGCCCTTATTCTGGTAATAATTAGAACATAGTTAAGAAATGTTTTAATATAATTAAACAGATTATGCTATAAGTAAAGGGAGGAGCGAAAATGAGAAAGTCACCCAAAGAAACAGAGATAGAAAATGAAATATTGGCAATGTTAAGCGGGAAACCAGCCATGGCAGCTTCTTTAATTTTTAATGATGAAGAGGCACAGGCCTTACGAAATTATGCCAACACAGTCTCTATAAAAAGATTAGGCTATAATGATCATGGCCCGGTACATATGAGTAAAACAGCGTTAAATGCTTTAATTATGTTTGACTTATTAAATAACGCCGGAATTAAATTTAATCTGGAGGAAGAAAAGATTGGCACCGTAGAAGATAGTAAAGTGGCGGTATTAATATCATCTTTGTTACACGATGTTGGTATGTCAATAGGTCGGGAAAATCAC
>MEYH01000022.1 GCA_001773955.1 Candidatus Sediminicultor quintus | reverse complement strand
CGGAAATAATAAGTATTCTGGTGTAACCCCGGCTTTTATTATCTGGAATTTGATTCAAAGATATACCAAAGAGAATGATTTAGTAGTAGACCCAATGTGTGGGAGTGGGACTACTATTGATGTTTGCAAAGAAGAGAGTCGAAAAGTAATAGGTTTTGATATTGTTCCTTACCGAGAAGATATAAAACAAGCAGATGCAAGAAAATTGCCTTTAAATGATGAAACTGTAGATTTTGTTTTCATTGATTCCCCCTATTCAGACAACATAAAATATAATGACCATCCTGATAATATCGGCAAAATTTCTTGTGAAAATCCTCTATTTTTTGAAGAAATGGAGAAAGTTGCAAAAGAAGCTTATCGGATTTTAAAAGCGGAAAAGTATATTGCCTGGTTAATTGGAGACCAAGCAAAAAAGAAAAAATTTACACCAGTGGGGTTTAAAATATATTCTATCCTTGAAAAATATTTCACGCCTGTTGATCTTATATGTGTTACAAGACACAATCAATCCTCAAATACAAGTATTTGGCACGAGAGAGCAAAAAGATATAATTTTTTTCTTAGAGGATTTAAACATCTAATAATAATGCAGAAAATGGACAAATAGAAATTTTATATTTTTTAAAAACAATTATAAAAATAGAGGGAAAACGACATGGAAATATTTACTAAGGATCAATTAATTCTAGAATTAAGAAAAATAAAAGAGATGGGTTGGATAAAAAATACAAGACCAGGAAACGTAGGAGGCATTGGAAATACTTTAGAAGATTTACTTGGGATTAAAGAAAATAATTTACCAATTCCAAATGCTGCTGAATGGAAATTAAAAACTCAAAGAGCAAATACTTCATCTTCAACAACTTTATTTCATATGGAACCTTCCCCAAGAGCCTTAAAATTTGTACCCCGAATATTTTTACTCAAAATATGGCTGTCCTCATAAAGAAGCTGAGACTCGTTATCCTAAAAATGAAATGAGTTTTCGACAAACTATTGGTGGTAAGAATAGAAGTGACAGAGGTTTTAAAATAGTTATTAATAGGAGTGAAAGAAAAATGTTAGTTTCTTTTAACTCAAATACCGTTGCAGAATATCATTCAGATTGGGTTGCATCAGTAAATAAAAGAATTGGTTTAGATGAAATAAATCCGCAGCCTTATTGGGGTTTTGATGATCTATTTCACAAAGCAGGCACAAAGCTGATTAATTGTTTTTATGTTCAAGCTCAAGTCAAGAAAAAAGATGGTAAAGAGTATTTTCATTATAATAAAATTTTAATGTTACAAAAATTTAGTATAGACATATTTATCAAAGCCTTAGAAGAGAACAAAGCTTTAGTGGATTTTGATGCGAGGACAGGACATAATCACGGAACTAAGTTTAGATTACGTCAAAATTGCTTACCAGAACTGTATGAAGAAATAACTGAGATATAGAAAGTTTATATGCTTTTAATTTAGATGAATATGGACGGTGTATCAGGTCAATAATTCGGTAACTTTTAGCGAACAACCTATAAAATCTGAGGAGTGTCTTAAAGTGTAAAATACCTGATATTGAGGTAGAAATGTCGTATTATAGATATACGGATTTTAAAATAGCAGGGGTATATAGCATTTATGCATAATGATGAAACCAATAAATGGCTTATTAAATCTTTTCATTTATCGAGTAATAGAAATATGGCAATATATCTTGCCATGGATAAAGTAGGTCTAATTAATAAGTTGGAGGAAGAACATGAATAAACAGAGATGTCCGGCATGCGGCTCTGTAGATATTATAGACGAGAAAAAAAGTATTTTAATAAAGGAACCTTTTGGAGGTCAAGATAATATTGAGATACATGAAAATATATGTTCTACATGTGGATCTCGAGGAGATTTTTTTAATCAGAATGAAACTTTAATAGATGAAACGATTAAAAAATTAAAACAAAAAAGTATTGAGAGTATCCTAAATGATTTTGTTGATAGTAAAATGAGTATGTCATCAATTGAACGAGCATTAGAAATACCTCAACGAACACTTACTAAATGGAAAAACAGAACAACTGCTCCTTCTTCTTCAGGCGTTGCTTTAGTGAGGCTTATTAAACTGTTTCCATGGTTGTTAGAAGTAGCGGAAAATAAATATGATTACAATGAAGCTCAAAAAATTCATATAAATGCGGCAATACAAAAATTGTTGCCTGAAATAGATTTTCTTAAGGAAGATTTCATTGAGGCTGGTGGTATAGTAGCAACATCCGGATCCGCGCTTTTTTATAGGTATTATGAGAAAAAGGATATGGATAACCAAGAAAAAATATATAATGAAGTCACGCTTATAACAAACACAGAATAGAGGAGATTAGAAATGAAATTATTGAATTTTATTATTTGTGATGATATTAGAAACGAATTAGGAAACAAACATTCTCTGATGGGCATTTATGATGATTCCATTGAGTTCCAAGTTACTTCGGATAGTCAAAATATCTGGCCAAAATTATTAAGAATTGGGATATATGCAAAAGTAAAAACCGAAGACAATGAGGAAGTGTCTAGATTTAAGATAAGGATGAAATACAATGAAAAAGAAACAGTGTTGCTTGATAGAATTTTAACTCTACCGAAAATTAAAACTTCAAAAAAAATAAATATTGCATTTGTCCATAGTGCTTTTAAATTTGAAAACTCGGGAAATATTACATTTTTCTTAGATTTTTATAATCAAAAAAAAGAACTTATAGCTACACTTTCTCCGGAATTTGTAATTAGTGTTAAGGAAAAAGTAATACAATGAGCAGTTTAATATCTCGTAAGAATAGTTTGCGTGTTTAAGATATAGAGCTGTCTCAATGGTTTATCACGAGGATAGAAATCATAGATCAATAATTCATAACTTTTTCTAAATTTTCGTAAGGCGCATGGTGCTAAAGTCCACAAGAGGAAAAGGGGACAATGATTCTATGTTTCTATTTACTATCTTTAAAACCCTTTATCTGTAATGGTTTAAGACCCCCTTCAGGAATGCCCTAAAAACGCACGTAGAGTGCCTTTAAACGCGCTTCAAATTTCGAAAAATCAGCAATTACGACCCCCGTTTTTGGCCTATTTTTGCCTCCCCGAAATCCTTAAACCCTTATAAATAACCACTTTCAGATTTTGAGATGATGGAATTTTAGCTAAAAAAGTACTATTTTTGAGGGGTAAAGTATCAGTTAAGGCAAAATTTGCTCGTACAAGCAATCCTCGCGATATTCTCTTGAAACCCTTATTATATAAGGCTTTCAAGAAGGTATTTTCCCACAGGTTTTACACATTTTCCCCAGATATAAGCAATTATATAGGGTCTTGCAATATGACAAAATAGATAGCAGAATATATTGATGTGAATATACTACAGTGAGCAAGGCGATGAAAAAAATTAAAGCAGGAAGATAAAAAGTGATATGGAAAATAAAGAATTTCGCGAGAAATTTGACAAGGAATACCAAAATCTTTGTATTGGGGAACAGGTTGCCAGAGCGCGACATAAAGCAATATTAACGCAAGATACGCTGGTTAATCGAATAAAAAACAATAAAACACTACCTATCAAAATTTAGCAGTGTCTCAAGTTTTTTAAATATTTCCAAAACCACAGTCTCAGGTACTTTATCACAGAATTCGGCATTTCTAATTTTCCAATCAAGGCTTTTTACCTGATCTGATAAAACAACCCCTACTACCCTTAATCTGGATGGAATAATAACTTCAAAAGGATATCCTTTTATTTGGTTGGTTATCGGACACAATAAGGCCAGGCCAACTTTACCATTATAAGATTTTGGCGACAGAACGATTGCCGGACGTCTTCCGGATTGTTCATGGCCGGCTTGAGGCTGCATATCTATCCAAACCACATCACCTCTATGCGGAATAAAATTGCCCGCCATCACCAGTTTTCTTTTCCAACCGGTGCCCCGGTGTTAAATTCTCCGTGAAGATTGTTTTTAGTAATGCCTTTTAAAAGTTTTTCGAGCGAATATTCTTTTTCGCCGATTGGCGTAATAATAATACTATCCTTATCAATAGATAAATCAACCAATTCATTTAGCTTTAGGTTTACATCTAATGCTAATAATTTGGGAATTCGTAATGCCAGACTGTTACCCCATTTTTTAATCTTAGTTTGCATATAGCACCTTCCTTTCAAAAAATGAACTATAAAATGTATCTACAATGATTATACATCTTCCACATGCAAATTTCAAGAGAAAGGTATCCCGAAGAATTAGCTTAGCTTAAATATTTCTTTCAGTTCCTGGTTGGAGAGTTCGCTGAGCCATTTTTCACCGGTAGAAACAGTTAACTCAGCCAACTCTTTTTTGGCGCTGATCATTTCATCAATTTTTTCTTCAAATGTACCGATAGTAATAAGCCGGTGTACAAATACCTTCCTGCTTTGGCCGATACGGTGAGTACGGTCGGTTGCCTGTGCTTCTACGGCAGGGTTCCACCAAAGGTCGTAGTGGATGACGTTGGTTGCGGCGGTCAGGTTAAGGCCGGTGCCTCCTGCTTTCAGTGAGATAATCATAATTGGGGAGCAATTGCCGTTCTGGAAATCCTCAATCATCATTTCTCGTTTTTTCCGGGTGAGGCTGCCGTGAAAAAAGAGAGGCACTATCTGAAGTTCTGTCTGGATTAGTTGTACCAGTAGATTCCCCATCACTTTGTATTGGGTGAACAAGAGCACTTTTTCCCTGGCGGATATAATCTTTTTCAGTAGAGAAATGGTCATCTCTGCTTTACCCGAATGTTCCTTGACCACAGTTCCTTTTTTGGTATAGTGAACCGGGTGGTTACAGATCTGTTTTAGAGAGGTCATTAACTTGAAAACAAGTCCCCGGCGCGCGATTCCTTCACTATTGGAAATTTCCTGTATATTGGTATCTACAACACGCTGGTAGATAGCAGTTTGTTCTTTGCTCAGGTAACAGTATTCATTTTTTACTATCTTATCCGGTAAATCCTGTATGATGGAACGATCTGTCTTCATGCGGCGCATAATAAAAGGAGCGGTGGCTTTTTGTAATAAGGCGATTTTTCTCTGGTCACGGTACTTTTCGATGGGCATAGCAAAACGACGCATAAAATTCTGCCGGGTTCCCAGGTAGTCTGGGATTAAATAATCAAAAATACTCCAGAGCTCACTCAGGCGATTTTCTACCGGCGTTCCGCTTAAGGCGATAGTGCCCCTGGCTTTTAATGCTTTAACCGCTTTGGTCTGCTTACTATCTGCATTTTTTATATTTTGAGCTTCATCAATAATAATAAGATCCCAGTTTCTTTTTTTAAATTTTTCAACTTCACGGCGCAATAGCCCATATGTGGTAATGACTAAATCGGCGTGACCTGTCTGCGCCTGCCTGTGCGTGTACGCACGCAGACAGGTGCGTACACGCACAGGTAGAGAGGTAATAAGCTGACGTTCTGGTCCGTGATATGTCAATGCTTTTAAGGATGGGGCAAATTTGTTGCATTCCTTCAGCCAGTTACCGACCAGGGTAGTCGGGCAAATTACCAGTGCAGGATGGTCCAGTTTTTTCTCTTCTTTCAGTTTTAAAATAAGGGTAATCGCCTGGATGGTTTTACCCAATCCCATATCATCGGCCAGGCAGGAACCGAGCCCTTTGTCAGCGTTAGAGTAGAGCCACTGAAAACCTCGCTTCTGGTAGGGTCGAAGCACTGCTTTTAGGCTTTTTGGGAGTTTGACCACTTTGAACTTGGTAAGCTCATCTATCATTTTGCGGAGTTTATCATCAGAATGAAAAAAAATATTGGCGGTTTGTCCGGTTAGTGATGCTTGCATTATTTCTGCAGAAGATAGTTTAGGCAAGGGTTGGTTTAGCTTTTTAACTATTTGCGCTACTTCTTCAGGCTGAAGTAACAGATAGTGCTCTTTGAATTTTACTACCCCTGCTGCCGATTTGACCAGCTGAAGAAATTCTTTTCGCGTTAGTTTAAGATCACCCAGAGCCACTTCCCAGGAGAAGGTTAACATTTCTTCCAGGTTAAAATAAGAAATGTTTTGCTTCTCGCTGGCTTTAAGCTTAGCTGCCAGAGACAGCTGAGGTGAGCTAAGTATTTTTAATTCTTTGGGCACAATCACGCGTATGCCAAGCATATTAAAGATATGTTGGCCATTTTGGATAAATCTGGCCACTTCCAGAGGGTCGATAAGGGGTGACTTCTTTCCTTTACTGCTGAGAACCGTTTTTAGAGGCGGGAAATAAGTAGAGGCTGTAGAAATTTGGTGGGCTAGGGTAAAGCGCACCATTTCAATGGGATGAGAGAAAATAGTTTTTTTTGTCGTAAATACATCCGCTAAAGGGAGAAGTGGGGAGAGGGGATCTTTTTTGTTTTCTACCTCCACCTGTAACTGAAAAAGAGTTTTTTTACCCTGAGGTATTTCTATCCTAATTGCCGGGGAAATTTCATTCCCACTTAAGTTTAATATGCTTAGCCAGTTGGTAATTACCCTGGCGGTCTGCCTTTCGGTAAAGTCCTGAACCGGGTAATAGTCCCCATTAAAAAAGGTGTTACAAAGCTTATTACTTTCTTTGATCCCGGCAAAGCGATGCACAATATAGGTCAGAATAAGTGATAAAAGAGACCTGGCGGCATCTCGCCTTATAAGAAGAGATTTTTCTTCTTTTCGATAAAGAAAGGTTACCGGAATGAGGCCGGCCAGAAAGTCCAGGGCTTTTTCAGTGACTTTCAGCTGGTTAAGGGGCATATAACGCACAAAAAAGTTACCTTTTTGGTCATTCCTTATCTGTGGCACAAATGCTGATTCCCTGGCCAGGGCTAAGGCTATAGTGGTCGCGATGCTGATTAATCTTACCTCAGGGGAGCTCTCTTCAGAAGAAAGCTGCAGTGGTAGTCTTATAAAGTAATCAATTAAGGTTGCTGCAGGCAATAGAATTCCCTTTTTCTTTTTTAGAATTAGCTTCCCGCCCAGGTCTTCGGGAACGGTAATTATTTTTGATGGACCTTCCAAACCTTCCGAGATTTTTTTGGGAAGAAAAATAAAAAAAGATGTTTCGGACAAGGGGTGGTAGACCTTAATTCCCGGATCGAGCAGGCAAATATTTGACTTTGACCAACTGGGGAACTCTTCCAGTAGCTGTAATTGTTTGATATGGTTTGTTATATTATGATAAGCTTTAAAGAGGATCTGTTTAAAATTAGCCTCGGGGTAAAACAAAGGAGATTCTTCCAGCAGGGCAAAAATGGCAGCACTATCCTTTTCTTGAGAAAGGGAACTTAAAATTGAAGAAAACTCGGGTTCGACTTTATTATCCTTTTTATTGTCTTTGATGGGAACTTTTATCTGTATATAAGGGATAAAAGTTTCTTCGTTTTCAGCAGCCGTGACAGGTTCTACAAAACCGGCGGCCTGCATTAGTGTGTTGGTTTCCACACCTCGTAGGTGAAACAAAATAAAGGGATTTTTATCCACTTCATTGGCAATAAGGTAGTAGACTGCAGCGAGGTGCTTGCAGGGGTTGGCCCAGTCGGGACAGGAGCAGTTTGCGTTAAGCTCTTGCCAGGTAGTCGGTAAAAGAGAGATATTTTCCTGAGCAAGCCGATTCAGCATCTCTTCCGGTAGTTTTCCCAAAGCCAATTCGGAGGCCAAGGCTGGATCTTCGGCGATACAGGATTGTATTTTCGAAAGTTGTTCCGGGGTAAATTTTTGCAAGTAAATTGTTACTTGATAAGGTTTTCGTTGCCTACCTTTTACTTTTGCTTCCACAATACCGTTACAAATCTGAATCTCTTGTACTCTACCACCGTTGGCATAACTTCTGCCTCTGGGCAAGCGGTTGGTATCGTGATCAATTCGTGCCATTGCTTCTATCCAGGCATTTCCCCACCAGGTACGCCCGAAATTTTTTCTGGTAACCATCATTACTCCTTACAACAACTCATTAATTTTTTCATTAAACGATTATATCATAAAGCGCCAATGCGAGAAAGAGACTGATAAATAGAATGATTGTCTAAAATAAATTTCTAAAAAAATATCTGAAATATTGCAAGAGAAGGGATGGATTAAAAGTTGATAGAGACCATTTTTTTAAACAGAGAAAATAAGGAAAAAATAAAAGAGGTCTGCAGACATAAGTATTCTGAAGATAACCTGTCAGAGGATATTAAAGATAAGGTAAGAGAAATTATATTAAAAGTGAAAAAGGAAGGAGACAACGCCCTTCTTGAGTTTACGAAAAAGTATGATAGAGCAAGACTGAATTCCTCAGAAATACTGGTAGGTAAAGAGGAATGGGGTAAGGTCAGTCAAGAAGTCAGTGACGATTTATTTAACCTTAAAAAACCACCTTCTTTGAAGGTGGTAATGGCCAAATGGTTTTACCATAAAGAGAATATGTACCAGCTAAATATTTTTTAAATTAAGAATATTATGTAAGCAACATCTAAAAAACAAGTTCTTTTTCATAATAAATATTCCTTTCCTTGGCCGAATAAACGATGATATGAGCTTACTCCATTAATAGTCGTTTTTAGCGACGAAAGCACTATTTAGCTTTAATCATCAAGAAGGCTTTCGTCTTATTCGGAATATAAGTTTTTCTTTTGAGTGTTCATAGACTTATTCAGCCTTCTTTATTCGGTACCTGATTTAATTTAATAAACTTTAATTTATTTTAATATATTCTTAATTAATAGTCTAATGGAGTGTTGCATCAAAATGGGTAACCATTAGATGACCTGTCTGCTGCAGGCAGGAGCGTACACCGGGAAACAGATAGGCCATAAGGAAGGCCGTACTTCCTTAAAGTGAACTATACAGCCTCGTAAATAAAGATTAATGCAAGACAGCGGCGTCGTTTCCGTAACGGAAGCCTACACAAAAGAATCGCATATGGCGAGATTCTAAAGAGGGTCTGTCGAGGTCTTGGCACATGGCAGGTCTGTAGAGAGATATAAAGAACTTGGGAGACCCTATAAGCTCACTTACTATAAGGTAAGTCTACAGGGATGAAAAGAGAGGATGACTGATGGCTTATAGGGATTCGGATCAGCTATGGAAGCGAGTATTTCTGAAGAGCCCAGTGCGGTAATTCCGCACGCTGGGATTTGTGCGGGGGCAGTCAGGTAACTGGCTGTCCTACCGTGACAACCTATAGAAGCTGAGTAGTTTCTTATCAAGAGGGTTGGGACTTCAGGTATTGTCATAGATAGACTTCCTAACGGAAGACCTTGTAAAATGGAACGCTAAACAATAGAAAAAATAGGATGTGTATTTAAATTAAGAAGATTTTCAGAAGAAAGTTACAGAAGCATTAAAATAAATCAAAAATTATGTTTTGGTTTTGATTTAATAAAATAATAAGAAAGAATTTAATGTTAAGGAGTAAAATATTTCTTATTTTCGTAAAATATTATATATAAAATTACTTAATGTTGCAGAAAAGCGAAGAGGAGAAAACTTTGAGAAAACCTATATTGGAGGATCGAGGGGCTTAATCTATTCGCTTACTTTTGTAACGGAAGGAGGGCAAAATGTGCGAGTTTTGTACTGAACACGGCGAGGGGAAGAAATGGTATCTCCAAATGAAGAATTACGCCGAAGAATTACTCCATGAGGAGCTTTCTGCCGCTCAAAAGGGCATCGTTGGAGCTACAACGCGTTTCGAGTGGAACAATTGCTTCTGGGAGACTTTTGTGATACCGGCCATTGGCAGGGTGTCCAAGACACAAAAGGGATTACCAGATGTTCCGTCATCAACTGAGCTTCCTGAGGTTCAACCCAGTGAAGATGAGCTGGTGGCACATCGGAAGGTCGAACATTTCGGTCAAGTACTGCCCATCGAGGATGTTGAAAGAGTGATAGATATGATAGACTCTATTACGAGAATGCCTTGTGGATGCCGGTTCATTACCACAGGAAAGACAGATAAACGATACTGTTTCGGTCTAGGGATGGATAAATGGAATATATTGGGTAAGTTTCCGGATGCCGCTTCATCCCTGGAGGTGCTTGACCAGGAGGAGACCAAGAGAATTTTTCGCCAATATGATAAGGAAGGGCTGATACATAGCATTTGGACAGGAGTAACCCCTTATGTTGTAGGTATGTGTAATTGTGATCGTGATTGTGGAGCCTACAAGGGGTATATTGAGAAGCGAGGTGCTCCTCACTTCTTCCGGGCAGAGTATGTCTGCCAGATAGATTTGGAACTCTGTGCAGGGTGCAAATCTTGTATGAGTCAATGTCAGTTCGGGGCTCAGTTTTACTCATCTGCGCTTTCTAAGGTGTATATCGATCCCACCAGGTGTTTCGGGTGTGGCTTGTGTAGGGCGAAATGCCCAAACAATGCCATTAGGTTATTACCAAGGCAGGAGAGTCCTGAGGCAGCAAATATCTGGCTGAGAGATAAGGAGGAAGAGGAAAAGTCATATTCCAAGACCTGACCCCATAAATAAATTTTTAGCAAAAAAGAAAAAATATTTGACAAAGAATATTTTTTTGTTATGATTAAGATGTCATACATCGTACAACCAATATTGAGGTGGAAATAAATGGAATTGAAAAATCTAAAGACTCAAGATTTGCAAGGATTAATCCAGGAACAGCTCAAGCTTTACATCATTGAAAACGGAATGAAAAGCGGTGATCCCTTCCCCACAGAGTATGACTTGGCCGAAAGATTAGGAATAAGCCGAACAGCAATTAGAGAAGCTCTTAAAAGATTGGAAACTTTAGGTATAATTGAAGTAAGACCAGGAGTGGGCCGGTTTATAAGAGAATTTAATTTTGAGGCTATCCTTAAAGGTCTCCCTTATAATTTAGAAATGGATATAAAAAATTTTCAAGAAATTTTAGAGGTTAGGTTTTGTTTAGAATCCTGGTTTATCGGTAAAGATATAAATAAATTTACCAAAGAAAATATCGCTCAGTCCAAAGAGATCCTAGAAAAGCTTGAATTCCAGGTACTTAGTAATTTCGAAGAAAAGGAATTAGTAGAAACCCATTCTCAATTTCACTGTACTCTTTATAAAAATTCTAATAATTCTTTACTCATTAATTTAATTAAAATCTTTTCCACCGTTCAAAGAAATCTTGTTTTACTTCACAGATACAAAACCAAAGATAAAAATTCATTTATACGTCAGCATAAATTACTGCTCGAAGCAATCGAAAAGAGAGATTCCCGTTTAGCCCAAAAAAGACTGGAAGAACATTTTGCAGAGGCAATGGCCTGGGTTGAAAGCCACAAGGGAGAGAAATTTATTAAAATAGAAAACAATAAAGGAGGTGAAGAAAATAGTAGAATTTGAATGTAGATTCGCAGATTCATCCTAAAATTTATGAGTATTTTAGATGAATTTAGCAAAAAAACTGCGTAAATATTTTAGATGCAGATTTCGGAGCTTAATGGGAGTTTAATATTGAAGCATTTTATGTATTTTATATTAACACCATTGAGCACAAAATATTTTTTGGGAGGAAAACAAAATGAAAAAAATAATTGCTTTGGTATTAGTAATTAGTTTGGCTACAATGTTCATGTTCGGTATTTGCTCATCGTCGGCTGCCGAAAAGACCTTCACTCTAAAATTGGCTGGTATTAAGAATGATGAAGACCCTGCTAGTAAGGCAATGGAGTTGTTCGCAGAGAAAGTGAAGAAGGATTCTAATGGCACAATAGTAGTAAATACCTTTACTAACAGTGTTCTCGGTAATTTAAACGATCTTCTCAGTGGCATGATCGACGGTACTGTTGACATGCTTTATAACACCTTATCCTGCTATTCCTGGCTTTCCGATTTAAGATGGCTTAATATTACATCAGCTCCTTTCCTTTGGAAAGATAACCAAGAGCTCCAGTCTTTCATTGATTCCCCTGAAATTCAGAGGCGGTTTGAAGAGGGCTCAACCTCATCGGGCGTTCGTTTACTTATTGCAAACGGTGAGTTAGTTCCCCGGCAACTTTCAGCAAACAGGGCAATCAAAAATGCCGATGATTTTAAAGGTCTAAAAATTAGAACCGCTGAGGCTCCAATAGTTCAGGCAATTATGAAGAAGCTTGGAGCTGTTCCTGTAGTTATTCCTTTTGCTGACCTTTACATGTCTTTAAAAACAGGCGTAGCAGATGCCCAGGAGAATAACTTCTTTACTATGAAAAGTAGTAGTTTCTATGAGGTTCAGACCCACTTCATGAAGACCGATTATATTAGAGACGTGGGCGCAATTTTCATGAGCGATAAAATTTGGAACCAGATGTCCGATAACCAGAAGAAAATCATGAAAGATGCTGCAAAAGAAGCAACGGATTTGGAAGCTAAAATAATAGCAGATTCGGTTGAAGAAGTAATGGCTTTTCTATCCAGTAAAATGACATATGTTGACATTGATGTTGCCTCTATTCAGGCAAAGCTCGGAAGCGATATTTATCAGGAATTCGATAAAGAAGGTAAAATCTGGCCCACAGGGACATTGGATCTTGTACTTAAATTTAAGGAAAACTACAAAGACTGATTATTTGCATTATTAAATAGGTAGATGTAGCGGTTAGGGGGGATCTCACCAGGGGAATATAGAGAAAACGATGCAAGTGAGTCCCCCCCTCAAATCCTTGGAAGTGTAATTAATGGTCTGGTATTTTGACTGGTTCTCGCTGCTGTATGTTTTGGTTTGTGAGGCATTTATGAAAATATTTATTAATGAAAAAGATGTCACTCCGGTTAGATATAAGGATTATTCTTTTAAGGAAATGCTTGGAAAGAAAAACGGTTGCCTTGCGGGATGCAGGACAGGGGTACTTATTTATACACAGGAAGAATATAGGCAGAATGGAGTTCATGATGACCAGGAGGGTTTTTTTGTGCTTTCCGGCAGCGGAAGTGCTATGGTCGGGGACAAGGAGTTTTATCTGGAACCAGGCGTTTGTTTTATTGTACCGCCAGGAACCAATCATTCTATTAAAAAAGATACGTCATGCAGCTGCATAAAGCTGTTCTTTTTTCATGCAGCTGTGTAATTTAACAAAAAGGAGTTTTGAATAATGAGTAAAGAAGCTATGCAATATGCCAATATAATTAAATCTCTCCTCGATGAAATATCAAGTGAAGAGGAGTCTGTTAAAAAAGCGGCAGCTTTGGTCGGCGATTCAATTATGAGGGATCAAGTCATCCACGTTATAGGCCCTGGTGGTCATTCAAATATGGGAGTTGAAGAGATGTTTTCAAGAGCGGGCGGCTTTGCCTGTATCAATGCAATCCTGGACCCCGGCACTAACTTGAGTCATGGTGGACCTCGGTCCATGGGCGTTGAAAGAGTTCCCGGTTATGCCATTCCAGTACTGAATGCCTATCGTGTAGGTAAAACTCCCGGCGAAGTTTTAATTATAATAAATGCATATGGTGTTAATTGTATGACCATAGACTGTGCCAATGAGGCGAAAAAACGTGGTGTAACATCAATCGCAATTACCTCTACCTCTTTTGCCGATAAACTGCCTAAGGACCATCCTTCAAGACATCCCAGTGGAGCCAATTTGTATCAGTCGGTGGATGTATTCATAAACAACCACCTTCCTTACGGAGACGCCATTCTATCAGTCGAAGGATGTGAACAGAACGTAGGGCCAACTTCTACCTTTTGTAACTGTTTTACTGCCAACTATTTAGTATTGGAGACTTGTAAATATTTAGTTTCCAAGGGTTATACTCCTCCAGTGCTTAGAAGCGGCAATCTTCCCGGTGGCGATGAATATAATAAGGATATGATGGAAAAATACACAGGAAAAGCAATTTTGCTGTTTTAATATCTAGTATATCTACTGCCCGGGTATGAGTCTTGTCTGTTCTTAAATAGCCAAATTGGAGACTTAATAAAAATATATAACCGGATTATGTTCAAAAATATGATTTATTTATATAGTGAATATAACACAAGGAGTAAAATGGTGATGAAAGATAGGTTTATGACAGACGCTTTATCCGTGTATATATGCGATGACCGAACCGAATTAGGGCATCTATCGGCTAAAGCAGTATACGATAAGATCAATGAACTTTTTAAGACGAGGGAAGAAATAAATTTGCTGTTTGCAGCCGCTCCGTCTCAAAATGAGTTTTTAGAGGCTCTAACAGCCTACGAAGATATTCCATGGCAGCGCATAAATGCTTTTCACATGGATGAATACATTGGTCTTGATTATAACGCACCTCAACGTTTTGGTAATTTTCTTAAAGAAAGGATTTTCGGCTCTGTGCCCTTTAAATCTGTGAATTATATCGAAGGAAACAGTAAAGAGCCGGAACAAGAGTGTCAAAGGTATGGTGAACTGTTAAAAAAACATCCTCTGGATATCGCTTGTACAGGTATAGGAGAAAACGGACATTTGGCCTTCAATGATCCCCACGTTGCCAATTTTCATGAGAATAAACTGGTTAAAATAGTTGCATTGGATGAAAGATCCCGCAGGCAGCAGGTAAATGACGGATGCTTTTCCCATATAACCCTGGTACCAAAAGATGCGTTGACTCTGACAGTTCCCGCTATTGTGGCCGCCAATTATATTGTCTGTATGGTGCCTGGCTCGACAAAGGCTGAGGCGGTCAGAAACATGCTGTATGGAGAAATCAGTGAAAGGTGTCCCGCATCTGTTTTAAGGTTACACCGGGCTGCTAGTTTATACCTAGACCAGGATTCTGCAAAATTACTTTACAGGGGGTGAAATATGACGAACAAAAAGCTAATAACCAATGGAAAGATTATCGCACTTGAAAGAATTATCCCCGAAGGAAGCGTTTCTTTGTGTGACGGGGTAATCACCGGTGTATATGAAGGAATAGGAAGGCTTCCAGAGCCGGACGAGACGGTTATTGATGCAGGAGGTAAATATATTTCTCCGGGCTTTTTGGATATTCATGTTCACGGTGGAGGTGGATATGCCTTTCTGGGCAGCAGTGTTGATGATGTGATTTCATGTAGTAAAGTGCATATGAGTCATGGTACAACCTCTATGGTGGCTACCGTATCATCTGCGAGTAACGAGCTTACAAGAGAGAGCATAGAGAATATAAGGGAAGCCACCTCAAAGATGACTAAGAGCCCTGAAATTCTGGGAGTACATCTTGAAGGACCATACTTTGCTATGAGTCAAAAGGGAGCTCAGGCAGCAGAACAGGTGAGAAATCCTATTAAAGAGGAATACATGAATATTGTTGCGAGCTTCGACAATATTTTGCGATGGTCATTGGCACCAGAGCTTCCCGGCGCACTTGAAATGGCAAAGGAACTTACAAAGCGTGGAATTCGCCTGTCCATAGGCCATTCGGACGCCCTCTTTGATGAAACAATAAAGGCATATGAGTGTGGCTTTACAACTGTTACACACCTCTATTCCTGTACTTCGACCGTTCGGCGAATAAATGCTTATAGATACGCTGGAATAATAGAAGCGGCATATTTGATTGACGATATGACGGTAGAGATTATTGCCGACGGTAAACATTTGCCTGCAAGCCTTTTAAAATTGATATATAAGATCAAGGGCCCCGACAGGATATGCCTTGTGACCGACGCTATAGACGTAGCGGGTCTAAAAGACGTCAAAGGAGAAAGATATAGCCAAACGAGCGGATCGAATATCATCATTGAAGATGATGTGGCAAAACTTCCAGACAGATCGGCTTTCGCAGGAAGTGTCGCCACGACCGATAGGTTAGTGAGGACTATGATAAAATTAGCAGATGTGCCGTTATACCAGGCGGTTAAGATGATGTCGGCTACACCGGCTAAAAATATTGGCAGGTTTTCCACCAAGGGTTCATTATCTATAGGCAAAGATGCGGATATAATTATATTCGACGATGATATTAATATTTCAACCGTAATAGTTGGTGGGGAAGTAACATTCGAGAAAAACTGATCCGAAATCAGATTTGATAAGAAAAAGTTTACTATAAGTCTATTTTATGGAGGAAAACACATGTTTATGCTAATGTTGTTTGGAATCATGTTTTTACTGATGTTACTTGGTGTAGAAATATTTTTGTCCATGGGTATCGCAGCGGCTGCCTACCTACTTATGACCGGAAATGCGCCGCTTACACTTATAGCAACAAGCATGATAAACGGCATAACAACCTATTCATTGATGGCTATTCCTTTTTTTATACTGGCTGGGGAGTTGATGAATGTTTCTGGGATGACGTGGAGAGTTATAAGATTCTCCCGTTTTTTTATTGGAGGATGGAAGGGTGGTCTTTCCTACACCTGCGTTATTACTAATATTATAGCAGCCGGAGTGTCCGGTTCAGCACCTGCTGACTGCAGTGCAGTTTCGTCAGTTTTGTTGCCGGTTATGAAAAAAGAAGGATATCCAGAGGATTTTTCAGCAGCTATCAACGCAGCTGCGGCTACAATCGGGCCTATTATTCCACCCAGCATACCAATGGTGTTCATTGGACTTCTAACAAACCTGTCTGTAGGACGTCTTTTCTTGGGAGGTGTCATCCCGGGATTTTTAATGGGTGGTGGTCTTATGTTGGTTTGTTACTTGAAGGTTAAAAAAATGAATCTGGAGATATACGAACAAGAACACTCATTTAAAATCTTTTTGGGGATACTCAAGGATTCCTTTTGGGCACTCATTGCTCCCATTGTCATCATCCTTGGTATTATTACAGGTCTTGTTACTATTACTGAGGTTGCAATACTTGCGACAGCATATGTTCTTATCATTGGTATATTTGTCTACAAGACAATAGCCATAAAGGACATTTTGAATATATTTAAAAATTCAGTCTTATTTTCATCTTCGATTATGGCACTGTTTTCTGTAGTTGGTATTTTTTCATGGTTTATTGCCGTAGAAGGGCTAGGCAAACAAATGGGGGCATTTGTTCTTTCTATGAATATGTCACCCCTCATGTTCCTAATCTTTGTAAACTTGTTGTTTGTTTTTCTAGGAATGATAATAGACGCAATAGCTGCGATGATTATCTTTGTGCCAGTGCTTTTTCCTATAGCAATAGCACTGGGTATAGATCCTATTTTCTTTGGCGTACTTATTGTCGTCAATCTTATGATAGGTTTGCTAACACCACCAGTTGGTGGACTACTCTATTTGGAGGCAAAAATCGCCAATGTACCAGTTGATAGACTGATAAAGGAACTTGTACCATTTATTTTGGTGCTGTTTGCAGTTGTAGTTTTAATGATACTTATTCCAGCAACAGTCACTTTTATACCCAACCTGTTATTTTAGGAGGCTAGTGAAATGAAAAAAGCTTTGGATATTTTATCTAATATGTTACTAACAATATCAGGAATTTTGTTTATATTTATTTTCAGCATCAATGTAGCCGGAATTATATGCAGGACTTTTTTAGATTTTACGCTTTTATGGGTGACTGATGCAAGCAATATATCAATCGCATGGATGCTGGCACTCAGCATGTCTGTCGCCATTTATAAAAAAATTCATTTAACTATAGAAATTATAAGAAACAAGTTTCCCCAAAATGTCAAAAAAGTACTGGAGATCGTTCTGACCTTCATTATAATAGTTTTCTTTATTAACCTTATTTTTTCAGGGTGGAAAACCGGTATAATGAAGATGAGTATCGATTTCACAGTCCTTGGGATACCCACGGGCTATGCTTTTATGGCTCTTCCCGTATTTGCATTTTTTTCTGTAATATTTATGACATACAGACTCGTAAATATAATACTCTCAAAGGAAGAATAATTGAAGAGCTAGCAAAGATATAAAAATAAAGAAAAAAGGTGGCCATACCCTATGAACTTAGCCACCTTTTTAAAGAAAATTATGGGGTCAGGTCTTGCAATATAACAGATAAGATAAAACTCTTGATAAGAGGTAAAAAAAATTGAGGGAGACACCATGGCTATACCTTAGAAGATATAGCAGTATATTTACCTGCATTATACTACGGTAAGCAAAGGGCTTAAAGAAATTGAGCGGGAAGATGAAAAGTGATATTGCAAGACCTGACCCCATAAATTCTCGTTTTTAAATAAATGATTGACACTTTAGTTTCTTTTGTCAGTATTAAAAAACGGCTTAAAAACAGGAGTTATCAAACCATCTATAATATATTAACCAAGTTTATTAAAAATGGGATTTTGAAAGAGGTTTCCGGAAAGAAATAATATGAGTATAGATACATTAATAAATTCACCTCAAGCCTTTGTTTCATATAATGCTAAACTTTATTTCAATAAAGAAAATGATACTTCATTAAAACAAAAAATGTTTGAGGATGAAAGAATCATGAAATTAATTTCTGAGTTAAAGAATTGGCCAGGTAAAGTGCTTAGTAGCCATAAAAGTGCTCAACAATCTTTTCATCAGCTTGCTTTCCTTGCAGATATTGGTCTATCAATTAATGATAATGAAATATATTTTATTATAGAGAAAATATTAGAACACAGAGACGAACACGGTATCCCTCAATTGCCAATGAATATTGGTACATCATATGGTGGTTACGGGAAAGATACATGGGCTTGGGCATTGTGTGATGCTCCCACTGTACTCTATGGATTGATTAAGATGGGTTATAAAAACAATACCATCGATAAAGCTGTCAGCATTTTGGTCAATCAGGTAAGAGAAAATGGTTGGGGCTGCAGTGTGGCAAAAGAACTCGGAACGTGGCACGGACCGGGGAAGAAAAATGATCCTTGCCCTTATGCTACTTTGATCATGATAAAATTACTATTATTGTATAAAGATGAATATAAAAAAGAAATAGCTGTTGGATGTAATAGCTTAAATTCACTTTGGGAAAATAGCTTAAATGATCATCCCTATATCTTTTATATGGGAACTGATTTCCGTAAGTTGAAACTCCCCTTCATTTGGTATGATATCTTGCATGTTGCAGATGTACTTAGCCAGGCAACAAACACTAAAATGAATACGTCTTTGGAGGATATGATTAAAATAATCAGAGATAAAACTGATCATGGGAATATATGCAGACCTGAATCTGAATACAGGTATTGGAAAGATTGGGATTTTGGTCAAAAGAAAATGCATTCAGAATGGATGGAATTCTGTATTCGAAGAATATTCTCTCGAGTAAATAATTAGCTATTTACCCTTACCCCTAAAACCCTTATTTTAAAATGATTTTCTGCTCCTCAATTTTCCAATTTATTGCTATTTTTGCATTAATGACTAGTATTCAATAAAAGCTACATTATTTTTTTCAATACAAAAAGAGTAAAGTAAAAAATTTGACAAAATTCTAAAACAATGTTAATATTTCTCTAAATTTTACTCGTTAATACTTTAACGTATTAAAGAATGAAAATTAAATTTAGAAAAAAACAAGGGTTAAGGATGAGGTATGGTAGATGAATATTCCTAAAGGTTTAAATGATTTGTTGCCAGGAGAAGTTTTAAAGAGGAGATTATTGGAAAATAGAATAAGTAAGATTTTTACCCAATGGGGTTACCAAGAGATCATTACTCCTACTTTTGAATTTTATGAAATACTGGCAAAGGGTGCAGGGTCAATTATGAAAAAGGAAATGATTAAGTTTTTTGACCGAGAAGGAAATATTATTGCTTTTCGCCCTGAGATAACTACTTCTATTGCCAGAGTAGCTTCGACTAAAATGCAACTAGAGCCAAAACCATCGAGATTGTATTACATAGGGAATGTATTTAGGTATGATGATAAAGTGGGAAACCAAAGAGAGTTTTGCCAGGCAGGGGTAGAGCTAATAGGAGTAAATAGCAAAGAGGCGGATGCAGAGGTTATTGCTTTAGCGGTGGAGAGTTTGAAGAATAGTGGGCTTAGGAAATTTTTTATAGACATAGGTCATATCAATTTATTTAATGGAATTATGCAATCGATAAAAGTTAAAGAGGAAAGAAAACAAGAAATAAAAGATGTAATTCTAAATAAAAATTTTGTATTACTGGAAAAGATATTATCTATTGAAGATATAAAGGCTAAAGAAAAAGAATATATTTTGAAAATGCCCACCTTAAGAGGAAAAGAAGAGGTGTTAGAAGAGGCGGAGAAGATAATAGACAACCAACTATCGGCAGCTGCTTTAAAAGAGATAAAAGAGGTTTATCATCTGTTAAGAGATTACGGATTGGAAGAATATATTTTAATAGATTTGGGGATCATACGTGATTTTGATTATTATACCGGCATTATATTCGAAGGCTATACCGATTATATGGGATTTCCGATATGCGGCGGGGGAAGATATGATAATCTATGTTCAAAATTTGGGGAGGACTTACCCTCCACCGGATTTGCTATCGGCATAGAAAGGTTAGCTACTACTTTGGAAAAAGAAGATGCAAATTCATTAAAGTTAGGGAGGCTGAATAAATATTTAGTGTATTATCAGAACAATACAACCTATTTTAAAAATGCCCTGATAACAGCTGAAAAACTAAGAAAGAAAGGATTGATTGTAGAGTTAGAGATAGGCAAAAGAAAATATGATAAGGTGTTAAGCTATGCCCGTCTTAAAGGGATAAAATATATTCTCATTATAGCTGACCATCAATCAGACAAAATAAACAGAATAGAAGTCATATCAGGAAAAAAGGAAATGATAAACTTATGAGTATAGAAAACAATACCAATTATTTAGTCATTGCTTTGCCCAGTGGAATATTACTTAAACCTTCTATCCAATTATTTGAAGGGATAGGAATAGATTTAAAAGGTGGGAAAGAGATAAGCAGGAAGTTGACATTTTTTGACCAGGGAGAGGAGATTAAATTTGTTATTACCAGGCCTAAAGATAATCCCACCTATGTCGAATGCGGGGCGGCAGATATCGGGATTGTAGGGGAGGATGTATTATTAGAAGAAAAAAAAGATGTATATAGGTTGATAGATTTAAAATTCGGAAAATGCAAGATGGTATTAGCCGCTCCGGAGGGAAGAGAGCAAGAAAAGTGTTGTAAAAATAACGGGCATCGATTAAGAGTTGCTACTAAATATCCCCACATTGCCGGGGATTATTTTAAAGAAAAAGGGATATATGTAGAATTAATTAAGCTCTATGGGTCGGTAGAATTAGCTCCCCAGGTAGGTTTGGCAGATATGATTGTCGATATAGTTTCTACCGGGGGTACTCTAAAAGAAAATAAGCTAACCATAATTGAAGAGATAATCCCCTTGAGCGCCCAGCTTATTGTTAATAGGATCAGCTATAAGACTAAACATGAAAGAATTACCCGGCTTATACAGGATATTAAAAAATTTGTATCTTTAGAGTCAGGTAAAATTGCAGAATAGTGCAAGCTGAATAAATACTTAAAAACTTCTGGTCAAAATAAAGTGTTAAGAATAATTGAAATAATATTGAAGAAGGGATTGGTTAGAGGTGATAAAAACTATTTTTTTAAACAAGGAAAACGAAGAAAAAATAGAACAGATCTGCCGACAGAGGTTTTCCGAAGACAGCTTAATTCATGATATTGAAAAGAAGGTTAGTGAAATTATATCCAGGGTGAAAAAGGAAGGAGATAAAGCCCTTCTTGAATATACTGAAAAGTATGATGGTGTCAAGCTAAGTCCTTCCGAAATGCTGATAGGCAAAGAAGAATATGATAGTGCCGACCAGGAAGTAAGTGCAGATTTATTAGAAATAATAAAAGAGGCAATAAAGAAAATTGAAAAATATCATTTACATCAGAAAAAAAATTCCTGGGTTACCACTGAAGAAAAAGGGATCATTTTAGGACAGTTGGTGAATCCCATAGAAAGAGTTGGACTGTATGTTCCGGGGGGACAGGCTGTTTATCCTTCGTCTCTTATTATGGCAGCAATACCGGCAATGATTGCGGGGGTTAAAGAGATTATTGTAGTAACCCCTCCCTCTTCCGAAGGTAAAATCAACCCTTATTTATTATCCACCGCCCGGGAATTGGGCATAACGGAAATCTACAAGGTAGGTGGAGCTCAAGCTATAGCTGCTTTGGCTTACGGAACAGAAACAATAAAAAAAGTGGATAAAATTGTGGGTCCGGGAAACATCTATGTAACCCTGTCAAAAAAGATGGTATTTGGAGAAGTGGATATAGACATGTTGGCGGGGCCGAGTGAAATCCTTATCTGGGCTGATGAAAAGGCTAACCCCCGATATTTAGCATGTGATTTGCTCTCTCAAGCTGAACATGATGCAAAGGCTTCGGCAATTTTAATTACCACTTCCGCATTATTAGTTGAAAAAGTAAAAAAGGAAATTGAAGGTGAATTAAAAAATTCAGTGAGAAAAGAAATCATTCAGGAATCTTTAGAAAAAAATGGGAAGTTAATAATTGCCGAAGACGTAACGATGATTTTAAAATTTATCAATTGTTTTGCTCCCGAACATTTAGAGTTACAGATAGAAAATCCCTGGGAAATGTTGGGAGGAATAAAAAATGCCGGGGCAATATTTATGGGAGCATTTGCTCCCGAACCATTAGGGGATTATTGGGCAGGGCCCAACCATATTATACCTACTTCCGGCGGAGCAAGATGTTTTTCGCCCTTATCGGTAAATAACTTTACTAAAATGAGTAGTATAATTTTTTATGATAAAGAAAAATTGGGACAGGATAGCCAAAAAATAGTAAGTTTAGCCAGGTTAGAAGGTCTGGAGGCTCATGCCCGTTCGATAGAGATAAGAAATTCATAACGAAGGATTAAATTGAATATTACTGTAGTGAGTTGTAGGGGCATGATGCATCGTGCCCGCAGGTGCCAGAGAATAAAAAAAAATAGATTCCCGTTTCCACGGGAATGACAGATAGGACGATAGAAACGGGTCGAATAAATTAAGAAAGGGTTGATTAATTAGTGTTGATTTCGGAAAAATTATATTCAGATTATTTATTCACAGAAAAGATTATTTTAAATAAGAAGATTTTAGAGAAACTTTCTCGGGTAGATACCCTGGTCTTTGATGTTGATGGTGTCTTGATTGATGTGCGTGATTCTTATAGAGAGGCCATATGTCAAACGGTTCAATATTATTTTAAAGAGACATTACGCTTTCAGGGTTCACAAAATTTAATAAACCAGGAAGAGATTGAATATTTTAAAATAGCCGGGGGCTTTAATAATGACTGGGATTTAACTTCAGCAGTCGTTCTGTTTTACCTGATGAAAGCCATGGAAAATAATTTAAAGGACGTAGATGAACTTAAGAGAAGTGCACCTGATATAAAGACCTTTGCCACTAAGACGTTATCTCCTGGAGGAGGTTTAATTAAAATAATAGATTCAATCGAGAACAATGGGCACGTAAAAGATGGAATATTGAGTTTGTGGGATAAGGATTTAATTACTAAAATATTTCAGGAAATTTATGCCGGAGAAGAATACTGTTTTACTATTTACGGATTTCATCCTTCATTAGTTAAGACAGAAGGTTTAATAAAACAGGAAAGAATAATTATAGATAAAAATAAAAAAAATTTCTTAGAAAATTTTTCTCTCGGTGTCTTAACTGGCAGAAATGAAAGAGAGGCCAGGGTAGCCTTAGAAAGATTGGGTTGGGATGATATTATTTCTAAAAAAAGTATAGTTACAGCTGATGATGGAGTTGGAAAACCTCATCCTCAGGGATTAAAAAGAATAGCTGAAATTTTGAAAACTAAATTGGGGATTTATATAGGTGATACTTGGGATGATCTAGTTACTGTAAAAAATACCAACAAAGAAGAGCGAGAAATAAAGTTTTTGTCGGCAATAGTGTTAGGAGAAAGATTTGATTTACGAGGTAAGTCAGTAAAGTTCTATCTTAACGAAGGAGTGGATTTATTAACCAAAGATGTTAATTCTATCTTATATTATTTAGAAAGATTTAAAAATAATGGACAATAGTGGAAAGGCAGGTGTCGATAACCTTGAAGGAAAGAAAAGGTGAATATAAAAGAAAAAGTTTGGAGACTGAAATAGAAGTGAAGGTGGAATTAGATGGCAAGGGGATAAATAATTTAGAAACAGAAATTTATTTTTTAAATCATATGCTTACCCTATTTTCCCAGCATGGTTTTTTTAATCTGGAAGTGAAAGCTCAGGGGGACCTTAAAGTGGATTATCATCATACCGTAGAGGATATAGGAATCTGTCTGGGCGAAGCCCTTAAGGATGCCCTGCAAGATAAGAAAGGGATAAAAAGATATGGGTTTACCATCTTACCGATGGATGAATCACTGATACAGGTGGCTTTGGATATTAGTGGAAGAGGACAATTAATCTATAAGGTCCAGTTTGAGCAGGAAAGAGTGGGTTCTTTTGAAGTAAGTTTGGTGGAAGAATTTTTTAGAGCCCTATCTTTTCATGCCGGAATAACTTTACATATAAATTTGCTTTACGGGAAAAATTCCCATCACATCATCGAAGGGATATTCAAGGCCTTTGGACGGGCTTTAAATGAGGCAACCGGCAAAAATATCCGGTTAAAAGATGTCCTATCCACTAAAGGGATTATTGATTAGTAAGATTAGGAGAATAATTAGAATGATGGTGATAGTAGATTACGGCATGGGGAATTTAAAGAGTGTGCAAAATGCTTTTTCTGAAGTCGGATATAAAACGGAAATAACCGATGATCCAAACCGGATTAAGGAAGCCAGCACTATAGTACTTCCCGGAGTAGGGGCTTTTAGGGATGCTATTAAATTTTTAAAAAATAAAAAAATAGATAAAGAATTAATTGATGCCATAAAGGCAGGCAAACCTTTCTTGGGTATTTGCCTGGGGATGCAATTATTGTTTACTTATAGCGAAGAAGGCGGTTTATTTTCAGGATTGAATGTGATACCGGGCGGAGTGAAAAGGTTTCCTGCTTCGGTAAAATGTCCTCACCTGGGGTGGAATAAAATAAAATTTACTCATAATTCTAATAGTAATACAAATCCTATCTTTCAAGATATTCTGGATGAATCTTATTTTTATTTTGTTCATTCTTATTACTGTGAAGCAGATAATCCGCAGGTGGTATATTCTACAACTGATTATGGTCTGGTCTTTCCCTCTTCTATCTGGAAAGGCAATTTATTTGGGGTTCAATTTCATCCCGAAAAGAGCAGTACACAAGGTTTAAAAATATTAAAGAATTTCGGAGAGTTAAGTTAAATGTTAATTATTCCTGCTATAGATATTAAAGAAGGTAAATGTGTTCGTCTTCGAGAAGGCCAATTTTCCGATACGGAGGTGTTTTCCGATGACCCGATAAAGGTAGCGCTAAATTGGGCCGATAAAGGGGCTGAGATGCTACATATCGTAGATTTGGACGGTGCCCGTTATGGCAAATTAACCAATATCTCTTTGGTGGAGAAGATGATTAAGAAAATGAGTATCCCTGTTCAAGTTGGAGGGGGGATCAGGAGTTATCAGGAAGTAAAAAATCTGATAAACCTTGGAGCAAGCCGGGTAATTTTAGGTACCATTCTTTGGAAGGATAAGACCCTGGCCGAGAAATTGTTTGAGGATTTTTCAGAAAAGATTGTTGCTGGTATTGATGCCCGGGATGGTTATGTAGCCATAGAAGGGTGGCAGAATGTTCTTTCTATTGATGCCCTAGATTTTGCAGGAGAGATAGAGAGATTAGGTGCCAGGCGAATAATTTATTCTGACATTAAGAGAGATGGGACTCTTAAGGGACCTAATATAACAAATATAGAAAAGATGTTAAAAAATGTGAATATTCCCCTTATTTGCTCCGGAGGAATCGCTTCTCTGAACGACATTAAAAAGTTAAAAAAGATTAAAGATTCAAACCTGGAAGGGATTATTATTGGAAAAGCTTTGTATAAGGGGCGAATCATACTGGAAGAGGCACTTAAATTGGTCGTTAGTGAATAAATAGTCATTAGTATAAAATGAGGTTTCAGTTTACTACAAAGGCATTTTAAACTTGCAACCTATAACCCGGCTAACTAAATATGAGAGAGGAATTAAAAAATGCTTACCAAGAGAATTATACCCTGTCTGGATATAAAGGAAGGTCGAGTGGTAAAGGGAATTAAGTTCGTTAATTTAATAGATACGGGGGATCCAATTGAATTAGCTTCATTTTATGAGAAAGAAGAAGCAGATGAACTGGTTTTTTTGGATATTACCGCTTCCTGGGAAAAGAGAAATATTATCATTGAATTAGTAGAAAAGACGGCGGAAAAAGTCTTTATCCCTTTTACGGTAGGGGGAGGGATTAGGAACCTGGAAGATATATACTATTTATTACGTGCAGGAGCAGATAAAGTATCCATTAATACGGCGGCTGTTTTAAACCCCCTCCTGATTCAGGAGGCTTCTTTAAAATTTGGCAGTTCTACTATCGTAGTGGCTATTGATGCCGTGAAGATAGATTCTGATTGGGAAGTTGTAATTAATGGAGGAAGAACCGGGACAGGTTTAAGGATATTAAATTGGGTTAAAAAGGTGGAAAGGTTAGGAGCAGGGGAGATACTGCTTACCAGTATGGATAAAGATGGGACCAAAGAGGGATATGATATAAAATTAACCAAAATAGTTTCAGAAAATGTTAATATCCCCGTTATTGCTTCTGGTGGTGCAGGGAAACCAGAACATTTGTATGAGGTATTGATTAAGGGGAAGGCGGATGCCGTTTTAGCTGCTTCCATATTTCATAATAAAGAATACACCATACCAAAAGTCAAAGAGTTTTTGTGGCAAAAGGGAATAGAAATAAGACTGGCAGGGGAGAAAATAAGGAGTGAGAAGAATAATGGATAAAAGTGAAATATTAAATCAAATAAAATTTAATAAAGATGGGTTAATACCGGCAATTGTTCAGGACGAGAAAACCAATCAGGTTTTGATGTTAGCTTATATAAATAGGGAATCTTTGGAAAAAACTTTAGAAGAAGGGAAGACCTGTTTTTACAGCAGAAGCAGAAGAGAATTATGGTTTAAAGGAAGCACTTCCGGAAATACTCAATTGGTAAAAAAAATTCTTTTGGATTGTGATAATGATACCATGCTAATTTTAGTAGAACAAAAAGGGGTTGCTTGTCATACCGGACACTATTCCTGCTTTTTTAAAGAGATAAAAGGTGATAAAATAGAAGAAATTAATGTTGAGCCTCCCGGTCTTTTAAGAAACCAACCAACGGAAAGAGCAAAATCTTCTCAAGGGGAGAATGGGGATGAGCAACCAGAAACAGACCATGAAATTATTCATGAGATATATCAGGTAATTCAAGATAGAAAATTAAATTATAAAAGCGATTCTTATATTTGTAAATTACTGGCTAATTCTGAGGATATGTTACCTAAAAAGATAGGAGAAGAGGCAGCAGAAGTTATTATTGCCCTTAAAGATAAAGATAAGAATGCAATAATACATGAAGTGGCTGATTTATGGTTTCATACTTTAGTGGCTTTAGGTAGTTGCAATATTTCCCCTCAGGATGTATTTAAAGAACTAAAAAAAAGAAGAAAATGAGGTGGTAAAAATGGAAGATTATCCTCGTTGGAGAGACGGATTAACCGACCAATTATTTAAGGCAATGTTACTCTTAAAAAACGAAAAGGAATGTTACAGTTTTTTTGAGGACTTAGCTACCATCAATGAAATTAAGGAATTTAGCCAAAGGCTGGAAGTGGCTCGAATGTCAAGCGAGGCCTCTACTTATGAAGAGATTGCCCATAAAACAGGAGCAAGTTCCGCTACTATTAGTCGGGTAAAAAGGTGTTTAAACTATGGCGCAGATGGTTATAAATTAATTCTGGGAAGATTATTCGAGAAAAAGAAATAGATGATGACCCAAAATAAATTAAAAGGATTTTAAAAATATGCTTTGTGTAAACAATTACTTGACGAAATGGTTGTTATTTGTTAATTTAAGTAGGTTATTAAAATAGATTAAAATAAGGAGAAGTAATAATGTACAAAAAACTTTTTATTCCCGGACCAGTTAATGTAACCGAAGATACCTTGCAAAAGATGGCTACTCCCATGATTAGTCATCGAGGTAAAGAGGTTTCAAACCTGCAGAAAAACATCAGTGATAAACTAAGAAAGCTGATGTATACCCAAAATGAAATTTTATTATCTACTTCTTCGGGCAGCGGCCTAATGGAGGGAGCTGTTCGTTCATGTACTCAAAAAAGAGCCGCAGTATTTTCCTGTGGCAACTTTGGTAACCGCTGGTTTGCCATGGCAGAAGACAATAATGTGCCTGCTGATAAATTTGAAGTTGAATGGGGATTACCTAACACTGCGGAATCAGTAGATCAAGTTTTAACCAGCGGTAAATATGACCTCATCACCGTAACCCACAATGAGACTTCCAGCGGAGTAATGAATCCGCTTGTAGAGATCGCTAAGGTAATGAAAAAATATCCCGAAGTAATATTCTGCGTAGATGCGGTAAGTTCTTTAGGTGGAACCAAGATAGAGGTGGATAAGTTAGGCATCGATATATGTATAACTTCCAGTCAAAAATGTTTGGGTTTACCCCCCGGTCTTTCTTTATGCTCAATCTCAGAAAAAGCCTTGGAGGCAGCCAGGAAAGTTAAGCATAGAGGGACTTACTTTGACCTCTTACAAATCTACGAGTATATTAAAAAGAAAGATTATCAATACCCCTCTACTCCTTCTCTGTCTCATATGTTTGCCCTTGATTATCAATTAGATAAAATATTGGAAGAAGGGTTAGATCACCGTTTTGCCCGGCATATAGAAATGGCTGATTACGTAAGAGCGTGGGCTCAAGAAGAATTTGCTCTCTTGGCTCAAGAAGAATTTGCTTCTAACACAGTGACCTGTGTAAAAAATACTCGAGAGATTAGTGTAGGCGGCCTAAACAAAGCTTTGGGAGAAAGAGGGTTTATGATTTCTAACGGATATGGGAAATTAAAAGATAAAACCTTCAGAATAGCTCACATGGCAGAAGCGACTTTTAATGAGATTAGAGAACTTCTTTCTCTCATTGATGAGATTTTAGGATTATAGGCGGCGATAAAGATGTTAAGAATATTAGTAACTGATGGAATGGATAAAGGATCTGTTCAGATCTTAAAAGATTTGGGGCATGAAGTTACAGAGCAATTTTTTGAACCCGAAGAGTTAAAAGAAAAGGTGAAGGGCTTTAATGTAGTAATTGTGCGTTCTGCAACTAAAGTTGGAAAAGATATAATAGATTCTGCCCTTGAGACCGGAAATTTAAAGCTGATTATTCGGGGTGGAGTTGGAGTGGATAATATAGATGTAACTTATGCTGAATCAAAAGGGATAAAAGTAAGAAATACTCCCAAATCGAGCAGTTTGACGGTAGCAGAATTAGCTTTGGGTCATATGTTCTCTCTGGCTCGATTTATTGGTATTGCCAATGTTACCATGAGAGAAGGTAAATGGAACAAAAAGAAATATACCGGGATAGAACTTTCCGGTAAAACCTTAGGGCTTATAGGGTTTGGCAGAATCGGAAAAGAATTAGCCAAAAAAGCTAAAGCATTAGGGATGAAGATTATCTATAATGATATTTTAGGCCCAGCCAAAGATTATCCTGAATATTCTTTTGTTTCTCTGGATGAACTTCTAACTGATTCTGATTTTATCTCTTTACATCTGCCGGGGAATGAAGATGAATCTCCGATGATTGGTAAAGCAGAATTTTCCAAGATGAAAGATGGAGTATATCTTATTAATTGTGCCCGGGGTAATGTGGTAGATGAGGCAGCTTTATTGGAGGCACTAAATTCCGGGAAGATTGCCGGAGCAGGGATTGATGTCTTTCCTGAAGAACCTTCTCAGAATTTGGAACTGATAAGCCATGAGAAAGTTTCAGTAACTCCTCATATTGGAGCATCTACCAAAGAAGCTCAAAAGAGAATCGGGGCCGAGATTGTTTCTATTATCAAAGAAAATAATGAGATTAAAAGAGGAATATAGAAATGCCAGTAATCAAACCATTTAAAGCTTTTAGGCCTGAACCGGAGTTAGTGGCCGAAGTAGCATCACTGCCCTATGATGTTCTAAATAGCGAAGAAGCCCGTCAATTGGCAAAAGACAATCCTTATTCTTTTCTTCATATTAGTAAAGCAGAGATAGATTTAGACTCTTCCATATACCATTATGACCAAAGAGTGTACGAAAAAGCCAGAGAAAATCTCGATAGGTTGATTGAGAAAAAAGTGTATTTACAGGAGGAGCAGGAGAAGATTTATATCTATAGGCAGATAATGAAAGGAAGGGCTCAAACCGGATTGGTAGCCTGTGTTTCTATCGATGATTATCTTCAAGGAAAGATTAAGAAACATGAAAATACCCGGGAAGATAAAGAAAATGATCGTATAAATCATATTGATTTTACTAATGCCAATACCGGTCCGGTTTTTCTTACTTACAAAGCAAAAGATGTGATAAAGCAAATCGTAAATAGATGGACTAAAGAAAAAAACCCGGTATATATTTTTACTTCCGAGGATAGAACTACTCATACTTGCTGGGTCATTGATGATGAATCAACCATTCAGCAGTTAATAGAATCTTTTGCCGAGATTGATTATCTTTATATTGCCGATGGTCACCATCGGGCAGCAGCAGCGGCAAAAGTAGGGCTGAAGAGAAGGGAACAGCTTAAAAATTATACCGGGAAGGAAGAGTTTAATTACTTTCTGTCTGTCCTTTTCCCTCATGATGAACTATATATTATGGACTACAATCGGGTAGCAGCTGATTTAGCAGGAAATTCTAAAGAAGAATTTATCCGGAAAATATCTGAAAAATTTACCATAGAGGAATATAGCGGGGAAGGCCCCTGCCGACCAAAGGCAAAACATACCTTTGGCATGTATTTAGGTAACTGTTGGTATAAACTAACTGCTAAACCAGGGACTTTTGCTGAAGATGATGCAATAGACAGTCTTGATGTATCGATATTGCAAAATAATCTGCTCACTCCTATTCTGGGGATAGAAGACCCCCGAACAGACCAGAGAATAGAATTTATAGGAGGAATCAGAGGTTTGGAGGAATTAGAGAAACGAGTAAAGGCGGGGATGAAAGCAGCCTTTTCCATGTATCCTACTCCTATAGAAGAATTAATGAAAGTAGCGGATGCAGAAAAACTAATGCCTCCTAAATCAACCTGGTTTGAACCAAAACTGCGAAGCGGTATCTTTGTCCATAAACTATAAAAAGTTTTTTAGTTTTTAACTTATCATCTGTTCTCCTGCTATACGCTTATTTTGTTCAAACAGAAAGGATAAAATTGATGGAATGGCGATTAATAAAAGATAGTTATCATAACGGTTTTATGAATATGGCGATTGATGAGTCAATAATGATAGCTCACCGGGAAGGGTTGGTTCCTCCCACTATCAGATTTTACCAATGGTCTCCCCCGGCTGTGTCTTTGGGTTATTTTCAGGATCTACAGAAAGAGATTGATGTGGATGTTTGTCAGGATATGGGAATCGATATTGTCCGTCGGCCCACCGGGGGAAAAGCGGTTCTCCATGATAAGGAATTAACCTATAGTTTTATAATTAGAGAAAACCATCCTTTGGTTAATAATTCTATATTAGAGACCTATAAGAAGATTAGCGGGGGAATGATTAGAGGTCTTTCTTATCTTGGGGTAGCGGCCGAATTAGTTCCTCTGAGGGAAAAATCTGAAATCCATCATTCTGATTTTAAATCAATCTGTTTTTCCGTTCCCTCTCGATACGAGGTACAGGTTGAAGGTAAAAAGATTGTAGGTTCTGCCCAGGTAAGAAAAAGAGAAATAGTTTTACAACACGGCTCTTTATTGATAGAATTAGAAAAAGATAAATTATTCTCAATATTCAATTTCCCCTCAGCTCAGATAAGAGAAAGGTTCAAAACAAGATTTAATGCTACCAGCCTGGAAGAGATTTTAAAGAGAAAGACAAGTTTTTCAGAATTATCAGAAATTCTTCCCCGGGGATTTGAAAAAGAATTTGGAGTAAAATTAACTGAAGGTAAATTAACCGAACAGGAAGAAAAAATTTCCAAAGACCTTTTAAAAAATAAGTACTCGACCTATGAGTGGAATTACGAAAGGAAAAATAATCAACTTGATTCCCAAAAATGAAGGAGCAGGTAGATGATTAAACTTAACAGTAAATTTATTGTAGTTGAAGGAGCTATAGGAGCAGGAAAAACAAGTTTAGTTTTATTGCTAAGCAAAAGGTTTAATGCAAGAACTAATTTAGAGGTGGTGGAAGAAAATCCCTTTTTGTCTAAATTTTATAACGATATAGAAAGATACGCCTTCCAGACTCAAATATTTTTTTTACTGAGCCGCTACAAACAACAATTAGAATTAGCCCAGCAAGATTTATTTAATCAATCAGTTTTTTCTGACTACTTATTTGCCAAGGATAGGATATTTGCTCACCTTAACCTTTCTGGAAATGAACTTTCTATGTATGAACGCCTCTATGAAATTATGGTTAAAGATATCCCTCGGCCGGACTTAATTGTTTACTTGCAAGCAAGCACCGAGATGTTAATGAAAAGGATAGCGTTAAGAGATCGGCCTTTTGAGCGAAAAATGTCTTTTGAATATATGAGAAGATTGAATTTGGCTTATGAAGAATTTTTTTCTTATCCCGATAATTATAAAAAAATAAAATTAATTAAAATAAATACTAACAGTCTTGATTTTATAGTAAGAAATAAAGACCTTGAAGATATTATTAATGAAATCTATAAAGAGGAAAGCTAAAATGAAAAAATTTATTATTGTATCAGGGAATATCGGTTGCGGTAAATCAAGTTTAACTGATCTATTAAGTAAAAGATTGGGTTGGAAGGCATATTATGAAGTAGTGGAAAATAACCCATATTTAGAGGATTTCTATAAAGATATGAAAAAGTGGAGTTTTCATCTCCAAATATTTTTTCTGTCTAAGAGATTTCGTCATCATCAGGAGATATTAAAGAATCCTACCTCTGTAGTTCAGGATAGAAGTATTTATGAAGATGTGGATATATTTGCAAAAAATTTAAATCAGCAGGGATTTATGGGGGTACGTGATTATGAAAATTACCAGGAATTATTTAGCATAATGACCCAATTTCTTACTCCTCCGGATTTAATCGTTTATCTTCAAGCTTCGGTTCCCACTCTCTTAAAAAGAATTTCTCTGCGAGGAAGAGATTATGAAAAAACTATCTCCGAGGAATATTTAAAACAGTTAAACGTCTTGTATGAGGAATGGGTGGAGAATTTTAATATTTGTCCTATCTTGAATGTGCCCGCTGATGATTTGGATTTTGTTAAACGCCCTGAACATCTAAAATTAATTGCCAATAAAATATTGGATAAACTCCAGGGGGTAGAAAAGGTAGTATTTGATTAGGAGGGAATATTTTGAAAGCAGTATTAATTTATGGCGGGGAAAATAAAAAATTAGAATTATTTGTAAAAAAAATATCATCAGCAATAGAAAAAAAAGGGAATGAATTAAAAGTAATTAAAGCGGTAAGAGGAATAGTGAATTGCAATTTTTTGCCTTATGAATTAGTCTTGGTGGGCTGCCCGGTTTCAAGTATGTTTAAAGGTAAATTGCCATCTGAATTAATCGATTATATAAAACGATGTACTGGGTTGGAAAGAAAAAAGACTATTGCCTTTATCATTCCACGGTTAATGGGAAACGATAAAACCTTAAAGAATTTAATGAGTTTATTGGAGAGCAAGGGTTCTTTTATAATAGATTTCAAGCAGATTAGAGATATAGATAAAGATAGCGGCCTATTAGCCTCCAGTTTAAAAAGATGACAGGTAATATATTAAAATTTTTAAGAGAGAAAGAATACATTTCCGGTGAAGCTCTAGCTCACAAATTAGGCATCTCCCGGGTGGCGGTTTGGAAGCAGATACAAAGACTAAAGGATATGGGGTATGAGATAATAGCTGACCAAAATCTGGGCTATTGCCTGATTTCCCGCCCTGACCTTTTAATCCCCCAAGAAGTCCGAGGAGAATTATTCACAAAATATATCGGCAAAGAAATATACTATTTTCCAGAATTAAAATCTACCAATATAATGGCTAAAGAGAAGGCCTTACACCGAGCAGAGGAGATAAACGAAGGCACATTAATTATTGCTGAAAGGCAGAGCGCAGGGAAGGGGAGATTGGGTCGGGAATGGTTTTCACCTGCCGGAGGTATCTGGCTCTCCATAATATTATACCCTCAACTTCCTCCTTCTTATATCCCTCGAATAACTTTAATGACTGCAGTAGCGGTAGTGAAGGCTATTAAGATGTGCACCCAAATTGAATCTCAAATAAAATGGCCAAATGATATATTAATAAATGAAAAAAAAGTATGTGGAATACTGACTGAAATGAGTGCCGAATTGGATATAATAAACTGGGTGGTAGTGGGAATAGGGATAAATGTGAATATAGAACACCGGGAGTTTCCGGAAGATATTCATGAGAATACGATTTCTTTAAAAGAAGTTTTAGGTAAAGTGGTTTTGCGGGTTAAGCTGGTACAAATCTTCTTGCAGGAATTTGAGAAGTATTACGAAAGTTTAAAAAGAAGAGAATTTTCTTCTATTTTAAAGGAATGGAAATTATACTCCCATACTCTGGGGAGAAAGATAAGGGTAGATATGGGGGAGAGAATTGTTACAGGAGAAGCAGTAAACATAAACGAAGAAGGAGCATTGATTCTAAAAAAAGAAAATGGAGAACTGGTAGAAATAATTTCCGGAACTATTATTTAAATTTTTTTTGACATTATTGTTAACTAAAGATATTATATTGGTTAACACTAATTAATCAAAAAATTGGGGCGATTTAAGAATGTCAAAAATAAATGTCCGTCAAATGACTTTAGTCTCATTGTTCGCTGCTTTAACTGCAGTGGGAGCATTTATTTCGATCCCCATTTACCCTGTCCCTCTTACTTTACAGACTTTATTTACTCTTTTGGCAGCTATGACTCTGGGAAGCATTATGGGAGCATCAAGCCAGATAATCTATGTGTTGTTGGGCGTAGTAGGTTTGCCAGTTTTTGCTGGCTTTAAAGCTGGGATAGGTATTTTATTTGGGCCAACCGGTGGATTTTTATTTGGGTTTATAATTTCCGCTTATGTTATTGGAAAGATAATAGAGTTGAAAAAAGAAAAGAATATTTTTTACTATTTTCTGGCAGGTTTATTGGGAACGGTAATTATTTATATAATCGGTATAACTCAAATATCTTTGGTTACAGGTATAGGAGTAAAAAAAGCAATAACAGTAGGAATGCTTCCTTTTTTACCCGGTGATATCTTAAAAATAATTGCCGCTTCCTTCATCGCCAATAAATTAAAATTGGTCATCCCATTAAGATAACCCTTTTAAATTGAATAAAAATTATAACCCACAATTTATAATATTATGATATAATTTATTAAATTAGAATAATTAATTAATGTTTATTATACATGACGGGGCGTAGCGCAGTTTGGTAAGCGCGCTTGGTTCGGGACCAAGAGGTCGGAGGTTCAAATCCTCTCGCCCCGACCAACTATCAAATATCTAAATCATTTTAAGATTTTAAAAGAAATTTCGTGTTCTTTTACAAACTGAAACAAGCATCAACATTACCGGAACTTCGATTAAAACTCCTACTACTGTTGCTAAGGCAGCACCCGAAGATATACCAAAAACCATTATAGCGGTTGCTATGGCTACCTCGAAATGATTACTTGCTCCTACCAGCGCAGAAGGAGCAGCATCTTCATAATTAAGTTTCAATAGTTTTGCTAATCCATAGGTGAGAAAGAAGATAAGGTTAGTTTGAATAAAAAGTGGAATAGCTATCCATAGTATGGTTAAAGGTTTAGTTAAAATAACCTCACCTTTAAAGGAAAAAAGTAGGATTAGAGTAAATAATAGAGCAACAATAGATACCGGTGTAAGTAAATGTAAAAAATTCTCTTTAAACCATTTTTCGCCCTTTGCCTTTATTATCCATTTTCTGGAAAAATAACCTGCCACCAAGGGTAAGGCAACATAAATGCTGATAGAAAGTAGTAGTGCTTGCCAGGGAACTGGTAATTTTCCTACGCCAAGTAAGAATCCACCAAGCGGTCCATAAAGAAAAAGCATAGTTAGAGAATTTATTGCTACCATAACCAGCGTATGTCCATCGTTGCCTTTTGCCAAGAACCCCCAAACCAAGACCATTGCTGTACAGGGGGCAATGCCTAATAAAATATTTCCAGCAAGAAAACTTCTCCACAGAGGGATTTCGAGTAATTTCATCCCATTGCTTATCACTACAGTTCCAGCCCCATGAATTGTTCCCACTGCCCAATCTGCTCCAGGTGGAAGTTTTACTAAATCCATTGCCTCACTCCCAATAAAATTTTTAAAAAGAAAACCTAAAAAAAAGATAGATATAGCGTACATAGTAAAAGGTTTTATTGCCCAGTTAGCGAATAAAGTCAGTCCAACCGGCTTAATGGATTTTCCTGCTTTTAACACTTCCCCGAAGTCAATCTTTACCATAATCGGATACATCATAAAAAATAGACAAACTGCAATCGGGATAGAAACTACTGGTGCTTCACCAATATAAATGGCTAATCCATCCAGATATTTTGCTACCCCGGGAATCATTTTACCGAAAATAATTCCAATAACAATACATAACAAGACCCATACCGTTAGATATTTTTCAAAAACACTTAAGCCCTCTCTTTTTTCTTTAACCATAATTAATACTGATCTCCTTTCAGATACTCCAAATTAAATATATTCCACCTAAAATCACTAAAATACCACATATTTTTTTAACTAATACTGCACCTTTAGATCTTTCATTCCAATTTAGATACTTTTGAACCATTCCGGCAGAGGTTCCCGCAAAAACTATTACCGAACAATGACCAATACCATAAGCAAAAAGAAGTGCAGCTCCATAGAAAAATTGTGCGGCTGACAGTTTAAACACAATACCCAGCATCGGTGCCATATAGGCAAAGGTACAGGGACCAAGGGCGATACCAAAAATAAGACCTAATCCAAAAGCAGCCCAAAGTCCTTTTTTCCGGAAAGCTGGTTGATTAGTTTTTCCCAGAAAAGGCAATTGAATGATTTCTAAAAGATGAAAGCCCATAACGAAAAAAATTATTGCCACGAAATAATTCCCATAAGAGCCGATATCACCCAGCATACGGCCTAAAAGTCCAGTAATCAGACCTATAGCGGTAATAGTTGTTAAAATACCCATAGAAAAAGAGGTTGCTAACCAAAAAGCTCTTTTGGTTGATACCTTGCCTTGCTCTCCGATAAATGCAACAATTAAAGGGATACTGGCTAAATGGCAGGGGCTTAACAATATACTGAATATTCCCCAGATAAAAGAAGCGGTTAAGGCAATAATTGGATTCAATTGGAGAGAATTAGACAACCATTCAAAAATAGTTCTTATCATTAATTGACTCCTTGCGTTTTAAGAACTTTAATTAATTCATCTTTGGCAAAAAACCCTAGATGCCTAAAATATTCATTTCCATCTTTATCCAGAAAGACCTGAGTTGGGATTGCCCTGATACCAAATTCCTTAATATAAGGCTTGCCTTCTGCCGTCTTCACATCGTGAAAAACTACTTTTACCTGTCCTTTGTATTCTTCTTCAATTTCTTTCATAATTGGCTGCATATTATCGCAAGGAATACAGCCAACCGAGCCAAGCTCTACAAAGGTTACTTTAATCTCATCGGCGGTTACACCTTCTTGAGTTAAAGTAGCTTCAGTGTTGTTAGATACCTTTTTAAAACCAAAGACGATAGCTAAAAGTACTAAAAAAATTATGATATAAATATATTTTTTCTTATTTTGCATTAATTTATCTCCACCTTATTTTTTTTTAATTTCTTATCATTCATTATCGGTTTCTTATTTGCCAATGATTTTTAATAATTTCTTTATCTTTACAACAGTTATACTCTATTTGGAGAGTCGTATGATTAATTCCGAATTGATTCAATAGTATAGAACTTATTTTAGTCCGTATTTTATCAGCTTCACTCAAACTAATATCTTCTCTAACATCAATATGCCCTTCTAAAAGAATCTGTTTTTCATTGGTTTGCCAGATGTGTACATGATGAAGATTGTCGACTTCAGGAATATTTTCTATTGTTTCTTTTAATTGTATGATATTGATATCAGCAGGTACTTTTTCCATTAAAATACTGGTACTCTGTTTTAAAATATCGAATCCTTCCTTGAGGACATAAGCACCAATCATAAAAGTCAGGATAGAATCAACGATATTGATATGGAAAAAATGAATCAATAACCCTGCGATAATAACCCCTAAAGAGGAAAGAGAATCTGAAAATAGATGAACATATGCTGATCGGATATTCATACTCTCTTTGGCTCCGGTTTTTAATAGAAACACCGAAATAACATTGGCAGTTAGACCAACTAATGCAACAGCAATCATCAGCTTGCTCTCTATCTCCTGGGGATGCTGAAACCTTAAGAATGCTTCTTTAAACAAAAGAAAAGCAATGGCAAGAAGAAAAGAAGCATTAAACAAGGCGGCTAATATTTCTGCTCTTTTATAGCCAAAAGTATTGGTAAGTGTGTTTTCCTTCTTGCTTAATTTTATAGCAATAAAACTTATAATAACCGATATACCGTCACTGAAATTATGCAATGCATCTGACAGTAGAGCAAGGCTCCCTGACAACAAGCCGCCAATAACCTCAACCAGGGTAATAATAAAATTTAATACCATAACGATGATTAAATTTTCTTCTTTAAAATGTTTATGTGTATGATGAAAACTCATTTCATCTTGCCCCTTTAATGTTTTTCATTCAGTTTATCTTCATATGTTTTTTCAACAAGAGCCGCAGGAACATCCTGAATTTTTCCCACCTTCAGCATTATTCCCTTGTTCTGCCTTAAAGGATAGGTCTTTTTTAATTTTATTGCTTATTTCATTGATTATTTCTTCTGTTACCGGCGTCTTTCCCTTTTCCACCCCCATTCCAGTTAATATATAGGATTGGGGAGGGGTCACTCCTATATGTTCAAGGATTTTCTTAGCACAAGCAGTGGGGCAGCCATCAATGGTGATATTCTCCTCAGCACCCTTTGCTGATTCTATAAAACCTGAAATATGAGCACCCACAGAAGCAAGACAAGCCATATTGCCATATTCTTCTTTAGTGAGTTTTCTTGATACCTGGTCAGCAATTTCTTCCGTATTGGAAGCACCCGAACAAGAATAGATCAATCTTGATTTTGCATTACAGCCGCATTTATCCATTTTTACAGCTCCTTTATAAATTTTGAAAAATATTTTAATCTCTTTTTTATTTATTTTTTTCTTCAATCCATTCAGTAATTTCTTTTTTACTGGGTATTTTGCCCGCTACCTTTACATTTCCATCAATAACTAAAGCAGGGGTCACCATAACCCCATAATCAATAATTTTGTTAATGTCAGTTACTTTTGAAATCTCCGCTGATATACCAAGTTCTTGAATGACTTTCTGCGTTAATTCACTTAATTTTTTACATTTAGGGCATCCTGTTCCTAAAATTTCAATTTTCATCTTTATTTACCTCCTAAAAAATATAATTTCCCCAAAACCAACCACTCAGGGTAGCCAGGATAACCATAGTTACAATATAAACAGAAGCTTTTTTAAAGCCAAATACTTTTATTATGGCTAACATATTGGGAAGGCTCATTCCTGGTCCAGAAAGAAGCAGCGCAAGGGCTGGACCTTTCCCCATTCCTAATTTCATTAAAGTATCTACAAATGGTGCTTCAGTCATAGTAGCAAAATAGCTTACTGCTCCAATAAGGGTGGCAAAAAAAGAGGAACGCAAAGAATTTCCTCCCAGCCAATGTTCTATCCATTGCTGAGGGAGGATTTTTCCAATAACTCCTACAATAAATACTCCCATTAAAAGCAAAGGAAATATTAATTTTACAAACCACCAGGTCTCTTTAAGCCAATTGGAAATCCTATCTTTTTTAATAGCAAAGTAAGCATATAAAAAAGTAATAGAGATGGATATGGCAAAGACATAAACCTTATGCAAGTAAGGACCCTTGGTAATAAGGTAATTAGGAGAAAGCAAGCTAAAAAGAATTAAGAGAAGTAAAATTATATCTTTTCCGGCAATAATTTTTTTATCATTATTTCCTTTTTTTTCTCCTTCTACCATCCTCTCTGCTTCTTCTTTGCGGAAAGATAGATACATTACTGTTCCCATAACGAAAGCAGTAACGAAAGCAGTAATAATTCTGGCTATGGCCATGTCATACCCTATTATATTTCCAGTATAGATTACTGCTAAAAGATTGGAAGCAGGGGCCACCCATAATATAATAAAAGCAGGGGCAATCGCCCCACCCTTACGATAGATTCCGGCTGAAACTGGAATTACGGTACAGGAGCATACTGCAATAAATATTGAAGAGATTGCCGCTAAGGGGAAAGAAATAATGTTTTTTGCTTTCGCACCTAAATATTTAAGAATGGTATCACGAGAAGTAAAAGCAATAATTCCGCCAGCCAAAAGAAAAGCTGGAATAAGGCAAGTTAACACATGTAGTGCAACATATTCTTTTAAAGCAATTAGTCCGCCAATTAATATTTCTAGTAACATATTTAACCCCTATAATATTTTAATTTTATTTAAACTTTTCTCTTATTTTTTCTTTCCTACATTTATTAATATATTTCAAATCCTGTTCCGGTAATTCTAATTCATTCTTAAAACCCTGAATTATTCTATTATTTTCTGTTTCAGGATTTACTGTATAGATTATCCATTTGCCTTCTCGCCGATTATCAACAAGACCTGCTTCTTTTAAAATCCTAATACTATGCGAAATTCTTGATTGTTCCATATTTAATATATTTACCAATTCACAGACACATAATTCACCTTGCAGTAGAAGCAAATAAATACGTAGGCGAGTTTCATCAGATAAGGCTTTAAATATTTTTATAACTGTTTCCATTTCACCCCCCTTTGTATTAAGATATGATAATATAATCATATAATCATATTATTGTCAATATTTATTATTTATTTATTATTTATAAAACCAAAGATTTTTTAATAAAAGAGGATTTTCACTTATTTTGTAGAATAAAAAAATATAAAGTCGCTAACAAATTATTTATAAAAAAGAGGGGGAAAGCAAAGACAACTGTATTGACTGTAGAGGAGAGAATGTTGATTTAACCTGAGATTTGAGGTAAAAATTAAAAAGCAGATTTTTCGAAAATTAGATACAGTTCGAAAGATAAAAGTATAAAATAAAATTAACTTGATAGGATATTTAAGTTTTCATTATCTGTATACCCATCATCTTGACGCCATCTTGTGTTTTCATAGATAGTATTGCTGGTTCAGTAATTAGACACTGTCCTTCTTTAAGGATAATTTTTTCTTGATTAACTTTTGCTTCTGCTGTTCCTTTAACAACATAAAAGATTACATAAGAAAGCATTTCACAGGTTGGCATCTCTCCACCGGGTGGAAGTTCGATAATTCTTGCTTTAAACTCCTTAGCTTTATAAAAGACATTCTTATCCCTCTCCTCATAGGGATGTGACTTCATTGTTTTAAGATTAAATGCTTGCATTATCCTTACCTCCTATAGATTTACTTGTTTTTTATCCCGCCATTCAATTAGTCGCTCTATTAATAGTTGAAATAATTAAAAACTGCTCTTTAAATAAAATAAGAAAATTCCCCTCTTATTTTTAATCCTTTAATGCCTTCTGTTATTTTATTTTTGTATATCAATCACTGCATTAATCTTACCTTATTATATAGGTCTTCCTTTTCTTTTTTACTTATCAATAATTCTATCGCGTAGCCTATAGTAATTACTCCGAATATACTCATAATAAGCCTTATAACAGAAAATCTCCATCCCAAGGAGGCTGTTTCAAATAGGAACATGGGAACTTTGGTAGTTGACCAAGCACCTATAAAAATAAGAATATTAAGAAATTTTGCACCCTTTTTCATTAAAATTATGGCAATGGGGAAAGCAGCATAAAGAGGGCCTGCTGCAAATGACCCAAAGAAAAAAGCAATTAGAATTCCGAGTAAGCCCGATTTCTCTCCCATAAATTTTTCCATTGTTTCCCTGGGAATCCACACATCCATAAGTCCTAAAAGCACAAATATGGGTGGTAGTATTTTCGCCATTTGAAAAATAATTGATCCGAAAATGGTTATTGAACTTAACCCATTTTTTCTGTCAATAATAAACAATATGATATTCAATACCAAAATAATTATAAACCCTAAATATCTTTTGAAAATTATTTTCATCCTAGCACCACCCCTATTACTAAAGCTACCATAAAGGAAAACAGATAAGCAAACATGTTCCTCATTATGGAAATCTTTTTACCGAAACATTTAATTTCCAGTGGCAGTGTGACTATTCCAACCATCATCAGTGTGCTTACAAATACTGCTATCTGCGCGAAACCAGCTCCATTTTTAAGGAGCATAGCAGCAATAGGAAAAGCTATAAAGGCTGGTATCAGTGTTATTGACCCAATTATTGAGGCAATAATCATGCCCTGCCAACCAGCTTTCTGGCCTAAAAGGCGGGATATAACATCAGGACTTAGCAGGGCTAAAACCATACCTGAAAAAGCTAAAATAGTTAAAAATTGTGGAAGTATATTTTCGAATGACTTCCAGGCTTTTTTTAAAGCCATTTTAGTTTTCTTTTTATCTCTTTTAAATGAAATCACCAGAAATATGCCCGCCAATAGATACAAAACATAGTCATACATATTTGTTCTCCCTTATCAAATTACTTTGAGCAATTTTTTATTTATTTAAATGGACTTGTCCGACTTTTTTCCCGAAACACATGCGCATGGATGATTTTTTTCGGAAATATCACCGTGACAATTTTTTATCTGTTCAGAAGTGCATTTCCCCGGTTTACCCTTAAGTCTTTCCGGATGTTCACATCTTTCTTTACTTATTTTTTTGCACATATTTTTCAACCCCTTTCAATTTTAGTAAGGCTGGAAAATCCTCAAAAAATTTTTCTACCTTCTCCTTATTAGATGAGTAATGCACCCAATAACCTCTTTTTTCTATCTTAACCAAGCCGGCTTCCCTCAAAATCTTGAGATGCTGGGATACCGCTGGCTGGGATACTTGTAAAAAATTAACTATAGCATTAACGCAAGATACTCTATCATTTAACAAGAGAAATATTTTAAATCTGGTTGGATCAGATAAAGCTTTAAATATTTTGGAAATTTCTTCAATTTCATAATTGGGCATTGCTATTTCCTTTTAAATAAGTATATTCATATTTACTTATATAGTGTATATTAAAAATCTTCTCTTGTCAATTAGATTAATATAAAAAAGCAAAAACTTTTATATAAAAAGAGGATTTTTGCTTTTTTTGTAGAATAAAGGAATATAGCTATTTCCTAATTATTTTTACTATTAATTTTGCAAATCTTAATTAGAGCATTGAATGGGAAATCACTTTTTAATATAGGAAAGGGAGAAAAATATTATGAAAATAACTTATAAGATTATATTTAGTGGTTTAATTTGTCTTGCTTTAATAATGGTAAGTAGTATTAGCATGGTAGTATTTGCTCAACAGCAAGATACCTCTGAAATAAGCATTGAGGGTATCTGGGAGGGTAAGTTGAAAGTACCAGGAGTAGAACTTCGGATTGTGTGTAAGATTTCTAAGAATCCAGATGGATCTCTAACTGCAACTTTAGATAGCCCTGATCAGGGAGTAACTGGTATAGCGGTGGAAAAGGTTATGGTTAAAGATAACACTTTGTATCTGGAAATAAATTCTGTGGGAGGTATTTTTGAAGGAAAGATAAGTAGTGATTTTTTAACTATAGAAGGACATTGGAAACAATCCGGACAGACTCTACCGCTGACAGTGAAGCGGGTTGATAAAGCAGTGGAAATGCTCAGACCTCAGGAGCCAAAAAAACCTTATCCTTACATTGAAGAAGAAGTAGTATATGAAAATAAAGAAGCAGAAATTACACTCACAGGAACTCTGACTTTGCCATCTGAGCAGGATTCTTTTCCGGCAGTATTATTAATTACCGGTTCTGGTCCGCAAGACCGTAATGAAGCTATAGCCGGGCATCGTCCCTTTCTGGTATTAGCAGATTATTTAACTCGTCAGGGGATTGCTGTCCTCAGGGTAGATGATCGGGGAGTGGGAGAATCAACCGGGGACTTTTCTCAGGCTACCAGTGGAGATTTTGCTTCCGATGTGTTAGCCGGGATAGAATACCTAAAAGCAAGAAAAGAGATAAATCCAAAGAAGATTGGCCTTATCGGACATAGCGAAGGTGGTATTATTGCCCCAATGGTTGCTGCAAAATCTTCAGATGTGGCTTTTATAGTATTAATGGCCGGGACAGGGTTAACCGGAGAAGAAATTCTATATTTACAAGGTGCTTTGATTTCCAGGGCAATGGGGGTCAGCGAAGAAGATATTATTAAGAATCGTCAGTTTAATGAAAAGATATTTTCTCTCATTAAGGAGGGAAAGGACGAGAAAACTATTGAAGAAAAACTTCGTCAGATGTTTATGGAAGATTGGGAAAAAATGAGTGATGAGAAAAAAGAACAAATAGGTGATCCGGAAGTGTTCCTTAAAGTTCAACTTCAGAGCTTATTATCTCCCTGGCTTAAGTTTTTCCTAACCTATGATCCTAAACCAACTTTGAGTAAGGTAAAGTGTCCGGTACTGGCTATAAATGGGGAGAAAGATTTACAAGTTCCCCCCAAAGAGAATCTAAGTGCTATCAAAGATGCTCTCGTTGCCGGAGGTAATAAAAACTTTACCATTAAAGAATTACCAGGCCTTAATCATCTTTTTCAAACCGCTCAAATCGGGGTGCCTGCTGAATATGCAAAGATCGAAGAAACAATTTCACCCATCGCCTTAAAAATAATAGGCGATTGGATTTTAGAACAAACCCGAGATAAATAATGGGGTAGCTTATTTTGTTATACAATATTGCCAAATATATTTGTTGGATTATTTTTAAATTACTTTTTCGGCTAAAAGTAACCGGCCAAGAAAATATACCACAGGATGGCCCGTTTATTATTGTTGCCAATCATTCAAGTTTATTAGACCCGGTTATCCTGGGAGTATCGGTTAGACCTAAAGTAATTTTTATAGCCGCGGCCTATCTTTTCAAAATAGGTTGGCTTGGTTATATGTTAAGAAAGTTTAGTTCTATCCCGGTTCAAAGAGAAAATGATATTAAGGCTATAAAGCAATCCTTGAAAATATTAAAGGGAGGTGGAGTTTTGGGAATTTTCCCCGAAGGGGGTATTGACCGTCAAAAGAATAATTTACCCGTTAGAGCGGGAGCTGCCTATCTGGCTGCCAAGATAGGAGTACCTATCGTACCAATAAGGATTAAAGGAGCCGATAAAGCTTTACCAAGAGGAGCAAAATTTATCAGAAGTTTAAAAAAAATTGAAGTGGAAATTAAGAAACCAATTTTCTGTTCAAGACAGACTAATAAGGATAAAGAAATTATCAGAAATACAGTAGAATCTTATATAAAAGAGATATACTAAAATAAAGTTGAAAAAATATGGCTCTTAAGATTATTAGTGAAAACAAAAAACCATTAACCTCAAAAATTAAAAATTTGCTATATTTTTTCAAAATAAAAAGGATTTTCTTTTTTTTTATCGAATTCTTTTATTAAGGGAGGTAAATTAGATAGATGAATAAAATAAATTTAAAAGAAAAAATAGAAATTTTAAATGTGCAAAAAATAATCTTTGCGGTGGTTTTATTTATCTTATTAATTGTGATAGCCAGTATTCTTTTATTAATCTGGTGGCCGGTAAAACCATCGTTAGCAGAAATAACCAATTCCTGGGTCGCCTTAATAATGGTGTATCTGGTTCTCAGTATATTACTATTTGAAAAGTCTATTTACAAGTTTTTTGAAGAATTTTTTACTGCTAAAAAATCAGGGCAGCACGATTCTCAACAGTCAAAACAAGAGCAATTTTTCGGTTCAGTATTGGATATTAATATTGGTGATTTAACCTCTTCTTACGATTTTAATCGGGACAACATATTAAATAAGAAAATTCAAGAAACAGACTCCGTCGTTTTAAGAGAAGAAGTGATGGCTAAACATATTCGAAAACTGCAAGAAGAAAATATTAAATGGCGATTTCTCTATGCCAATACCTATCTGGTCTTATACGCAAAGTATGTTTTATTCTGGCTTCATAAATCCAAATCGGTAAGCCGAGAAGAATATAATAATATATGGCAGTCTAAAATATCCGACACCAAAGAGCGGGAGGCCATATTAGATGCCCTTCTTGATTTAGAATTTATCCGGGAAGAGGAAGGAGATACTTTTTCTATTACGGAGTTAGGCTCAGCTTATGTAAAATATCTGAAAGAAATGGATAAACCAAGGTAAAAAAGATGTCATAGGGACGGTTCTATTGACAATGTAAAAGCAGCGCACAAACCAGAATCGATTTTGTAGTGGGCTCTAAATCAAGGTATACGGTTATTGATATAGAAAATTTCTTAAGAAAATGCTGGATTCCCGCTTGCGCGGGAAAGATAAAAGATCTTTCTACATAAATTGCTAGGTCTGGTAAAGTTAAAAAAAGCCTAAGAATGGTTAAATTTAATATTATTCAGGCTGATAATGGATGAACTCAAGGTTGATTTAAAAATAGTTAGAAAGGGGAAGCATGTCTAAAAAAATTAAAAGTGTATGTGTATACGGCATCGGAGGTGTCGGCGGGTATTTTGGCGGCAGAATAGCTCATGAGATTAGCAAGGGTAACCGCGCTGTGCAGGTCTATTTTATAGGCCGAGGGGAACATTTAAAAGCCATTCAGCAACACGGGCTGAATCTGATCACCGATAAAGAGAAATTTCTTTGCTTTCCGAATATCGCCACCGATAATATAAGACATGTTCCTACCCCGGATTTATACTTACTGTGTGTAAAGGGGTATGACTTGGATAATGCTGCTGCATCAATTTCAAAAAATATATCCGCTGGTACTATCATTCTCCCCTTGCTTAATGGAGTAGATATCTATGAGCGCATAAGGACCAGTTTAGAAAAAGCGATAGTCTCACCTGCCTCTGTCTATGTTTCCTCCAGTATTGAAAAACCCGGTACCATCAGACAAAAAGGCCCTGAAGGGCATATTGTATTTGGCAAAGATCCGAAACACTTAAACTATAATTATCAGTATCTTATTGAATTCTTTAATAAAATGGGGATTAGTAACACCTGGCATGATAATCCCTATCCGGCAATATGGGAAAAGTATATATTTATTACAGCGTTTAGTTTAATGACCGCCTATTCAGGAAAAACAATAGGAGGAGTACTCTCTGATGATAAGCTAAAGAGTATGATGGGAAATATCATGAAAGAAGTTGTTTTAATCGGGAAAGCAAAAAATATAGATTTTGAGCAAGATATAGTAGAAAAAACTGTACAAAAAGCCCAGGGCTTTCCCTGCGAAACCAAGACTTCATTTCAAAGAGATTATGAAAAGGGAAACACCAAACACGAAGGAGATATATTCGGAGGAACTTTAATCCGTCTGGCGAAAGAACACGATATCTCTATTCCCACAATTACAGAGGTGTATGGAGAATTAATAGCACGATAAAATTTGAGTGCTTCTTACTTCAGGAGGAAGAAATAAATGTTGCAAGAATTAATCCAAAATGGGTATGGAATTAAGGAAGATTTAAATTGTGCGGAAACTATTTTATATGGTGCTAATCAGGTTTATCATCTTAACCTAAACCCTGATTCTCTAAGACTGGCAGCTGCCTTGTAAACCCTTAAAGGATAATTACCGGACAGAAGAGAAAAAATGTAGAGAGGTTATTTTGAAAGCATCGGAAATATTGGACAAGATAGTTATTAGAGAACTGAATAAAAGGGAATGCTAATTAATTTTATATTCTCTCAAAAAGTTTTTCAAGGTATATTGATTTCATTTGTTTGCTGGCCATCATTTGTTTTATAAGGGGCAGTTTCAGAATAACTGCAAGAACGGCTGCCATCACCCTGTGGCTGCCAAAGGCTTGATTGTTAAATATCAGTTCCTGCAGTTTCCCTTTTTCTATCGCCATCAAAACAATCCGGTGGACTGAATTGACTGGTGTTATAATTTGCTCCTCACGTCTTTCAAGTGTAATAGTTTTATTGGAACATGCCCTAACACAGACCCCGCATCCCAGGCATATCTCTTCATTTATTTTGATTTTTTTAGGTTTGCTGTTTATTCCATCATCATTCGAAATCCACTCTATGGCGGAAATAGGACATACTTTGACGCATTTTCCACACTCCGTGCACTTTTCTTCATCAATCTTAGGAATATATGAGGTGGTTTGAACCGGATGGAGCATCCCGAATTTTTTTGCTGTTACCAGGAATTCGCAGCAACAACCGCAGCAGTTGCATATAAAACTGACCTTATTTTTGACATTTTCCCCGCACTGGACAAGATTATATTCATAAGCTTTGTGTAACAGTTCCATACATTCTGAGGCTTCTACTCTTCGGGCATAATTGTGTCTTATCAAGGATTTGGCGACATTGTTGAAAGTCATACAGATATCCATGGGAGCATCACATGCTTTTCCCAAATGCTCCCTTTTATGACGGCAATAGCACATACTGATTCCTATAGATGATGCGGTTTTTATAATATGACTTGCTTTTTCATAATCCAGGATGGAAACAAGGTTATCCTTGGATAGGACCTCCTCCTGCACGAAAGTTCTTCCCAGTAAGGTCTCACTACCTAAAAATAAATCCTTAACAAAATCTTCCTCAACGTTGAGGTACTGGTAAAAGAGTTCCGAAAGCAGCTTTTGATCTAAATCGTGTCTGGTCCTCATCATCGAGAATTCGAAGAATCCTGCCATGGGGGGTGGAAGAACATATTTTTTAATTCCGTTATGTTCAGAATCCAGGAGGATTGCTCTGCCAGCTAATTCATCTAATAATTTTTCCGTATTAACTGCATCTAATTTCCATATTCGACTGGCTGTTTTAATGGAGAAAGGTTTTATAGGAAGTCGAGAAACTAGTTCCGCTTCCTTTTCATTAAAAAGGATACTCAATATCTTGTATAGTGTCTCAGAAGGAGGAGCACCCTGGGGAAATTTATTTAGCCTTTCCTCCAGATTTTTATAAGCTGATTTCCCCACCATATGTGACATTATTTACACCTGCCCAAAGATTGTTTTTTTATATTTTAGCATAAACCTTTATTCCAAGAAAGGGATATAAATTTAAATAACATGAAACTCTTTATTTACAAGGATTTCAAAACCCAAAAAATACTCATTTTTCGAGGGTAAAAAGTGTAATTTATCCCTCCTCGGGAATAAAAGGAGAAGGGGCGGGTTGAATAGTTTCCTTGTATTCATGAATAACTTGCTTCTTCCATCCTCCTTGAAAGTAGAAGAAGAGGGCTACAATAGCAGCGATAATATTACTTAAAGCCATTCCCCACCATATACCGGTAGAGCCAAATTGATTACCGAGGAAGTAAGCAAGGGGAATTCTCAATCCCCAGAGTCTTACCATATCCACAATCATAGGTTGAACATTATGCCCGGATCCTCTAAATACAGCCATAATTGCTCCGATCAAACCGAAGAAAGGGATACCTAAAGTGAAGATGCTGAGAAAGTGAATCCCTTCAGCAATAACATCCGGTCGATTAGGGATAAATAGTTTAAATAGAGGAATTCTTAAAGCAAAGACCAGAGCGGCTTCCAACAAAGTAATAAGAAATACAACCCGAAGACTTTTTCGGGCGATTTCTTCTACTCGATTAATAAGATTTGCCCCCAGGTTTTGTCCGATTAAAGTGATAATCCCTGTCCCCAAGCCATCTACCACAATAAAAATGATATTAATCAGTTTATCCCCCACACCATACGCGGCAATAACTGTTTCCGGATTATTCATCCTACCGACAATAGCCATAACCAGCACGAATCCAAAGGCAGTTGTAGAATGGCCTATTGCTGCCGGCAGTCCTATTTTGAAGATTTTTTTCAGCCATTTCCCAGCCGGGATTAGACTATTTATGGTAATCTTTATGCCTTTTGTCCCTCTAAAGAGGAGATAGATAGAAATGGAAGCAGCTATGCCCTGACATATGATGGTAGCCAGTGCTGCTCCCATTACACCTAAACGAGGAAAACGCCACCATCCAAAAATTAAAAAGGGATCGAGTATAACATTTAAAGTAACGGTGAAAAGATTTATATACATTGGGGTTATGGTATCGCCTTTAGCAGAAAGAATACTCTGAAAAGTGAAGGCAATAAAAACGAAAGGTATTCCCCAGAAGATAAGCTGCATATAAGTTATCGCTGTTCTGGTGACTGTGGTTGATTTAGTAATAAGAGGGACCAAATAAGGGGTTAATATAAATCCGAATACAGCAATAATCAGTCCAAATATAATGGAAAGAGAAAGCATTTGACTGGCTATTATATTGGCATTTTCCTTTTCACCCGCTCCAGTATATTGAGAAACGAGAGCCACACCAGCTATTCCAAATCCGAAGGAGAGAGCAATGAGAAACCAGATCACTGGCCAGGAAATTTGCAATCCAGCGACTGCTTCTCCGCTTTCTGTGGGAGGAAGATGACCCAGCCAGAAGGTATCAGCAAGATGATATGAAGTATATAAGAATTGGGAGATTATGATTGGAAAGCTTAATAAAAACATCACTTTTAAAGGATTGCCGGTTAAGATTTCTTCACGGGTAACTTTTTTCATTTTCTCGCCTTCTTTACGGATTGTAAATTATAATATAGCAATTTATCCTCTATTATACAATAATTAATTAACCAAGAAATAACTGGCTAACTAATTTACTACTCGATTTTGATAGTTTTCTTGCAATTAAATATTTATTTACGTAGAATGAATAATAAATATAGAAATTGGCTGGATAAGTAACCTGTTAACTTGAAAACTTGAAGGAGATGCGATTTGAAAATATCTATTTCTCAAGAGAATTTAAATACTATATTTGGAATATTGGCCATATTATTTTGGGGGACTACTATTGCCTTTTCCCGAAGCCTAACAGAGCAGTTAGGACCTTTAACTGCTGCTTCCTGGATATATATGCTGAGCGGTATCTGGGGTTGTATCTACTTAATTAATAAACCGGGAGGAATTAAAAAAATCTTCCAGCTGCCTATTTTATATTTAATAGGTTGTGGAACTTTATTTATTTTTTATATGGTCTGTCTTTATTTGGCGGTGGGATTAGCTTTTAGCCGTGAACAGGTCATTGAAGTAAGTATTATTAATTATCTCTGGCCTGGCTTAACTCTGATATTTTCCCTTCCTATTCTGCATAAGAAAGGAAAAATAATTTTAATTCCCGGTATAATAATTGCCTTTGCTGGATTTTACCTGGCTACAGTGCAAAGTGGAATGTTTTCCTGGGAGGTATTCAAAGGAAATTTCCAAGTAAGTTATTTTCCTTATTTATTAGCCTTTATGGCTGCCATTACCTGGGGGCTCTATTCTAATTTAGTTCGCCGCTGGGCTGGTCATACTGAGGGTGGAGCTGTCCCCCTCTTTCTTTTGGCTACCGGATTGGTCTTAACCACAATAAGGTTTGTGTTTCCAGAAGAATCTTACTGGACACCACAGGTGATAGTAGAGCTTTTATATATGTCTGTCTTCCCCACTTTTTTAGCGTATACTTTCTGGGATAGGGCTATGCGTAAAGGTAAAATTATTCTGGTTGTCTCTTTTTCCTATTTTACGCCTCTACTTTCTATCGTTATCAGTTCTTTATATCTTCAGGTAGCAGTTAAAGCCAATCTCTGGATAGCCTGTGGTTTGGTTATTGCGGGAGCCGTTATTTGCAAATTTTCCATTATTGATAAAACCCAAAAAGAATCTACTTTTAAATAAAATTAAATTTAATTAAGTTAAATTTCCTATATATAGCGCTATCTGTTAGATTTTTTTCGAAAAAAGAAGGATTTTAAAATATTATGGAGTATATAAATATAGTAAGCAAAAATAGAAATATGAGGATAGAGGTGTGAAATTAGAAATATCAGAAAAGTTTAAAAAATTAATAGTCGATACAGGAAAAGAATTGTATAAGCAGAATTTAACCCTCGGGACCTGGGGGAATATTAGTGTTTTGGATTCTGAAACAGGCTTAGTCTATATCAAGCCAAGCGGTATGGATTATAATGATATTAATCCCGAGGATATCATTGTGGTTGATAAGAAGGGAAACACAATCGAGGGGCTTAGGAAGCCCTCTATCGAGATGCCTATGCATCTTTCCATATATAATGTCAGAAAGGATGTAGGGGCTATAGTGCACTATCACCCCATTTATTCGAGTGTGTTGGCAGTAACCGGCTTCAGTCTTCCGGGAATTTGTGAAGATTTTGTCCAGATAGTGGGAGAAAAAGTTTTATGTGCGAAATATGCTTTACCCGGTTCAGATGAGTTAGCTGAGAATGCAGTTGCCAGTTTAGGAAATAGAAATGCAGTTTTTCTTCTAAATCACGGGACGCTCTGCGTGGGGAAAGATATGAAAGAGGCGATGAAGGTTTGCTACGTGGTTGAAAAAACAGCCCATATTTATATTTTAAGTAAAAGCGTAGGTAAGTGTAGAATAATCCCTGAAGAAGATATTAAAATAATGCAAGATTTCGCCAAAAAATCTTATGGAAAACAGTAAAACAAGTTGAGGTAATAATTTAAAATGAAGAATAAAATTATTTTTTGATTTTTAGAGGATGGACAATATGGGAGATAGCAAAAAAACCAAGGAACAACTTATCAATGAATTAGCAAAATTACGTCAGCAGATTACTAAATTAAAGGAATCTGAAATTAAACGTAAGAAGGCAGAAGAAGACTTAAAGAATAGTGAAGAGAAATATCGTAGTCTCTATGAGAATATGCCGGGGGTCTACTATCGTGCAGATAGAGAAGGGAATATTCTAATGGTAAATCCTCCCGGAGCTAAATTGCTGGGTTATCACTCTCCCGAAGAGATTATAGGGAAAAATCTGGCTAAAGATTTATATTATATCCCTGAAGACAGAAAAAGATTTTTAGAAGAATTGAAAAAGAGAAAAGGAAGTGTTAAAGATTATGAAGTAGCCCTAAAAAGAAGAGATGGCTCCCCGGTTACTGTCTCCACTTCCAGCCATTACTATTATGACAAAGAAGGGAATATTGCTGGAGTGGAAGGCATCTTTGTGGACATCACTGAGCGTAAAGAAGCCGAAATGTCAATTATATATGAACAGAGTTTATTACATGCCCTTATGGATAATATCCCTGATTTTATCAATTTCAAAGATGAGAAAAATCGATTTGTTAGGGTAAATAAAGCAAGTGGTGAAGACAGAGGTATTAAACCTGAGGATTTTATTGGAGAAACTGACTTCGATATTTTCACCGAAGAGGCAGCTAAAAAATGTTTTGCTGATGATGATCGGGTAATGAAAACGGGCAAACCCCTCATTGATAGGATAGAAAAAATCACTTATTTGAATGGGATGGAGCGTTGGTTTTCTGTTACCAAGGTACCTCGATATGATGAAAAAGGCAAAATAATAGGGACAATAGGTATAACCCGAGACATCACCGAACGCAAAAAAGACGAAGAAGCTCTCCATAAAAGCCAACAAGAATTTGCCAGTCTTTTTAGAAATAGTCCGGAGGCTTTGGTCTATGTAGATGAAAAGAGTAATATTTTAAATATTAATTCTCAATTTACTAAATTGTTCGGTTATGCCTTAGAGGAAATTAAAGGTAGAAATATTAATGATGGGATGATTCACCCCCAAGATAAGATGGGAGAAGCTAAAGATTTATATCAAAAATCATTATCCAGAAGTTATTATAATTACGAATCTATGAGAAAAAAGAAAGATGGACTCCTCTTTCCAGTGGTTATTTCCTGTTCTCCAGTAGTAATTGAGGGTAAACATAAAGGGAGGATAATATCCTACCGAGATATTACCAAAATTAAAAAGAATGAAAGACTTCAGCAGGTCTTATATAATATCTCTAAAGCAGCTAATTTATCGATCTCGCTTGACCAGCTCTATCCCATAATTCATCAAGAATTGGGCACTATAATCGACACTACTAATTTCTATATCGCTTTAGTTGACGAAAAAGAGAATAAATTATACTTTCCTTATCATATAGACGAGTTGGAAGATGATTTTGAACCCCAAAACTTAGAGGAAAAAAGCCTGACCTGCTATATTATTAAAAATAAACGTTCTATGCTCTTAAATTATGATAAAATCAAAAAATTAAAAGATGATGGAGAAATATTAAATGCAGGGGTTATTACCAAAGATATCTTCTGGTTTGGAGTTCCTCTAAGGGTAGAAGATAAGGTAATAGGCGCTATGGCTATCCAAAGTTACTCCAATTCTAATCCCTATTCCGAGAAGGATACAACACTTTTAGAATTCGTCTCTTCCCAAGTAGCTACTGCTATAGAAAGAAAGAGAGTGGAAGAGAAACTAAAGAGATTAGCCCATTACGATACCCTTACCGGAGCCTATAATAGGGGGTATGGCTTAGAGCTTCTTCAAAGACAGTTAAAATTAGCTAAAAGAAACAAATCCTCTTTATTGTTAGCCTATAGTGATTTAGATAATCTGAAAGATATCAATGATGAATTTAGTCATGAAGAGGGGGATAGGGTTATGGTCCAAGTAGCAAAACTCTTTAAATCTATTTTAAGAGAGGTAGATATTATCACTCGGATGGGAGGGGATGAATTTTTAGTAATCTTCTTGGATGGTTCCTTAAAGGAAATACCTATAATTAGAAAGAGGTTAAGCAAGGAATTAACCCGGCTAAATAAGATTTCCAAAAAACCTTATAAAGTAGAACTTAGCACAGGATTTTCTCATTATGATCCGGCCAACCCTTTATCTATGGATGAATTAATCAGAATAGCTGACGAAAAGATGTATGAAGAGAAGAAGAGTAAAAATAAGGGAAGATAATTTGTCTTAATTCACCAATTTACCAATTAAATTAGCCATTAGTGTAAGATTAGCGTAGAGCATATCTTGCATCGAACAAAAAATTGGGATTTGGGTATAGAGACACAATGCATTGTGCCCCCAAAGCATATTATATATTTTCTTACAATCTATTCCCAACTAAATAATTTATTTTATATTTTTTCTTTGTGTTTTCTTTACTAACGACTATTCACTAACGACTAACGACTATTTTGTCCAAGTTAAGGGACAATCAATTTTAATCTTTTGGGCAGAAGAGTGATAGTAAATTCCTTCTGACCTTCAATCACTTCACCACTTACCTGAGCCAGAATTGGTTTCGAAGATTTAATTATTATCTCTTTAGCTCTATAAAAATTGATTCCTTTAATACTTCCATGTGTACCTTTAAATACCTTAGGGATGCTCATAAGATATTTTAGTCTTCCCATCTCTTCTACCACGCATACTTCGAACAAACCATCATCTAATATAGCTTCCGGAGTAATTTTAAATCTTCCTCCGTAGAATTTTCCATTACTGATGGCAATAAATAGAATTTTAGAATGGATTTCTTGCCCATCAAATTTTATTTTTACATTATGGCAGCTAAAAGGAGAAAGAAGTTTTTTTACGGTAGCGAAGACATAAACAAATGCACTAAGAATGTGCAAATTGGGGTGCTTACTTTTCATTCGATTGGCAAGTTGGGCTACTTCTGCATCAAATCCTACCCCACAGATGTTAGCAAAATATATTTTTTCATTAATTATTCCTATATCTATTTTTTTAATCTTCCCCCGAACTAAAATTTTGCAAGCTTCCATTATATCAGAGGGAATGTTCGTGCTTTTAATAAAATCATTAGCCCACCCTAAAGGGATTATCCCTAAAGGTGGGTCATTTTTTGATTTCATAATTCCATTTACTATTTCATTGACTGTTCCGTCCCCGCCTACTGATACAATGAGTTCTGCGCCGTTGTCAGCAGCCTTTTGGGCTAGTTCCACCGCTTCTCCTTGATGGGAAGTGGTGCACACCTTAAAATTTAGTCCATTTTCCTTTAGATGTTTTAAGACTGTATTTAAATGTTTATGGGGTTTCCCCCCGCCTGCGGTTAAATTAACAATAAGTTCTGCTTTCAATTTTATTTCTCCTCTATATGAATATTGTTTAACAAAATTTTATAAGTATCTGGTTTCCTGTTTAAGATTGTATTGGTATGGGGGACAATGTTTTTATTTCGAGAAAGCAAAAGATTAAGCGAAGAAAGGCTGGTTTGTTCAGTTTTACCCAGACAAGAGGTTAATATTTGTCCTGAAGGAGAAGTGATCAAGCTATGACCATTACTTTGATGAGAAATAGAATTAGAACAGGCGACAAATATTTTGTTTTCTGCCCCCCTGCTGCGGCAGATAATGATCTGTCTATCATTGCAAAATTTACTGGGCCAGATAATTATATCAGACCCTTTAAGGGTTAGGGTACGGGCTATTTCAGGGAAAATTCCTTCATAACCTATCATTACTCCCACGTAACCATAAGAAGTTTTAAATACCGGAAGGCCTAAATCTCCAGGAGAAAAAAGGCTCTTTTCTTCTCTTTCTATATGGGTTTTTCGGTATTTTCCCCGGAGTTTACCCGATTCTATAAGAAAAGTGGTTTTATAATAGGACTCGTCTGCTTTTTCGACTAGGGTAATAGCGCAGAGCGCTTTCCTACCCTTAGTTATTTGCTTGATTTTATGGATGATCTCCTCTCCATTTTCGGGGAAGATAAAATCACATTCGGGAAAGATAATAATATCAGCCTCCTGTTCTAATAGATTATTTATAAATAATTCTATCTTTTGGAGATATTTTTTAAAATTATCTTCAAATTCTATTTGCACTACTGCGGTAAACGGATTTGGATTTTTAGGGCCAGTCTTTTTTTTCATAATAGAATAGATAGGTAAAGTATCAGTGGGTTGAACCAATTCGGAATATAATTCCGGTCTTCTATCACTAATTATATTAATTTGGTTATCGATGGATTTATTTATGGCTTCCTCAAGGGAAATTTCATAAAAGAGAATCTCTTCCTGGCAAGACGAGGCAATTTTGGCTATCTGGCCATCGGGTGCAAAGACAGCGCTTTTCCCACAATATAATATACTCTTTGCCTCCATTCCCACTTTATTGGCAGCAATTATCCACACCCGGTTCTCCAGGGCTCGTGTAGGAATCATATATTCTACCTGAGGGTTGGTAAGGTTTTCTTTTTCAAATCCTGAGGTGACCCAGTTGGTAAGGTCAAGCAAAATATCCGCTCCCTGTAAACTCAAACAACGGACTATTTCAGGGAGTCGTCCATCAGAACAGATAAACATTCCTATTTTTCCGAATTCGGTCTCAATTACCGGATATTCTTCACCGGCACAGAACCAGTGAGAATCAAAATGCCATAGGAAAGATTTTCGGAAGCAGCTTATCTCTTGACCTTCCGGATTGATAAGTAAAGCAGAATTGTAAAGAATATTTTCGATTGGGTCAGTTTCAACTATCCCTAAAGCTATGTAGCATTTATACAGTTTAGCCCTTTGTTTCACTTCGGTAATTAGCACCAGAGTTGATTTCTGGAATTCTAAAGAATTTTTCACTATAAGCGGAGAAATATAATACGCCGGATAAACACATTCCGGTAAAACCATTAATTGAGGGTGTGAATCCGCTGCCTTGTCAATCATTTTTAATATATTTTCTCTATTTTCAAATCTATCACTATACTCTCGTGCACTTACTTGGAGACAGGCTATCTTTAATTTATTAACCATTGAATAAACCTCCTTCTTGGTTAGTGTAAACTTAAAATGCCATTTTTTCTATCTTTTCTTTCGCTTTCTTAACTCGATATTCGATACTGTATATACTTTCTACAAATAATTTAAAATTCCTGCTATAATAGAAAATAAATTTATATTTTTTTAAAGAGGTAATATTTTGTACCGGGTACAAGATGTTACATTTTGAAAAGAGGGAGGATATGCTTAAAGGGAAATTAGTAAACTTAAGGGCTATAGAGAAGAAAGACTTGGAAGAAATAATGAAATGGGTAAATGATTGGGAGGTTACTAAGTATTTATCTGCCTTTCTATATCCGGTTTCTCGGACCGAAGAGGAAAAGTTTTTAGAAAGAGCGATGAGTCATAATGATACGGAGAAGAATCTGGTTATGGAAACCAAAGAAGGAGATTATATAGGTCAGATTAGTTTACATAAAATTGATTGGAAGAATAGAAATGCAGAATTGGGGATTGTAATCGGTAATAAAGAATATTGGGGCAAAGGTTATGGCGCAGATGCCATAAAAATTCTGCTTAACCATGCTTTTAATCAGATGAATTTATATAAAGTATATCTTCGAGTTTTCGATTATAATCAGAGGGGTGTACGCTGTTATGAGAAATGCGGATTTAAAGAAGAGGGAAGGTTAAGAAAAGGTCAATTTTATGGCGGAAAATATTATGATGTAATCTTAATGGGGATATTAAAAGATGAATTTGAAAATTTTAAATAAAAGATATAGTATAATAAAGAAAAATGTAATAAAGAGACAAGAATGAAAATATAAAGAATATTTTGGTGGAATTTAAATGAATCTTTTTGAAAATTATGAAAAAAATAAAATGAATAATAATGCCCCTCTTGCCGATAGAATCAGGCCGGAAAGATTAGAGGATTTTTTAGGACAGGATAATATTATTGGTCCGGGTAAGCCTTTACGTCAGGCTATCGAAGAAGATGAACTTCAATCGATTCTTCTCTGGGGTCCGCCTGGTTCTGGAAAAACAACTTTAGCCAGAATTATAGCCAAAATAACTAAGACCCATTTTGTCCCTTTCAGCGCGGCTATTTCAGGTGTACCTGCCTTACGAAAGATTATCAAAGAAGCCCAGGACCGAAGAAGGTATCATCACCAAAGAACTATTTTATTTGTGGATGAAATTCATAGGTTTAACAAAGCACAACAGGATGCTTTTTTACCCTACGTAGAAGATGGAACCATAATCTTAATTGGAGCCACCACCGAAAATCCTTCTTTTGAGGTTATTCCCCCTCTTTTATCCAGGTCAACTGTTTATATATTAGAACCATTATCTCCGGAAGACTTGAACAATATTTTGGAAAAGGCTTTGCTGGATAAAGAAAAAGGTCTGGGAAAATATAAACTGAAATTAGAACCAAAAGTTTTAGATTTTATTGTTGAACTTGCTTATGGAGATGCCCGTATAGCTTTAAATATCTTAGAATTTGCAGTGATAACTACCAAGCCAGATACACAGGGTATAAGAAATATAAGTTTGAAAATTATCGAAGAGGTAGTCCAAAAGAGATGTCTGCGTTACGATAAAACCGGGGAAGAACATTACAATATTATCTCTGCCCTCCACAAGAGCATGCGCGATTCCGACCCCGATGCTGCTATTTACTGGGTAGCCCGTATGTTAGAAGCCGGAGAAAATCCCCTTTATGTTGCCCGGCGTCTGGTGAGATTTGCCTCAGAAGACATAGGAAATGCTGACCCCCAGGCCTTACAGGTAGCAGTAGCAGCTATGCAGGCAGTCCATTTTTTAGGAATGCCTGAAGGAAATTTAGCTTTAGCTCAGACCGCTACCTATTTAGCCTGTGCCCCCAAGAGTAATGCCCTCTACAAGGGTTATCAACTTACCCAGGAAGACATTAAAAGGTGGGGACCACTGCCAGTTCCTCTGGTAATTCGCAATGCCCCCACTACGCTAATGAAGAATTTAGATTATGGTAAAGGCTATAAATATGCTCACAATTTTGAAGGAGGCTATATTGTTCAGGAACATCTTCCCAAGGAGCTAAAAGGAAGAAAATATTATTTTCCTACCGATAGGGGATTTGAAAAAGAGATTAAGCAAAGATTGGAAAAATTAAAAGCCAAGTATAAAGATAGTATATAGTATCGAGTATATAGTAAAGAAAATAAAAAGAGAAATGAGTAAGGGCGTATTGCATACGCCCAGATAATCTCAACTCATTATACAATATAAGTAATATAAGTAAATAAGGGCGAATCTCATGAAAGAAAATACGAAAAATGAAAAAAAAGAAATGATTCTCAAAGAATTAAAGAAAACAAGAAGAGAAGCGATAAATTCTGCTGGTGAAAAATATGATAGTGTTTCATTAAATCAGGTTAAAGAGATGGCTGATAAATTTCAATTACCGAGCAGAAAGATAGAGATATTAGCTCTGAAAAGTAATATAATTCCCGAACGTTATCACCGTAATTTGGGAGTAATCAGTCCTCTCGAACAAGTAAAATTGCTTCAGTCAAAAGTAGCTATAATCGGAGCTGGCGGATTAGGAGGGACAATATTAGAGCTTTTGACCAGGATGGGAATTGGAAAACTTATCATTGCTGATAAAGATATAGTAGTAGACAGTAATTTAAATCGGCAGATACTTTCCAATGAAACCAATTTAGGGCAGATTAAGAGTGAGGCCGCAGTAAAGAGGGTAAAAGAAATAAATTCTTCAGTAGAGATTCTTGGACATTCTGTTTTCATTAATTCGGACAATGTAAAAAAAATTATTGAAGGAGCAGAGGTAGTAATAGATGCTTTGGACAACCTTCCTTCTCGTTTTGTGCTTCAAAAAGCTTGTCGAGATTTAAAAATCCCCTTGGTTCATGGTGCTATAGCGGGATTTAATGGCCAGCTTACCACTATCTTTCCGGAGGATAAAGGATTAGAATTAATCTATGGCTCTAATAAAGATTTACCTGAACATGGCAGTGAGCTAGAATTAGGTGCTCCTACGGTAACTCCTGCCTTAATTGCCTCTTTGGAAGCCCAAGAAGTGATTAAAATATTATTAAAAAGAGGTAAACTCTTTCGGAATAAACTGCTATATTTAGATATTGAAGAAGGAACTATAGAGATATTAAATTTGTAAGAATAAAATTTATCAGAAAATATAAGAAGGGCGTAATATAATATGGGAGTAAAAAAAATAAGAGTAGGACTAATTTTTGGAGGAAGGTCGGGAGAGCATGAGGTTTCTTTTTGTTCCGCCTCCTCAATTATTAAAGCAATAAATAAAGATAAATATACCATAGTACCTATCGGTATAACTAAAGAAGGCAGATGGATATCTCCCCAGGATTCTGAATTAGCTCTTCAATCTGGCAAAATAGAAGGGAAAAGTACGGTGATTTTATTGAATGATCCTTCCGGTAATGCCCTGATTCGCACAGACAATAATCAAAGATCAGATAAAAGATCGGCTTTAGAAAGAGTAGACGTAATCTTCCCGGTATTACACGGTCCTTATGGAGAGGATGGAACAGTACAGGGCCTCCTGGAAGTAGCTAATATTCCTTATGTGGGAGCGGGAGTGGCAGCCTCCGCAATTTCTATGGACAAAGATTTAATGAAGACAATATTTCAACAGAGGGATTTACCCATATTAAAGTGGATGACTATTAGGAGAAAAGAGTGGCAAAAAGACAAAGAGAAAATCCTGTCCTCAATTGAGAATGGCTTTGAATATCCTCTCTTTGTAAAGCCCACTAATTTGGGTTCGAGTGTAGGGATAACTAAAGTTCACGAGAAAGAAGAATTGGAGGGGGCAATAGATTTAGCCTCTTCTTATGATAGAAAGATTTTGATCGAAGAGGGATTAGAAGAAGTAAGAGAGATGGAATGCGGTGTTTTAGGTAATGATGAACCCCGGGCTTCAGTAGTAGGAGAAGTCATACCGGCAGGAGAATTTTACGATTATGATTCAAAATATATTAATAAGGAAACTCAATTAATTGTCCCAGCAGATTTATCTGATGGAGTATCCCAAGAAGTTCAGGAGATTGCCCTTCGTGCCTTTAAAGCTGTTGATGCTGCCGGGATGGCTCGAGTAGATTTTTTTGTCAGCAAAAAAGAAAATAAAATATATTTAAGTGAAATTAATACCATCCCCGGTTTTACTTCTGTTAGTATGTACCCCCGTCTGTGGGAGGCGAGCGGCGTTTCTTATCCTGATTTAATCGACCAATTAATTCAGCTTGCCTTAGAAAGACACCAGGATAAAAAGAAGAATAAAATATCTTACGACGAATCAAAACTTTTAGATAAATAATAGTAAAATTAAAACTTGTTAGTTAAAAGTTAAAACCTTGACAGGATAGAATTATCGTGTTATTATTTTGAAAATAGTAATATTTACCAATAACAAAGGTAGGGATTGATGTCGGAAATAGTCCGTTTTGGAGTATCTTTAGAAAAAGAACTCTTGGAAAAATTTGATAGACTCAGCAAAGAGAAAAAATATCCCAATCGCTCGGAGGCAATACGAGATTTAATCAGAGAGAATCTGGTTAAGAAAGAATGGACAGAAGGGAAAGAAGTTGCCGGAGCCATTACTTTAGTATTCGACCACCACAAGAGAGAGTTAGTAAACACCTTAACCGATATCCAGCATGATTTTCACCAGTTGATTATCTCCAGCCAGCACATTCATTTGGATCATAATAATTGTTTGGAGATAATAGTGGTAAGAGGTAAGCCGACAGAGGCGAGAGAGCTGGCTGATAAATTAAGAGTAACTAAAGGGGTAAAATACGGATCTTTATCTATAGCTACTACCGGGAAAGAACTGGTTTGAAAAGAGAATAGTTTTCAAATTTAAATTACAAAAAGAGGCTTATAGCCTTATATTTTTTGTCTTATGCGTAACACGAAATTGAAAATAGTATATAGAAAATACAGTAATAAGTGATAAGTAATGAGTAACGGGTTGCAAGTTGAAGGTCGCGAGTTACAAGTTTACAGAGAGAAGTAGGGGCTTGATTTATCAAGCCCGTAAAACTCGGGTCGAATAAATTCGACCCCTACATTAAAAACAATAGGATAATTAATAAAAGTCAGGAGGAAAGATGTGAAGAATTTAAAGTTTAGAGCGGTTTTAATTTTTAGTTTGGTGGCAGTATTTTTACTCGGGAGTTTGATGGTGGCAAGTGCTCATTTCGGGATGGTAATCCCCTCTGATGATATGATCACCCAGGATGACAACAAAAGCATTACTTTAAAAGTACAATTTATTCATCCCATGGAAGGGGATTATATGGAGATGGCTGAACCCGTGCAATTTGGAGTTTTGGTTCAGGGCAAGAAAATTGATTTGTTAAATACTCTTCAGGAGAAAAGAATTAATGATTGTACTACCTGGGAGGCTAATTATCAGATACAACGACCGGGTGACCAAATCTTTTATGTTGAGCCTCAACCTTATTGGGAGCCTGCAGAGGACTGTTTTATTATTCACTATACTAAAGTGATTGTAAATGCCCTTGGCCTGGAAGTAGGTTGGGATGAAGAAGTAGGACTAAAGACAGAGATCGTTCCTTTGACTCGGCCATATGGTCTTTGGACTGGAAATGTTTTTCAGGGGATGGTGAAAGTTAAGGGAGCAGCAGTGCCCTATGCGGAAGTAGAAGTAGAATATTACAATCAAGATGGCAAGATTAGATGGCTTGCTGACCCTATGATTACCCAGGTAATTAAAACTGACCAGAACGGGGTATTCACTTATGCTATGCCCAAAGCAGGATGGTGGGGATTTGCTGCTCTTAATGAAGATGAAGAGAAGATAAAACATAATGGAGAAGAGAAATCAGTAGAAATAGGAGCAGTGCTCTGGGTTAAAACTTATGATATGGAATAAATAGTAGAAAGGAAATACTTTATGCATATTTCAGAAGGAATACTATCTGCTCCGGTATTAATTACGGGGGTAAGCTTGACTGCTACAGCAGTAGGCTATGGTTTAAAAAAAATGGATTATAAGCAAATGCCTAAAGTAGCCATTCTATCTTCTGTTTTTTTTGTGGCTTCTTTAATTCACGTTCCCTTAGGTCCTTCAAGTGTGCATTTGATTTTAAATGGAGTAACGGGAGTATTATTGGGTTGGTCTGCCTTTCCGGCGATATTGGTTGCTCTTGCTTTACAAGGTGTGCTCTTTCAATTCGGAGGCATTACCACCTTGGGAGTCAATACTTTTAATATGGCCTTGCCGGCTATTATCTGTTTTTATCTTTTTAATCGGGGGGTTAGAAGTGAGAATAATTTTATTGTCCTAATCCTGGCTTTTGTTTGCGGATTTTTAGCGGTATTATTAAGTGGGGTAATGGTAGCAGCTGCCTTAGTTTTTACCGGAGAACCATTTATACAGGCAGCCAAATTGGTAATAATTGCCCATCTTCCGGTAATGATTTTGGAAGGGGTATTAACTGCGTTTTGTATAGGATTTTTGAGGAAAGTTCGACCAGAAATATTAAATGTATGACTACACAGATTAATTCAGCATATTTATACTATATCGGAGAGACGAGTTGAAAAATAAACCGTATTTAATTTTGATATTTATTTTTTTAATCATTATAATGATGGATGTCTCGGCCTTTGCCCACAAAGTAAATATTTTTGCCTATGTGGATGGAGATAAAGTTTACACCGAAAGTTATTTTAATGATGGTAAAAAGTGTGTAGATTCAAAGATTGAAGTATTTGATAACCAGGGGAATAAACTATTGGAAGGTCTAACCGATGAAGATGGAATGTTTTCTTTTGAGATTCCCTCAGAAGATGTAATAGATGGAGGTTTAAAAGTAGTTCTTACCGCCAGTATGGGACATCGAGCAGAATACATTATCCCGGCTAATGAACTAAGAGGTGTTACGGGATTAATTAAAGAAAAGATTGAAGAACGAGTATCTGCGGTTTCTCCCGAAGTTTATTTGTTGGATTTAAAAGAAATTCAATCAATAATTGAAAATACTCTGGATGAAAAATTGAAGCCAATTATAGGAGAGATGAGAGAGATTAAGAAATCTCAAGAGGATTGGATTTCGCCTACCGAGATAATCGGGGGCATAGGTTATATCATTGGCATTTTTGGAATTATTGCTTATTTTTTAAGCCGTAAAAAATAATTTAAAATTTTGGCCGCAGGTGATTGATTTGATTAAAGAAAAATTTTCAGAAGGTGATTCTTTTTTTCATAAGCTCGATCCACGAGTAAAGATTATCGTTGCTTTATTCTTTTCAGTAATTGTTGCTGTTACTGATAAATATACCTCATTGTCAGGTGGTTTATTATTTGCTGTAGGGGCAGTGGCTGTTGCCCGCTTAAGGACCAAAGAAATAGTTTCTCGTCTTTTAGTGGTGAACAGTTTTATTTTTTTCTTATGGTTGATGCTCCCCTTTACCTTCCCCGGTAAAAATATTTATACCTTAGGCTCATTAAATATTTCTCAGGAAGGTATCAAATATGCCTTTTTAATTACTATAAAATCCAACTCAATTATTTTGGCTGGGATTGCTCTTCTTTCTACTTCCTCAATATTTAATCTGGTTCATGCTTTGCGTCATCTACATTTCCCTGATAAACTAACTCAGTTATTTTTCTTTACTTATCGCTATACTCAAACTATTCACTCTGAATATATAAGATTAAATAATGCTATAAAAATAAGAGGTTTTAAAGCCCGGACTAATTTTCATACTTACCGGACTTATGCTTATTTAGTGGGGATGATGCTCGTTAGGAGTTATGACCGCTCCAAAAGAGTCTATAATGCTATGCTTTGCCGAGGATTCAAGGGAAAATTTTGGACTTTAAATCATTTTGTATTTAAAAAATCTGAGCTTATAACAGGAATTATGATGATAAGTTACATTATAGGATTGGTATTATTACCATGAAGGAAAAAGAAAAAGAATCTGTAATTAAAATTGCTGACCTTTCCTTTGCCTACCCCTCCCGGGATGCTGTATTTAGAAAGTTCAATTTTAATTTTTTCAAAGGAGAAAGGATAGGTTTGGTCGGCTCCAATGGAAGCGGGAAGACCACTCTTTTCCATCTTATTATGGGTCTCCTAAATCCCTCGGAAGGAAAAATAGAAATTTTTGGAAAAGAGCGAAAAATAGAGAATGACTTTGTGGAAGTCAGAGAAAGAATCGGTCTTGTATTTCAGGACCCCGATGATCAATTATTCAGTCCTACTGTGGCCGAAGATATCGCCTTTGGGCCTCTAAACTTGAGAAAAAATCATCAGGAAACCAAAAAGATACTGAAAAAGACTCTGGAGATTTTGGGTCTATCCGGCTTTGAGGATAGAATTACTTATAATCTTTCCTATGGAGAAAAAAGATTAGTTTCTCTGGCTACGGTATGGGCTATGCAGCCAGAGATTTTACTGCTTGATGAACCTACCATCTGGCTTGATGAGGAAACTATCGAAAGGATAGTTCAAATTTTAAATAGCTATTCCCATTTATCTTATATAATTATCTCTCATGATAAAAAATTTTTAAAAGAGACGACTAATTGTATTTACCTTATGGATAACGGAAAGATAAATAGGACATAATTTTATAAATTATTTTCTTCATTTTTTACTTCTTTTCAAATTTCTTCTTTTCTATTTTTTCTTCACGCGATACTCGATACGCAATACGCGATACGAAAAAAAAATTCTTATTTTTATTTTTGAAATACATTTGCTATAATGAAGTTACACTGTTTCTTTGCGAGATACGATTCACAAGATACGAGATACAAAATGGGGTGAGAAAAATGAAAATTGGAATTGTAGGTATGCCCTTAGCGGGGAAGACTACCCTGTTTAATCTTTTAACTGGCCAGCACAAAGAAACTTCTGCTTATTCCTCAAAGGGTACTAAAAATATAGGGATAGCCACTGTTTATGACCAAAGAATAGATTATTTAAGCTCTCTCTACCATCCCAAGAAGACCACTTATGCTGCTATTGAATTTGTGGACATCGGTGGAATTTCTCCGGAGCTGCCAATAAAAGAGAAAGTAGAGATATTTAATCTTATTCTAGATGCTGAGGCTTTGCTGTTTGTAATCAGATTATTTGAAGATCCGGCGGTTGCTGGCGAGAAAGACCCAATTGTTCAGATAGAAAATTTGAAATGTGAACTTTTGCTTAGGGATTTAGAAGTGGTAGAAAATCGATTAGAACGTTTGAAAAAGTCAAAAAAGAAATTGACTCCCGAGGAATTAGCAGAAATGGAGATTTTAAATAAATGTAACCAGGGTCTGAGTGATGATCAGTTTCTTTCTAACCTTGAATTTTCCGAGGAGGAAATTAAAAAAATAAGCGGTTTCAGTTTTTATACCTTAAAACCGATTATTATCGTTCTGAATCTTAGTGAAGAACAATTCAAGATAAAATCATATTCACAAAAAGAGAAATTAGATAAAGTTATTCAAGATGGGAATATGGCCAGTTTAAATATTTGTGGCAAGATGGAAATGGAAATAAATCAACTGGAACCAGATGAGAGACAAATGTTTTTGGAAGATTTAGGATTAAAAGAATCAGGAATTGAAAGATTATCACGAGTGTGCTATAAACACCTGGGATTAATATCTTTTTTCACTGTGGGCGAAGATGAAGTTAAAGCCTGGACTATCAGGACAGGTACCATAGCCAAGAAAGCTGCGGGAAAAGTACATTCCGATATAGAAAGAGGTTTTATCCGGGCTGAAATTGCTAGATACCAGGATTTAGTTACTCTTGTTTCCCTGCATGCAGTAAAAGAAAAAGGGTTATTAAAGATCGAGGGGAAAGATGCTATCATAGAAGACGGAGATATTATTAATTTCCGGTTTAATGTTTAAAGTAAGTTTTTAGTTTACAGTTTTCAGTTAATAGTCTACTCTGTTTTATGTCATTGCGAGCTCTGATTTATCAGAGCGTGGCAATCTCAGATTGAGATTGCTTCAGTCGTTTCACTCCCTCGCAACGACAAAAAAGAA
>MEYH01000021.1:14476-14706 GCA_001773955.1 Candidatus Sediminicultor quintus | reverse complement strand
CCGGCCGTATAATTTATTATCTCCTATTGTTGCGGTTAAAAATCCTTTCTCATCAATTAATTTTTGAAAATGATTGGCTTCATCTCCATAGGGAAGAAAAAGATTGAGCTGGCCGGAGAAATGTTTTCGGATGATAGAAATCATGGCATGGGCAGCATTGCCCCCTCCGCAAATAGTAATTGCTTTAATATCCATTTCTAAGTTCCTCTTTGTTAATTTGTTAAATAATT
>MEYH01000021.1:10545-14412 GCA_001773955.1 Candidatus Sediminicultor quintus | reverse complement strand
TCGAAAAATCTATCTTTTTTTAAAAAAATTTACTTTCTTCTTAAAAATGAACCAGGCAAAGAAGAAGTTAACTCTCCCTGTTCTACAACTGGCTTACCATTCACCAATACTTCTCGAACACCTATTGGAAAACAATGTGGATTTTTAAAAGTAGCGCTATCAATAATTGAATCAGGATTAAAAATTACTATATCAGCAAAAGCTCCCTGGATAATTTGACCTCTATTTTTTAATCCGATTTTAGATGCTGGCATATAGGTCATTTTACGAATAGCCTCAGGCAATAATATAACTTTCTCTTCTCGTACATATTTCCCTAAAATCCTGGGATATGTTCCGTAATAACGCGGATGGGGATGAGTATTGGAAAATTTGCCGTGAGGAGATACCGCTCTTCCATCTGAACCGATCATAACCAGGGAGTCTTTTAGAATCGTTTTAATATCTTCTTCTTTCATACAAAAAATAATTAATTTTACATATCCCTCTTTTTCAATTAATAAATCTATTATGAGTTCTTCCGGTTCTATTTTTCTTATTATTGATAATTCATGGATACTTTTTCCTACAATAACTTCATTATTTTTTATCTTTGTATCAGCAATAATTATTCCTTCCCATCCCATGCCTTTTTCCGGGCCATTAAGATTATTTTTTATAAAGCGAGCTATTTCTTTTCGGTTTTCTTTTTCCAATAAATAATTTCTCCAATAGTTAATTCCTTTATAAACCATTTCTTTAGGTAAAAAATCTAAAATACTTGATCCCCAAGCAGGATAAGGATATTGATCAGCATTTATTTCAATGCCTCTTTTTCGTTCCTGATGAATCCGGTTTAATACTTCCGGCGCTTTTCCCCACCCTTCTTTAAAAGCAACTTTAAGATGGGCAATCTCCAAATTAACCTCGCTAATTTGAGCCACCTTAATAGCTTCCTCTAAAGAAGTAAAGACTTCTTTGCCATTTTCATTTCGCATATGAGTGGAATAAATTCCATTAAATCTTTTCACTATCTTACAGGCTTCGGCAATTTCTTCGACATCACAATATGAGCAAGGAGGATATTCTAAAGCTGTGGAAATACCCCAGATACCTGCTTCCATTTCTTTTTCTATTTGGTATAGTATTTTTCTTTGTTGCTCAGGCAATAATAGATTAGGTTTATTTGAAAAACCTGAATACGCAATCCGCAATGTTCCATATCCTAATAAAGGTGCTAAATTAACTGAGATACCTTTTTTTTCAATTTCTTCGTAAAACTCATATAAATTCTTCCAACGCCACTGTAACTTATCTTTCTCGCTTAGATTAACGGTATTTGTAAAATAATCCATTAAGTCAGCAAAATAATTTTCATTAACCGGAGCAGGTGAAAATCCACACATTCCAACTACTTCCGTGGTAATTCCTTGCATTACCTTGCTTTCTGCTTTAGGATTATCTTTAATCGAAAAGTCAGTGTGAGAATGTATATCGATAAATCCCGGAGATACGGCTAAATCAATAGCGTTAATCAATTTAGATGTTGGGGGTTCATCGGAAGTAATGATTTCAATTTGATCACCTTTTATTCCAATATTCTTCTTATAAGGTATTCCCCCTAACCCATCGTATACTATTCCGTTAATAATTAAAATATCCAGCAAAATTATTACTCCCTTCTTGTCAAATTAAAAAATTATTATTAGCTAAATTAGAGATTCAACAACCTATCGAAACTCCTCTTGTTTTTTATTTAAAGTGAAAACATTTCTGAAAAATTATTTTTCTAAAAATTTTTTTACAGTTTCTCTTAGCAAAGTTGTAATAGCCATATTTGCCTCTAAACTTATTCCATCTACACTAACTGATGTAAAACCGTTTTGTCCATCAATAAGACCTACTTGCCGACTTATCTGCATCAATTCTTTTTCCATTTCTTGATTATGCATAATGTGAAAATCTGAGTTTAAATAACTCAAGCAGGCACATATAGCATAAGCCCCCCAGTTAGACACCGAAGATGTTATTAAAAGGTCAACAATATTATCTGGAACTATTGTTGAAGCACATCCACAAATACATTTTCTTAAATGAGGAAAATTTTTCAGGATGAATGGCTTAATATTCCCCATGCCTAACTCATTGCCTCCATCACCTATACCCAAAATAAGCATATTCTCTTTTTTAGCCTCATTAATTAAGAAATCTATTTTAGAGGTTTGCTCAGTAGTTTTTCTTCCACTTGACATATGAATTTCCCCTTTCTCGCTCATACCGCCTTTTTCTATAGAAATTATTGCTTCAACTTTATCAGTATTTATAAGCTCTGTTGCCTTAGATATAGCATCTTCTTTGTTTATTGGAAAAGAATCTACTCCAACAGCTACAATCGGAAAAGGAGAATTAATATTTTTAATAGCCTCATTTATATTTAAAGGTTGAATATTTATAGCTTTTAACATTTCTTTAATTTGGGAAGTAAACATATTTTCAACTAATACTACAGGAACAGCTTTCTTAGCTAAAACCAGAGATCTGGCTAAAATGACAGCTCCTGGAGGTCCATCGTTCTCCCATATTTCTCTATTTACATCAGGTCTATTAGCCCATCCTGTTGCTATATAAACTATACTCCCTTTTTTTAGCCTATCATTTAATAATTTCGCTCCTGTATAAGCAAGGGGATTATTTTTATTAATTCTCCTTGCTTCAGAATAGATTTTCCTTATTATTCCTCTGTTGGGAATATCGTTAGTAACTAAACAATCGATAGCTTCGGCAAAAAACATCTCTTTTATCTTCATGCAAATTCCTCCTTTCTATTTTCAGTAACAATATATTGGATCAGGTATTCTGAATTCTCTTTTTATCCAGCTATATGATAAACTATTCCTTGTTATTTTTCAGTGAGTGATGACAAGCAACATAATGGTTTAATGTTATTTCGGTGGCCTTGGGTTCTTTTTCTCGACAGATTTTACTAGCTAATTTACATCTTGTATGAAAAACACATCCTGAAGGTAAGTTAATTGGACTAGGTACATCGCCTTCTAAAGGAGCAATGGTTAATCGTTTATCCGGGTCAGGAACAAAAATACTGGAAATTAGCGCTTTAGTATAAGGATGAAAGGGTTGTTGAAAAAGGTCTTCACAGGAAGCTCTTTCCACTATTTTTCCCAAATACATAACCATGATTTCATTACAAAAATAATTAACCACCGATAGATTATGTGAAATAAAAAGATAGGTCAGATTAAATTTATGTTGTATATCTTGTAACAAATTTAAAATCTGTGATTGAACGGATACATCTAATGATGAAGTAGGTTCGTCTAAAATAATTAATTCCGGATTTAGGGCAATCGCTCGGGCAATAACGATTCGTTGCTTTTGTCCACCAGATAGTTCATACGGATAATAATCGGAATGTTCAGGTTTAAGACCAACAATTTTTAATAAACGAAATACCTCCTCTTTTATATTTACATTCTCCACTTTTTGAATAACAAATATTTCGCTCAAACTCTCAAAAACAGTAAATCGAGGGTCAAAGGCAGAATAGGGGTCTTGGAAAATCATTTGCATTTTTTTACGTATCTTCCGCATTTCACCTTTGGACAATGAAAATATATTTTGACTCTGGAATATCACTTCTCCACTAGTCGGCTTAATTAAGTTTAATATAAGTCGAGCAACAGTTGATTTTCCACATCCGGATTCCCCAACAATTCCGATAATATCTCCTTTTTTTATATTGAATGATACATTGTTTACGGCTTTTACTTCTCCAATTTTATGTCTTATAACTCCACCCATAATCGGGAAAAATTTAGTTAAATTTTTAACCTTTAAAATTGTATCGCTCATTCTTGTTCTCCATTACTA
>MEYH01000021.1:1978-10536 GCA_001773955.1 Candidatus Sediminicultor quintus | reverse complement strand
TATCTAAAACATGTCACAAAATGCTCATCACCTATTTCAGTTAACCCGGGTTGCTGAGATAAACATTTTTTCATTGCATATTGACATCTTGGATAAAATCTACATCCTGTAGGAAAGTTTCGAGGATGTGGGACAGTTCCAGGAATAGCAGTAAGCTTTTTTTGTTTTTGGTCTATTTTGGGGATACACTCTAACAAACCTTTGGTATAAGGATGTTGGGGTGAATGAAATATTTTTCTAACTGGACCTTTTTCTACAATATTTCCTGCATACATGATTGCAACAGAATCACACATTTGAGCAACTACACCTAAATCATGAGTAATTAATAAAAAAGCACTTTGAACATGTTCTATTAATTTAGTAAATAAATCAATAATTTGTGCCTGTATGGTTACATCCAGAGCAGTCGTCGGCTCGTCAGCAATAACTAAAACAGGATCACAGGATAATGCAATAGCAATAATAATTCTTTGCTTCATCCCTCCGGAGAGTTCATGAGGATATTGGTAAAATACTTTTTTAGGGAGAGGAATTCCCATCAATCTCATTAACTCAACGGCTTTCTTTTTGGCTTCTTTATAGTGCAATTTTTCATGAACCTGAATAGCCTCAATTATTTGATCCCCAACTCGATATACTGGATCCAAAGAGGTCATAGGATCTTGGGAAATTAAGGATATTTTGGCTCCTCTAATTTTTTGCATTTCTTTTTCCGATTTATTCAATAAATCTTCATTATCAAAAATAATACTTCCATTAATGATTTCTCCTCCAGAATATGAAATCAACTTGATTATGCTTTTTGCCGTAATTGATTTTCCACAGCCAGTTTCTCCCACCAAGCCTAATACTTCCCCCTTTTCTAATTGAAAATTGATTCCATTAAGGGGTTCGACTGGTCCGTCGAGAGAATAAAATCTTAATTTTAAACCATTTACTTCAAGTAATGACATAAATTAATTACTCCTTCATTTTTATATCCATAATATCCCTTAAACCATCCCCCAATAAATTAAATCCTAATACGGTAATAATGGTAGCAATTCCCGGGAATATAGCTAACCAGGGGGCAAGAAACAAATAAGTTCTCGCATTGCTTAACATTGAACCCCAACTAGGTGTTGGAGGCTGGGCTCCCATGCCTAGAAAGCTTAAAGTTGCCTCTAAAACAATGGCACTTCCCATACCCAAAGTAGCAGCAACTACTACAGGAATAACCGCATTAGGCAAAAGATGTTTCCAAAGGATGGTGGAATCATTGGCTCCCAATGAACGAGTAACCTCGATATAAAGTTCATTTTTTAAAGAAAGTATTTGTCCCCTGATTAAACGGGCATATTGTACCCAGTAAGATAGTGCAATGGCAATAATTACACTATTCAGACTAGCCCCAATAATAGCGACAATAAGCAATGAAAGAAGGATTGTAGGGAAAGCCCACATCACATCCATAAGCACAACCAATATTTGATCAAGAAATCCCCCATAATAGGCTGACATTGAACCAATAATTATTCCAATCAGTACCGAGATCCCAGTGGAAAGGATTCCCACTTTTAAAGATATACGCGCTCCATAAACGATTCGGCTAAAAATACACCGTCCAAATTCATCAGTACCAAGCAGAAAATCAGATGAAGGTGATTGATTCTTCAAGGAAAGATTTTGCTCCCGATAAGAATGAGGAGCGATAAAATCGGCAAAAATTCCAGTAAAAATCAAGATCAATATGATTATCAAGCCGATAATAGCCATTTTATTCTTCTTAAACTTTAGGAACATAATCCTACTTTTATTTCGCGGTATATATTGCTTTTCTTCGTGTGATTTAAATTTCATCTTCCTTCTTCCTATATTTTGCATAAATACCTTCCGAATAATACTTCAATAAATATATCAATTATAGCGGATTCGTGGATCAGCATATGCATAAAGAACATCTGCAATTAAATTTCCCAACATAACTGTAAAAATCAAAAGGAGCAAAACTCCCTGAATAACTGGATAATCTCGTCGAAAAAGTGAATCGGTAAGAAGCCTTCCTAATCCAGGTCGATTAAATACAATCTCTATCGTCACCGCTCCTCCGATAATCCAACCTAAACGTAAACCTAATAAAGTAATGATAGGAATTAAGGCATTTCGAAAGATATGTTTAATAATAACTTGGGAATTGGATATTCCTTTGGCACGTACAATGGTAATATAATCTTTTTGGGCAATCTCCAGCATACTGGCTCTGGTGACTCTTGCTATTAAACCTGCACCAGCTAAACCTAAAGTAAAAGCAGGAAGAATTAAACTCTTAAGATCTCCATATCCACTAATAGGAAACCAACCCAGATTAACTGAAAATATGAGCATGAACATAAGACCCAACCAGAATGTTGGTACAGTTACCCCTAATAAAGCAAGTATCATGCCCATATAATCTACAATGGTATTTTGTTTTATCGCCGATACTGCTCCTAAAAGGACTCCTAAAATAAAGGAAATTAAAAATGATACCACACCTAAAACAAGAGTACTGGGTAATTTTAATAATAAAAGTTCGGAAACACTTCGTTGTTCAGTAATAGAAACACCCAGGTTTCCTTTAAATACATTGGTCAACCATATAATATATTGCTGATAAATCGGTTTATCCAGGCCAAACTCTTTAATTAATCGTCCCCTTACTTCCGGAGGTGAACCGGGACGAAGTAAATTATCTACCGGATTACCGGGAACAAGATGAAGAATTAAAAATATAATCATCGAGCAAAGAATAAAAACGGGAATCATCATAATTAACCGGCGAATAATATAATTAGTCATAAAAAACCTCTTTTATCTTAAATGAAGACATATTTTTTATTGCTGGTAAGCGCTAAGTTTAATAACTACTATTCAAAGATTTGGGGTTTCTAATTGAAATATAGAAAATTATACAAGAATACCTTAACGAGTCTTCTTCTACCTCAAATCGAAAACTCGTTAAGGTAGTTTTCTTGATAAGACTTCTTCTAGTGAAGTCCCTCGATATTTATAAACTCATTACTATTAATTTTCTGGCACTAACAAGTAAAATAGTCGCTTTTTTACTTAACTAAAAGTCTTACAAAGATAATTATTCTATATCTATATCCAGAATTGGTGGACCAGTAAGCCTCTTTGAATTAATGACCGGAGGCATAATTACTTCTTTTCTAATTCCAAAATTAACCGGTGGTAAGTAAATTGGAGCCCAGGGGAATTGTGCTAATAAATATTCGTGATAATCAGTAAAGTATTTAACTCTTTCTTCCCATGTAGCCGCCTTGGTCATTGCTTTATCCATTAATTCATCTGATTTTTCATCCTTCCACATAGCAACATTTGGATAACCCATTCTCTCGGAATTAAAGTACCACTCAAGGATATCAGCGTTATCCCATCCATATAATCTAATCAATAGTTCCTGTTCTCCTTTTTTCAGTTTATCAGAAAAAGTAATGGAGTCATATTGGGTAATCTTTGCGTCAACTCCTAATTTATGCAGCTGTTCTTGAACAACCTCTGCGACTTTTCGGAATACAGAAGTATTTTCTATCCATAAATTGGCAACAAATTTATCTCCATCTTTTTCCAATATTCCATCACCATCAGTATCTTTCCACCCAGCTTCAGCCATGAGCTCTTTTGCTTTATCTAAATTAAAACTAATCTTATATTCTTCAGGAACTTTTGATTCTTCTAATTGATCAACTAAATAAGTATGAGCCGGCTTACCCACATTCATAAATACGTGCTCCACAATCTCCTCCTGATTAATGGCCAGACAAATGGCTTTTCTAACCTTAATATCAGTATAAGGTTCTATCTGGGTATTCATAGCTAAATAATAAAGTCTGCTACCGGGGATTTCAACAACATCAATATTTTTGTCCTCTTTAATTTTTTCTAAGTAGATGTCAGGAACACCCTCTGTAATATCAACACCGCCACTTTTCAGTTCCATGAACACAGTAACCTCTTCTGCCATCTCTCTAATGACTAGCCTGTCAATCTTTGCTGGACCTTTATTTTCAGATAATTCAGTACCCCACTTAAAATCAGGATTTTTCTTGAGAATCACTCGATCATCCATAATCCATTTATCAAACATAAACGGTCCGGTACCCACAGCATATTTGATACCAAAATCATCACCATACTTTTCTATAGCTTCTTTACTGGGTATTTTCATAAACACTGATGATAAATTATACAATAAGTTGGGATCAGGATATTCCATATGGAAGGTTACAGTGTAATGATCTTCAGCGGTGACCGATTTAATTGACTGAACCATGTAGTCACTTGGGCTTTTTCTCATCTCTTCAATAAACCATTTGACTATATCGGCATTGAATTCTGAACCATCATGAAATTTAACTCCCTCTTTTAAATAAAAAATCCAGGTCAAAGTGTCTTCACTCATCTCCCAAGAAGAGGCCAGAGCAGGATAATATTTTCCGTCTAGTCCCACTTCAATTAAATTATCATATAAAGCATACAAAGCGGAAGTGCCCCAGTTTATTTTAAGAGGATTTAGGGTTGCTGTCCCTTTACCGGCAGGGTCAACAACAAATACCAGTTCTTTTTCTGGTGAAGCAAGGGAAAAAGTTCCAGTCAATGCGATCAGAAGTGCAGCCAACAACAAATAGATAGTTAATTTTTTCATTTTTAATCTTTACCTCCTGTTATTTTTTTTAATTTTAATTGAAATACTTAATTTATTACCAAATTACCAATCTTTTATTTCACATCACCTCCAATTTTCCATCATTTTTACTGAGTACAACTGCTTAGATGAAAATTTTTTTATGAAATATTTAAATATGATAAAATATTTACTTGCACTTAATTTTTCTTTATTTCTTATTATGACTTTTTTGAATTCTTGTATTCACGACACCTATCTACAAAGACCTTAAATATCTTAATAAATACAGGATAATCATTAAACATCATTTCTGGATGAAATTGTAGACCTAAAGCAAAACGATAAATAGGACTTTCAATAGCTTCAACTATTTTATTTTTTGCCCAGGCAGAGGCTATAAAATTTTTGCCAGGTTCTACACAAAACTGATTATGAAAACTATTTACCTTTATTTCTTTAACTCCCAATATTTTTTGCAATTGACTGCCATCTTCTAAATTGATCATATGAGTAGGGAAATTTCCGCTACTCTCTTGCCGATGTAAAACTCCTCCCGTATCTATCTCATCCAAAAATTTATCACCCAATTTTCCTCCAGCTATCTCGCAAATCATCTGCATACCCCGACACATTCCCAACAAAGGAATGTTTCTCTTTAAAGCAATTTCAATAAGATATTTATCGGCAACATATCGGTATTCATTTTGTCCTCTTAAAGTTCTCGGTCTTCCTTTTACTTCTATCCGATCGCCTGCATCAGAGTCTCCGCAGCCTCCAGACATTACTAATCCATCGATACTATTTAGAATTTTTTCTGATAAACTTTCATTAATAAAAACCGGAACAATAAAGGGTATCCCTTCACATTTTATAATAGGCTCTATATAATTCCTACTTACTCGATAATAGGGAGTTTCACTTGTACCTCTTTTCCCCAAATTACAAAAACAACTAATCCCAATTACCGGATCCATTAATATTTACCTCTTTCTTTTTTTATATTTCATTTATTTTATTATAAGCCACCTGATGATCTTCCCTTGCTTTTATTTAAGAAGAATCTTTTCTTCATATATTTTACCTACTTTTTTAAAGCAACGAGTTTGAAATATATCTTTAGATTAGATAGTATTCAGTATACCGTATACTTAATATTACTATATTAATTATACTACGTAAAATTAAAAAATCCTTCTTTTTTTTAAAAATAATTTAATTTTTTTTCAATTATTTATAGAGATTAAGCAGAAAAAATTCTCAAAGTAGATTTTTGCCTATTTAAATAAGATATACGGGGCTATGAAGGATGTTAAAAAACTTTTAATCTAGACAATTGGATAATATCTAAGTTTTATTGAATTTTCTTATGATATACCAGGGTTTTACCGGTTTAGACATTTTTATTCTGATAATTTGTTTGGCATGGGGGGCAACTTCGATCTCTTCCCCTTCTTCATCCCACATTTTCTCGATTTTCTGGATGAAGAAATCATCATCCGGACCAAATATTTCAATTTCATCTCCTGCAAATATCCTGTTCCTCTGTTCTATGGCAGCTATTTGATTGTCTGTATCATAATCAAGTATTAATCCGGCAAAATCACAAGTTTGAACATAAGTACTACTATCATATCTTTGTTCTTCGCCGCCTGGTTTAGTAAAGTAAAATCCGGTGGTAAAATATCTATGACTCACCTTTTTTATTTCATCTAACCATTTTTTATCATAAAAATATTCATTAGGTTTTGAAAAATAACTATCAATAAGCTGCCGGTAAGCTTTGACCACGGTAGCCACATAATACGAACTTTTCATTCTTCCTTCAATTTTAAAAGCGGAAATTCCTGCTTTTATCAATGAAGGCAGGTGTTCTATCATGCATAAGTCTTTGGAATTAAAAATATAAGTTCCTTTTTCATCCTCATATACCGGAAAATATTCCCCCGGTCTTGTCTCTTCCATAAGATAATATCTCCATCTGCAGGAATGAGCACAATCCCCCCTGTTGGCATCCCGACTTATCAGGTAATTACTTAAGAGGCATCTGCCCGAATAGGAGATACACATAGCCCCATGCACAAAGGTTTCAATTTTCATATCGGGAGGAGATTTTTTTATTATTTCTTCTATCTCTTCTAAAGATAATTCTCGAGCCAGAATTATTCTTCTAATCCCCTGTTCATACCAGAAATCCACCGCTGCATAATTAGTAGTATTTGCCTGGGTACTTAAATGAATCTCCATCTCCGGAATAATATTCTTGACTATCTTAAGTACGCCAGGATCTGAAATGATTACTGCGTCTAAACCCAATTCCTTTAGTTTGACTAGGTATTCGGGCAATCCTTTCAGGTCTTCATTGTGAGGTATTATATTAAGGGTTAGGTAAATCCCTTTCCCTCTGTCATGGGCAAATTTTATCCCTTCTGCTAATTGCTTTAGAGTAAAATTATTTGCTCCTGCTCTTAATCCAAAATTCTCGCCGCCTAAATATACTGCATCAGCCCCGTAAATAATCGCAATCTTTAATTTTTCCAAATTACCAGCCGGGGCCAATAACTCCGGTCTTTTCATCTTTTATCTCCTCTTAATTCAAAGTAATTTTGCCATTTCTTTATTATTTTACTTTTAAATTTTTAAAAATATATTATAATGATAACATAATTTTAATCGATTAACCTAATAAACCGAGAGAATATGGTATCTAGTATATAGTATCGAGTATCGAGTAAAGAAAGAGAAAGAAAAGATAGAAATAAGTTTACACTAACGAGAGAAGGTGAAAAAATGAAGGTAAAAAATCTTTTAAATAATTTGGATAAAATTGCCCCTTTTTTCTTGCAGGAAAGTTTTGATAATAGCGGTATTCAATTTGCTGACCTTGATGCCCCGGTAACAAAAATATTACTATCTTTAGATGTAACTCAAGGTGTCTTGAATGAGGCTGTAGAAAAAAAGACAAATTTAATTATTGCCCATCATCCCCTTCTCTTTTCTCCTTTAAAGCAAATCACTAAGCAAAAAAATCCCCTGCTCTATCAGGTCGTCACTGCTCAAATCAATCTTTTGGCAATGCATACCAACTACGACCTTGCCGAAGGCGGGTTAAATGATTATGCAGCCAATTTATTAGGGATAAAGAAAATTTCTCCTCTGCAGGGTAGTTCAGAAAAGGTTTTTAAATTTGCAGTATATGTCCCTGCACAATATGCTGATAAAGTTAGCCAGTCAATCTTTAAGGCGGAAGCGGGGAAGATCGGCAAGTACACCGAAACATCTTTTAATATTAGCGGAAAAGGGACTTTTAAACCAACGGAAGGAACTCACCCTTTCATCGGAGAAATAGGAAAAAGAGAAGAAGTTCAGGAGATAAAAATAGAGACCGTGGTAGCAGAAAGAGATTTGGAATCAGTTGTACAGGCAATGAAAGATACTCATCCCTACGAGGAACCGGCTTTTGATATATATGAACTTAAAACAAAACCTTCTTACGGGATAGGCATATTCGGAGAAATAGATAAGGAAGTAGAAATTTCTAAATTCTCCCTGGAAGTAAAAAATAAACTCCAAGCTCGTTATATAAGACTTATTAAATCTAACAACCGTAAAATAAAAAGAGTAGCCCTTTGTACAGGAGCAGGAGGTTCTCTCTTGGAACAAGTCAGCCACAAGAACGTTGACTTATACATAACCGGAGACATCACCTATCATGCTGCACTTCGAGCCAAAGAATTAGGATTGAATGTTTTGGATATTGAACATTTTGATACCGAAAAATTCTTCGTGGAGGCTCTTTACAATCAATTGATAAAACTTGGAATTCCAAAAGACATATTGGTTAAAAGTAGTAAAATGGAATCTCCGTATCAAGTACTGTAAATTACAAATA
>MEYH01000021.1:1646-1810 GCA_001773955.1 Candidatus Sediminicultor quintus | reverse complement strand
AGCGTAGAGCGGGCAACATTTAGTGTGTATATAGAAAAGTTCATATCATTCACTTTTTTCAACGATAATTTTCGCTCCCGAATTGATTTTTTTAAAGACTTTTGCATCACCGGTTACCTTGCCAAATACGCTCACTGGGCTGGCTGGCCTGATTTCATCACCCT
>MEYH01000021.1:0-1594 GCA_001773955.1 Candidatus Sediminicultor quintus | reverse complement strand
CTGCCTTCGCATTCTCCAATCCAACATCAACCGGTATGGAAAAATAAATCTCATCACCCCAGGTATTTACACTACCTTCAATGGGCAGTGCATCCCATATTTTTTGAGCAGTTTTGCTATCATTTAAACTGGCATCCACTTTAAGGTCTTCGGTCGTAATGGTAATCTTTTTAACAGCCATTTTTATCATTCCTTTTTTATTTATATTTCTTTTCGCTTAACTCTTTCGTTCTTTTCGCGATATGTTCTGCAGTAAGCCCAAAAGTCTTAAGCAGTTCCCAGGGGGCACCGGATAAGCCAAATTGATCCTCCACACCCATCATATCCAATAATAAGGGAGCGTTATACTTTTTACCGGCGGCAATCACTCCGGCAATAATATTTCCAAATCCGCCCTTTTGGTGTTCTTCCACGGTCATCACCAGTCCAATTTCTTCAGCAGCTTGAAGAATACTTCCTTTATCTAATGGTTTGACCGTGTGAATGTTTAATATCCTGGTTTCAAGATTATACTCTTTCTTTAGGATATAGGCTGCCCGCATGGCCTCTGCCACCATGGGTCCACAGGCCATAATGCAAACATCTTCCTTTTCAGTTTGGTAATCAGAAGCCAATTTGGTTTCAAAGGCATCAACAAACGCTTCTTTTTCCTCTCTGAAACGGATAACATTGACTTTACCGAATGCGTAAGGCGTATCCTCTTTGGTAACAATGGGGGTAGCTTCCCGGGCATACCTGATCACTGCCGGGCCATGAATTTTGGCTACAGCCAGGGTTCCCTTTTCGGTCTCCAGAGAATCGCTGGGAACAATGAGGTGCATATTAGGTAAATAATACATATTGCTGATTTCTTCCAAGGCCTGATGGGTTGCACCATCTTGACCTACCGATAATCCGGCATGGGCGTTGGCAATTTTTACATTTAAATTATTATAGCAAACGGTGGTCCTGATCTGGTCCCAATTTCTGCCGGTTACAAAGACCCCGTAAGAACCAATAAAGGAAGTTTTACCTTCTTTGGCAAATCCGGAAGCAACCTCGGTCATATTCTGTTCGGCAATACCCATCTGGAAAAACCGTTCTTTTCTTTCCGGATGATTTTCATAAAATTGATTCATGCAGATTGAATTGGTGATATCAGCACCAAAGGCCACCACTTTTTTTGATTCACCCAATTTCTCAATGGCATCCCCAAACCCTTTTCGGGTTGGCACCATCTTGACCTTCATGTTTTCTGCTTTATTCCACCAGTAATCCCGGCTGAATTTGGGCATCGCTTTATCAACCTTCTGGTTGACTTCCTCCTGATAGGCACAGACCTTTTGAAAGAGGTCATCTACTTTTTCCTCATCAAAATTTTTGGCTTTAATATCCTGTAAAGCCTTTTCCAATGATTCTGTTCCTTTTCGTCCATCCTTGGGGCATACACCATGATAACCGACTACATTTTCAGTATAGAATACTCCTTTTCCTTTAACCGTATGGGCAATGATGACTGTCGGTTTGCCTTTTAGGGTTTTTGCCTTCTCGAAGGATTTTAGAATCTCGGTCATATCATGGCCGTCAATCTCCAGGGTATGCCAACCAAAGGCCT
>MEYH01000020.1 GCA_001773955.1 Candidatus Sediminicultor quintus | reverse complement strand
TTAAGTTTTATTTTTTTACTTCTTTATCTTTTTATTTTGCTATATAGTATGCAAGATAAGAAAGATGATACTAATATGTTCATTCATTTTATTTGCCGAATTTCATAAGAAAGTATTATGGCTTCAGCAATTTCCTTCATAGAGATTCGCTTATCCATGCTAGATTTTCTAATTAAAGAAAAGGCTTCACTTTCATTTATGTTCCTTTCTTCCATTAATATTCCTTTTGCTCTCTCTGTTTTTTTTCTGGTATCTAATTCTTCTTGAATTATTTTAGTCTTAACTATTAATTCAGTTTTTTCAATAGCGACTGCTGCCTGATTGGCAATAGTACTTAGAAGAGAAATCTCGGCTACGGTAAATTCATAAGGCTTATTTGTATAAACATTAAGTACGCCCATAACTTTATCTTTTACCATCATAGGGATGCTTGCCATAGAAACCAAACCTTCTTTCCTGGCAAGTTTTTTTTCTTTGTATTGTTCCTCTTCTAATACATCAAAAATTATTTTTGGTTTTTTTTCTCTGGCTACCAATCCTACTATGCCTTCATTTAATTTTATGGTTTTTTTGTTTAGATATTCCTGATGCATCGACTGAGTAGCTTTAATATTAAATTCTTGTTTTTTTTCATCTATTAACCACACATTACAAACCTTTGCTTTTATCACATTGGCAGTTAAGGTTACGATAAGTTTTAATATATCTTCAAGGTAAAGGTCAGAAGTTATAGCTCTGCTTATTTTGTTTAATGTTTCCAAATAATCTTCATAATCCAAATTATTCATAACTCTCCATGCTATCTATTAAGATAAATATTTTTCTTAATTTTTTATTTAATTAAAGCATTAAACGCTTTTACTTATAAAAAAAGCCAGAGAAATAGGTAATGATGGAATTAACAGAACCTATCTCTCAGGCTTTTATCCTAAAAGTGTAGTATCGGATTAGATACCTTGTACCGCTTGGTCCAGACCCTAATAATTAATTAGACGGAACCCTAGACACACTTCTGCAGACATATTTTGTTTTCCAAAATTTTATCATCATTTATAAACTTTGTCAAATTTTAGCTAACAATTTTTTTATTCTTTCTTAACTGCATCACCAATATTTACACTTATACCAACGATTTTTGGTATTTGATGAATTTTTTTCTTCTCCTATTAAATATTACATTTATTGCATATCTGGTCGTTGGAGTAATAATTATTACCATTAATTTTTAATTTTATCCGACATTGCTTTAATATGTAAGGGTGTAGTACCGCAACAACCGCCAATTAAATTTAACCCTAATTTAACAAATTTTTCAGTATAATCAGCCATTATTTTTGGAGATGCAGGATATACTACTTTACCTTTAACCAATTCAGGCATCCCCGCATTAGGCTCAACCATTAAATAAGTCTTACTTACCTTCTTCATTATTTTCAAGACTTCATATAGAACTTCCGGACCGGTCCCACAATTAGCCCCTACCCCATCTGCTCCTTCATTTTCAAGAACTATCACTGCTCTCTCCGGGTCAACTCCATATACAGTCTTTAAATTTTTATCAAAAGTCATCGAAGCAATCACCATTACATCAGAGTTTTCTTTCACTGCCTTAAGTGCAGTTTTTATTTCTTCAAGATCATAAAAAGTTTCTAAAATTATTAAATCTGCACCTGCTTTCTCCAAAATCACTGTCTGTTCTTTATAATTTTTATAAACCTCACTTACTTTTAAATCTCCATATGGTTCTAAGATCTTTCCCGTAGGCCCTAGAGAACCGGCGATAAATATTCTTTTTCCCAAACTTCTTTCTTTATCTATTGCCTCTTTAGCTATATTTACTGCTATTTCATTTATTTTTAGAATATTGGTTTCTCTACCAAAACCACTTAATTTAATTCTATTAGCACCAAAAGTATTGGTCAGTATTATATCCGCTCCAGCCTCTATATATTCTTGATGAATTTTTTGCACTACTTGAGAATGAGATATATTCCATCCTTCAGGGCACTCTCCCGAATTAAGACCATATAATTGAAGCATGGTACCCATCGCTCCATCGAGCAATAGAGTTCTTTTATTTAATTGTTCTTTTATTTCTTCCTTAATATTCATATTTGCTTTCCAATGAAATATTTATTACTGCCAAGTTACCGTTCTTGCCAGGTGCACAGGTAGAGGCGAATTCATCCGTCCTCTACCTTTTTCTTTCTTTTATTTTCTTTATTATAAACTATATATACGATATGCTAAATAGGTTTTCGATAAAAATAAGGCTAACAAAATTAAAAAATCTGTTAGCCTTGCTCGCTGTTCTATTTATCAAAATAAGTTGCTGGGACTTCTTAAATTTTATAATTCTGTTAAAATCTTCTTGATCTCGATTATAATTGGTTAGGAAATTATTTGGCTTTTGCGCTCATGGTTTTAAATTTATTTATTGCCCTCATTCCTTCATTAATAACAAACCCCGCAAGTATCAATAGTACTAGTGACATACCACCTAACAAATAATTTCCTTTTGCAAAATTCTGGAATACCATGGTAAGTAAAGCCACCACCGTAACTATAATCATAAAAATCATAGGATAAAAAGTAACAATATATTTCTTGCCCAAATGTGCTAACCAGGCAGTAGCCCCTAATAAGGCTAAACCTGCTAAAAGTTGGTTTGATGCTCCGAATATCGGCCAAATAGCACTCCAGGTACCGCTTAAGGCAAGTGCTCCACCAGCTATGACAGTAATAATAGTAGCTACATATCTATTGGAGAGAGCTGGTGCCCATTCAGCAGTGAGCTCTTCCAGGGCATATCTACCTAACCTGCAAGCAGTATCCAAAGAGGTAAGTAAAAAGGCAGATACAGTTAAAGCACCAAAGGCTATTCCAACTTGTTCTTTTATTCCCAAATTAGCCAAAAAGTTCCCCATACCATGAGCAAAGACTCCAACAGGTCCACCCCAATTAGCTAATCCATCAGCCAATCCCGCTTTGGTTAACATTGCAGCAGTACCTAAAGCAACTGTTGCGAGTACACCTTCAAGTAACATTGCTCCATAACCGATAACTTGAGCATCTGATTCCTTATCCAATTGTTTTGAAGTTGTCCCGGAAGCACAAAGGGAATGGAAACCAGAGATTGCTCCACAGGCTATTATTACAAAGAGCATGGGGAACAGGTAACCCACTGGTTGTTTAAAAGCAGTAAAAGCAGGGAGTTGTAGAGCTGGACGTCCAATAAGAATACCTATTACTGCTCCGCCCAAAGCAGTATACAGCAAGAATGAAGATAAGTAATCTCTCGGCTGCAATAAAGTCCATACTGGCAACGCAGAAGCAAAAAAGATATACACCATTAAGAGGTAAATCCAAGTTCTAGCGCTCAGGGCAAAAGGTGCTCTTAAACCTATCCAGATAGACAAAAATAATAAAATTACCCCGATTACCGTAACAAGGCCAAGAGACGCACCTTTACGATAAAGGGTATAACCCATTCCTATAGCAATTACCAAAAATAGAACGGAAGCAGTAGCAACAGCAGGATTGGCTGCAAAGGTGTTAGCCACTAAAATGGAAAAAACTGCCACTACTAAAACCAGAGCTAACCAGACAAAGATTAGAAATAATATTTTTGCGTTTTTACCTACATTTTTTCCAATTACTTCTCCCATTGTCTTACCTTCATGTCTAACCGAGGAAATAAGAGACATAAAATCATGTACTCCACCAATAAAGATGCTCCCCAAAACAATCCATAAAAAGCAAGGAAGCCATCCAAAGACGGAAGCTTGAATCGGCCCTAAAATGGGTCCTCCTCCTGCAATGGATGCAAAATGATGTCCCATCAGAACCGGCATTTTTGCCGGAACATAATCAAATCCATCTGTCATAGTATGAGCTGGTGTCTTTTTTTTATTATCTAATCCTACAAGCCTGGCTAAATAGCCGCCGTAAGTTTTAAGGGCAATCGCAAAAAGTGCGATAGCTACTAATAAAATCGTTAAAAGGTTCATTTAAATATAATCCCTCCTTTAATTAATAAAATATTTTTTGATATACGATAATTATAATAATATTTTTTACTCTATTGTCTGTCCCAGCAACTTAAGCTTATATTTATAAAAACATTAAAATATTTATTTTAAGTTTTATCACCTCCAGAAGAAGATTTAATTTTATAAGCGGAAAGTACTTCTTCCCCCTTTTGATTAGAATATAACTTTTCTTCCTTTAAATCAACTAAAATAAGTCTTATATCACACCATCCCTTAATACCTAACCAGAAAGATTTGGAAAATTTAAACTTTTTAGTAAAATTTACCGCTTCTTCGGAAAAACCAGAAGTAGAAATCAATACACCATTTATAATAGTCGACATAATATTTACCGAAGGAGTAAACGGTTTATTAATTAATGATTTCAAATATTTAGAAAATTCTTCTACTTCATTTTTATCTACAAATCTTTTTTCTGCCTTAACTATCGCATACTCCTTGGTATAATGCTGGTCAACCTTTATATTTTTTGTTAAAACTTGACGAAAATGTTCTGTAGAAGATAGAGCAAAAATATCTACCTTCAGGCCGGATATTTCTTTATCTCTCTCTAATTCATAATAATATTTATAACGTTCCTCCAAATCTCTTAAATACGCCTCTAACTTATCCGGTATATTTTCTTCCACTTTACACCTTAAACCTATAAAATTTATAAAAACAATGCTGTCATTATATTCGACAAAGAATTTAAAATTCCTTCTTTTTTAGAAAAATATTTTAAATATTTTTCTAATTTTATTTAAATTCAGATTATGTTATAATAAATTTATAAACCTAGCGTGGAGCGTACAGCGTTTAGCGCATAGGTGCGGGTAATAAGTGCAAGGAAAATACAAAATACAAGATTAGAGTTGCAAGTGGGAATTCATACTTGTCAGTAATGTTTTTTCTTTTTATTTGTAGATTTTTAAGGAGGTGTAGAATGAGTTCTGGCTTTTTAAAAAAGTTGTTTGGCAAAAGAAAAGAAGATCCCTCGGGATTTCTCTGGATTTATAGCCAGTGTGATAGATGTGGAGAAAAATTTAGAACCCTTATCAGGAAATATAATGATCTTACCCCCACATATAAAGAGGAAGAACCAGCTTATATATTAAAGAAAGAATTAATCGGAGCTTCTTGTCCCAATCGAATTAACTTGCATTTGGAATTCGATAGAAATTACCGAAAGATATCGGAAGAAATTACCGGCGGCCATTTTATTTCCAAAGAAGAATATCAATCTTAAACTTCAATAAATATTTTTAAACAAATTAAAGGATGCATAAATAATTATTTTGTATAAAATATATAAAAGTATTTAAAGGAGAAAATGCAATGAAAAAAGAAGAACATTTAAGTAGAGCCAAAGAACATCTCTTTATGACTGGAATTAATGATAGTGCTACCAAGTTGTGTTTCGCTAATATGGCTTATGGAATCGCTAAAATTCAGTTTCTCCAGGAAAAGCTCGGTTTAAATCCTGATGCTACCTTTATATCTACTCCTGATGCCACTATCACTAGAAATGTAGAAAGGTGGAACAATGGTTTTGGTTATGGGGGAAAAATTGAATGGGGAGATGGGGCTTTAGAATTAAGCATATTAGATGTTTTACCCAATGCTTGTGGAATGCTGGTAGGTGGTTTAGAAAAACTTCCTGAAATAGAAAACTTAATTGCTAAAATAACCAAACTTTCTGCAAAAACTTCTGATATAAAGGTTGAAGGGATAAAAGTTATCTGGGATTTTGGTAAGGGAAATCATTTTATAGATGTATTTAAGGTGAGGAATATCGCCGGAATTGAAGATTTTCCACCTTACATGTTTATTGTTCATGGTGCAGGTGATGAGTTAAGAGATGATCATCAAAGAGGCTATGGTCTGTACTATTATCGGAGTAAAAAATTAGAGGAAATTGCCGAAAAAATAGACACCCCGTTTGGTAAAATTAGGTTCCTAACCGGGAAAAAAGCCACCAATTATTACGAACAGTATAAATTTGTTGAAGATTTTTCCAAAAAGAGAAGAATTGAATTTGCCAAAAGATTGTTTGGAGATTTTAAAATAATTTCCAATGAAACTCACCAGGGGTTAGCCGATATAAACACTATGCTCTTGGGTTGTCACAGTATAAAAGATCATAAAATTTTACCCCTGGCCTTACGGGGAGATTTGCCGGCATATCTGATATATGGCAAACCTTCTTTTAGCAAAGAGCAAATTGAAAATTTAGGTTTTGCGAAAAGGGGTAAAAAGCTTGGTTTAATGAATAAACTTAAAAACGCCAATGTAGCCCCTCATGGCGGTGGTTATCATTTTCCAGATTTGTTGAGTGTGCTAAGTGTGGTTGAAAATAATGGAGAGAGATATTTCCTAATGGATTTAAGTAATGACCGAGGGAAAAAAGTAATTAAAGATGTAAGAGAAATGCCTTATGACTACAGAGGAAGAATGGTAGTTTTGCGGACACTGGAGCTGGGCCTGGCTGAAGTTGCTACTAAGCTAATCCCTTTGTATGTACTAAAAATATAAATTCTGAAAAGAATAATAAACAGAAAAACCTATTTCTTCTAAAATACTTTCTGCTTTTTCCTTATTCTTTATATAAAATAAATGAGTTAGGCAATTACAATCTGAAGAGCCAAAACTTTTTTTTGACAAAAATAGAACCAATCTCCTTTATCTACTTATTTCACCTATCTACTAAAACCATATCCCTTACATTACAACCAACATCCTCGGCTATTACCGGACATTTTGCTTTAAATAAAAAAAATATAAGTTTATCTTCTTCTGAAAGAGCTTCGTAATTTCCCTGTCCTTTACTAATAATTAATTCTGCCTTTTGGTATATTCTAATAAATTCAGGTGAACAATATTTAAGTAATGTGCCTGGTGCATCTGAGCCGCTCGAAACAACCTCTGCTGTTCTATTTATTCCACAAAATAAAGCATCTTCTATTAAAGCATCATTAATAATTGGTTTATCTCTTACTACATAAATAACCTTCTTCCCTAATTTTTCTGTTAATTCCTCTATCAATAATCTATCAAAAACAACCTCTCCTGCATTATCAGCTAAATAAATTATATGTTTAACCTTAGATAAAATTTCCTTAAATTCTTGATATCTAAATACATTTTTATTATTTTCATTATCGATTTTGAAATCCTTATTAAAAATTTTATTTATCTCTTCTTCCACATTTAAAGAATTTTTCACCCCATAGTCAATAACATTACCGGCAATAGATAATTTTACAGCAGTTAAAAGTCTATCCTCCGAATTGTTTATTTCTTGTTTTAATTCAGGGTAAAGCCTTAGGGCTAACTTATTACTATTTTCTTTAATCTCTTTAAAGGGGTCCTTCACACCAATTATTCCCCTTACCAAAGCGTAAACAGTTTTTCCCATCTCTGGAGGGCTCGCCTCTAATGGAAAATCAGGTATTAATTTAGAAAGCTCATCTATAATCTTTTTTTGTATGATCTCATTTGCCCCAGCAAGTCTAGCTGTTTCTAAAGCTTGCCTATAAAAACAGGGAATACAATCCAAATAAGTTCTCATCTAATCTATACTTACTCCTAATAGATTATTCATTACCTTTTGTGCACATATCTTCTTAATCCAAAATAAGCTCCCTGAACATAAAAAAAGGATCTAATTGTCCTTTTTGTTTGGCAAAACCTTTTAAAAAAAGTTCTTGGTCTATTGATGTTGCTACTACTTCTCCAATTATGATAACTCTGGTTTCGGTTAAATATTCAATAATTTAAATTCAAATTAATTTACTTATCTTCTGCCATCTTATAATTTCTCTTAGTTAAATATTCTCCTAATAATATTGAAGTTATAATCACTAAAGGTAAAGAAATTAATAACCTTATGGCAGTAAATTTTACTCCCATAAATGATGCTTCATACAAAGTCATAGGGATTCTATAAATTGCTGCAGCTCCTATATAGGTAAAAACAATACTGAGCTTTGCTCCTTTATTATATAAAGAATAAGTAACTGGAAACGCTACTAATAGTCCACCGGCTATGGTTCCAGCAAGCAGTATAACCAATGAATACCCCTTAATGCCAGATTCTTCACCTAAATATTTTTCAATTACTTCTTTCTTTACCCATACTTCAAATAGACCTATTAATATAAAAGCACAAGGGAGTATCTTAAGCATATATACTAAAAAGGAAATGAAATTATAACCGATTACTTTTCCAGGATTAAATTCAAACATAAAAGATATGATTAAGAAAAAAATATAAACTGATATATAAGCTATTTTAATTTTGGTATTTCGTTTCATCAAAAAATCTCCCCAAAAAAAATACCAGTTATCACCGCCACAATAAGAGCTATAAAAAAGCTGATTATATTCCTTATTATAGTTACTTTTACCCCAAAATATTCTTTTTCTATGGGAAAGGTTATGATTCCTACCATCATTAAGGTTGTGGTAAAAGCTGATAGAACCATATAAGGTACTCCCTTAGTCAATAAAATACCGCATAAAGGAAAAGCTACAAAACCAGGCATTAAAGTTATCGATCCCAAAAAAGAAGCCAATAAAACACTAATAAATTTACTATTATTCCCCATATAATTTAAAATTACTTCATCAGGAAAAAGAAAAAGGATAATCGAAATAAATATAAGCATAGTGATAAAAGTGGGGAATATTTTTTTAAATTTTACAGTAGCAATCTTAATCGCTTTGATCGTTTTCTCTTTATTTATAATAAAAGAAATTAATAATATTAATCCAGTTATTGCATAGGTATAATACATAATTTATTTCTCTCATTTTTATACATTTTCTATACCCCAAATTTTATCTCATCACGGCAGTGCTACAGTACTAAGTTGTTAGAAAAAAGAGCACCAGCAACAAAACGGCTATGCTATATTTATATTGTGTACGAAGGGTAAGAGCAACAATAAATTAAAATAGCACAGACACTGCCGCTGGATATTAAAATGTTATAACTTTTTCTGCCCATTCAACCATTTTTACACAATCAACCATAGTTGATAGCGGACATGCTTCAGTACTGCTTAAATTTCTTGACTTAAGACATATTCCACAAGCAAGAATTTCTCCACCTTCTTTTAAATAAATATTTAATTGTTCATCTACATTAAATTTTTCATGTTTCAATCCTTCACATTCAACAGCTTCTCCCATTAAAAACATTTTAACTTGATGGCTATTCTTTTTTGCTGTTGTGGCGAATCGAAAAGCGTTCCAAGCTTTTTCATATTCCTTTGTTGTTAAGATAATCCCAATTTTCATTGTATTTCTCCTTTGTTTTACGAAAGCTAACCCACAATAATATTGTAAGGTTTAGCTATTTCATTTGAGCAAGAATTAATTCTACTACTTGATTAAAAGCTTGTGCAGTCTCCGAATCCTTATATTGAAAAATATATGGTTTGCCCTCATCCGTAGAGTTTACCATATTTATTTCGATGGGAATTTTACCTAAAAATGGTAAATTAAATTCTTTTGCTGCTTTCTCTCCTCCACCTGATTTAAACAAATCAATATTTTCTCCACAATGGGGACATTTTAGCCCACTCATATTTTCTATGATACCTAAAATAGGTATCTTAAGTTTTCTTAAAAAATTTACACATTTGCGAGAATCTAATAAAGCTACCTCTTGGGGTGTAGTAACAATAACTCCTCCCTCTAATTCAGGAATAAGCTGACAAATAGATAAAGGCTCATCACCGGTTCCGGGAGGAGAATCAACTATAAGATAATCTAAATTACCCCATTCTACTTCACCTAAAAATTGTTTTATAGCTATCGCCTTTAAAGGACCTCTCCAAATAAGAGGGGAATCAGAATTCTCAATTAAAGAAGCCATAGAAACAGCTGTTAAATTAGGCGAAATACTCATAGGAATTATTCCTTCCGAGTTCCCCTGTAATTTTTTACCTTCAAAACCCAGCATTTTAGCCACCGAGGGCCCATGTAGATCAACATCTAATATCCCTACTTTAAAGGTTTTTCCGCTTAAAGCGCAGGCTAAATTGATTGCTACTGAACTTTTACCTACTCCCCCTTTATTGGAAAGTACTAAAATTTTATGTTTTATTTTAGACATATTGTTTTTTAGTTTTTCATCGAGATTGTTTTCTGTTTTCTTTTCCGGATTATCGATATTTTTTGCCATTCTTTCCCCTTTCTTCTTACCTTTTTTTATTAAATTTTCTGATATAGAATTTATGTCCTTCATATTCTGATTCTACTAATTTGCCTTGTTTAATTAATCGGTCTATAACCGACCAATCAGAATTAGCCCTTCCCAAAAAATCTTTCAAGGCATCCTCTCTCATAGGATGTACTGAGGTAATACTCAAAATATCTTCTTCTACTTCACCGGTAAAGGCAAAGGCATTGCCTTCATAGCCAATAAGACATTCCACCTGATCAACCTTTTCTTTAAAAACATGGTAACTCTGGTTTACAACTCCCTCTGAAGGAGACTGTACCCAACTATCTGCAGGAGGCCGGATAGGGAGGGATAAATAAGACAGGCTCGGTTTGAGTTTAGCTAAAAAATCAGCCACCCTTTCTATATGCTGGCTATTATCATTAATATCTTTAACTAACATCGTCTCTGTAATTATTTCTCCTTTAAAATTTTCCTTAAATTTTAACATAGAGTTTAGAATATCTTTTAAGGATAGATTTCTATGAGGTCGATCCACTTTACGCCAAATCTCTTCTTCAACAGAATCTATTTTAAAAGAAATCAAATCTGCTTCCATTAAATTCTCTCTTACTTGTTTTTGATCTATAAGAGAGCTATTACTAATAACGGCTATTTTAATCCCTAAAGATTTGATTAATTTAATCTCCTGACCTAAATTAATATCTAAGGTGGGTTCTCCATCAGGTACAAAAGTAAGATAATCAATAGGTTCTCCTTTTTCTTTACTTTTTTTTACCTTATCCTGTACTTCTATAAAAATTTCAGAAGGTAAATAAAAAATCTGGGGTTGTATTTTCATTTTAGAAGTTTTCCCTAACTGGCAATAGATGCAAGAGTAAGTACATATTTTTGGGGGAATATTATTTATGCCTAAACTACGGCCTAAACGCCTGGAAGGGACCGGTCCAAAAGTAAGCATAACATCTCCTTTATCTTAAATAGTAAAACCATCTAATTTCTGCCATATATCCTTTATCTCTTTAGTTACTGTATTATCACTATATTCAACTACCGGCACTCCTTTTACCAAAGCTTCAGTTATTATATTATTAAAATGAATTTTACCTATTATCGGTATATTATCTTTTCGGCACCAGTCTTCGATTTTAGATGAATTCTCTAAATTAATATCAAACTTATTTATTATAACTACCGTTTTCACCCCAAAATGTTGGGCTACTTTTACTACTCTTTCCAAATCATGTATTCCAGAGAGGGTTGGTTCGGTCACCACTACAGCTAAATTAGCTCCGCTGAGAGTAGCTATAAGAGGACAACCGATTCCCGGAGGACCATCTACAATTATTAATTCCAGATTATTTTTTTTAGCAATTGTTTGCGCATTCTGGCGTACTAAAGTAACCAATTTTCCTGAATTTTCTTCCGCGATCCCCAATCGAGCATACACTAAAGGTCCATATTTAGTCTCAGAAATATACCATTCTCCACAAAGATTTTCTTTCATCTGAATTGCCTGCAACGGACAAACCAAAGCACATAAGCCGCATCCTTCGCAAGATATAAGGTCAATTACGGTCTGATCTTTAATTGTTTTAATAGCTTCAAAACGGCAGACTTCCTGACATCGACCGCAATTAGTGCATTTTTCTAAATCTATAATGGGGATTAATCCGGCATAAAAATCATGTTTTTCTTTTATTTCAGGATGAAGTAAAAGATAAAGATTGGAAGCATCTACATCGCAATCTCCCATGACTTTTTCTTTGGCTAAAACTGCAAAACTTGCAGTAATAACTGTCTTACCTGTTCCGCCTTTACCGCTTATTATCACTATTTCTTTCATTTTCAATTCCTACAATCTAAATAACAGATTTATATTATAAAACTCATAACTCTTCAATCTATTGTATTCCCATTCCCATACTTTTATAGAATCTATATATTTAAAAAACAGAGAAATAGATTTTGCCTCTTTTTTGTCATTCCTGCGAAAGCAGGAATCTATATCTCTTTGTTTTTTCTGGATTCCCGCTTCCGCGGGAATGACAAGGAAATAATAAAGCCACAAAAATATTAAATAGTTTGCGCGATTTTGTGAAAAAGCTGGGTAAATTTCTGCT
>MEYH01000019.1:23955-24090 GCA_001773955.1 Candidatus Sediminicultor quintus | reverse complement strand
CATCATTAAAAAAACTTACCAGTCCAAGAATAAAAACATTTTTAGAAATACCAAATTTACTTTTCATAAAGTTTGTTTCATTAACCCTTCAATACTAACACCCAACGCTCTGAAAACAAATCGGATCAGATGGTG